>NZ_JAGYGK010000002.1:0-438171 GCF_019947395.1 Pseudomonas sp. BF-R-26 | reverse complement strand
GAAAGAACCCTTGGCCTAAACGGGTCGCGGTGTTCCTGTAGGGCATCGCATGGCCTAAAGCTGTGGGAGTTCAGCTGTCTATCAATATGCCTTCAAAATAAAGGTCATCAAGACAGTTGCTCCCACATTGGATTGGCTGCGTTAACACGTTTTGTGTTCACCACCTATCCCTGTGGGAGCGGGCTTGCCCGCGAAGGCGTCCTCGAATCCTCAGCAATCATCCCCGCGCTCGGTGACATCTTTCTCCACCATTACCGCTTCCGGATCATGCCCGGCCGGAAACTTACCCTTCAAATTCCACGCAAACGCAATGATCTCTGCAATCGTGCGATACAACTCCTCGGGAATACTCTCCCCCAATTCCATCCGCGCCAACAGTTTCACCAGCTCGGCGTTTTCGTAGATCGGCACTTCATAATCACGGGCAATCTGCAGAATGGCTTCGGCCAATTCCTCATCACCTTTTGCCGTGAGGGTAGGGGCGTGGCTGCCGTCGTATTTGAGGGCGATGGCCTGGCGCGGTGCGGTGGATTTGTTCATGCGGTTTCGTCGACCCAGCGTTGTTCGAGGCGGGTTTGAGGGCCTTGTGGCGGTGTGCCGAGGTGGCAATCCAGATCGCCGACGTTCAGGCCTGACGCCAGCAGGCGTTCGCGCAGCCCGGCCAGATTGCTTTCGATCAGGCTCGCGGTGTACGGCCGCTCGGCCCACAACTGACTGGAGAGACTGCCTTTGATCAGCTGTGCCTGAATCTGCAACGGCCCTAACGGCTCCATGTCGAACGCCAGATCGACTCGCCACAATTGTTGCTTGGGTTCGCGTTCGTCGCGGCGTTCGTGCGGTTGTTCTTTCTCGGGCGCTTCTTCGCGCTGGAATTTGACCTGCAACGGCACGATGTCCTGCAGGTTGCGCATGGGGATTTCCAGTTGCCAGGTGCTGAGCAGGCGACCGTCGTCGGTGAGGCCGGTCTGTTCCAGGCTCGACAGTTGATGGCTTTGCAGACGCGAGACGGCCGCCGCTGCCAGGCGCAGCAAGTGTTCCAGATCGCCTTCACCGTCCTGACTTTGCAGCAGACGCTCGGGGAGCGGGAAACTGGTCGGCAATGGTTTGGCGCTGACTTGCCCCAGCATGCCCAAGGCGCTACGCACGAAACTCGGCAGCGCCTGGGCCAAGGTGTTGGCGGCAATAATCGCGTTGAGATTGGTGTTGGCCGGCAGGCCCGGCGTCAGTTGTGCGATCAACTTGAGCAGGTCGCCCTTCATGTCTGGCGTCAGCGTCGGGTTTTGTCCGGTCAGCAGTTTCGCTTCAAGGAACAGGCCGCTGTTGGCCAGCGCCAGGGCCAGGCCTTTGGGCGTGCTCAGTTGCTGAACATCTGGCAGGCCGGCGAGCAGCTTGTCCACGACAGCGCGCAGGTCGCTAGAGGTCTGATCCGACGGCGGCAGGTTTTGCAGGACTTTGATCAAGCCATCCAGAGAGCCTTGGCGACTTTGCTGGCTGACCAGTTGTTGGGTCACCGCCAACTGTTCCTGACGGCTGCTCAACGGGACGAATTTCAGGGTCTGGGTGTCCTGCACCAAGGCGCTCAGCAATGTACCGATGCGCAGTGGCGTCGGGCTGTCGATGCTCAGCGTGCTGCCACTCAGCGCCGTGTTGAGCAGGCTCACCATCGAGCGAAACACCGTCGGCTGGCCCGGCACCTGCGGCATGACCTGAGAGGTCAGTACTTTGCCTTGCAGCAACGTCCCGACCGGCAGTTGCGCCGTGTCGATGCGGGTGAGGGTCGCGACGCTGGAGGCGATGGCCTGTTGCACCGTGATCGCCAGATTGCCCGCCGATGGCTGGGTGATCGCCAGGCTGGTGCCCTGAGGCAACGGCTGAGTACTGGTGGCCTGGACCGTGGTCTGGCGGCCGCTGTCGAGGGTGACTTTGAGCAACAGCTGAAAGGTCTGATCCGTCTGCTTGAGCGAGAGCACTTCAGCCTTGGCGGTTTGCCCAACGGAAATCAGGCCCTCCATCGGCGTCAGCAGCTTGAGTAGCTCACCACTCACCACCAGCGGCCGCGAAGTCGCGGGCGTGGTCTGCGGCAGCGGAAGGATGTTCATTTCGCCTGTCATATGCGGTCACAACCTGTGGAAATTGCGCTCTTTAGAGTCGGGCATGGCATGTATAATGCCGCCCCGTTGCACCTGGGCGCTAAAAACATTGCAATTGATTGACGCAGCTCTCTAAAACGGGCCGCCAATGCATCTATCCTGCATCTCTTTAGCGGCCGCTCCACTGCCGACTTGAACCGCAAAAGGCCCGTGATCTCTTGACCAGTCCTGTCCTGCAAACCGTTGCCCTTGCCTGTGAGCGAGACCTTCGGCTGCTCTTCGAAAATCTCGAATTGAGACTGGCCAGTGGCGAAATGTTGCAAATCAGCGGGCCCAACGGCAGTGGCAAGACCAGTCTTTTACGTCTGCTGTCCGGTTTGATGCAGCCGACCGCCGGTCAAGTGTTGCTCAATGGCCAGCCGCTGAACGATCAGCGTCTTGAACTGGCGCGCAATCTGCTGTGGATCGGCCATGCCGCCGGCATCAAGGATTTGCTGACCCCCGAGGAAAACCTCAGCTGGCTCTGCGCCTTGCATCAACCGGCCTCCCATGAGGCGATCTGGCAGGCGCTGACGGCGGTGGGGCTGCGCGGTTTCGAGGATGTTCCCTGCCACACGCTCTCCGCCGGGCAACAGCGCCGCGTCGCGTTGGCGCGTTTGTATCTGGACAGCCCGCCGCTGTGGATCCTCGATGAGCCGTTCACCGCGCTCGACAAACAAGGCGTGGCGCAACTCGAAGAACACCTGGCTGCGCACTGCGAGCGGGGTGGCATGGTGGTCCTGACCACTCACCACACCCTGACCCGGATGCCGGCCGGCTATCGCGACATTGATTTGGGGAACTGGGCCGTATGAGTGTTTTCGGCCTGTTGGTCGCCCGCGAGGCACGTTTGCTGTTCCGCCGTCCTGCCGAATTGGCGAATCCGTTGGTGTTCTTCGCCATCGTCGTCTCTTTGTTCCCATTGGCGGTCGGCCCCGAGACTCAATTGTTGCAAACCTTGTCCCCGGGGCTGGTCTGGGTGGCAGCACTTTTATCGGTTTTGCTCTCGCTGGACGGGCTTTTCCGCAGTGATTTCGAAGACGGGTCGCTTGAGCAGTGGGTCCTTTCGTCGCACCCCCTGCCTCTTCTGGTGCTGGCCAAGGTACTGGCACACTGGGCCTTTTCCGGCCTGGCGCTGGTTTTGCTCGCACCCTTGCTGGCGTTGATGCTTGGTTTGCCTGCCGCCTGTCTGCCGGTGTTGCTGCTTTCTTTATTGCTGGGTACACCGGTGCTGAGCCTGCTCGGTGCGGTGGGCGCGGCGTTGACGGTAGGATTGAAGCGCGGCGGCCTGTTGCTGGCGTTGCTGATTCTGCCGCTGTACATCCCGGTGTTGATTCTCGGCAGTGGCGCCTTGCAGGCGGCATTGCAGGGCATGCCGGCGACCGGTTATCTCTTGTGGCTTGGTAGCCTGACCGCCCTGGCGATAACCCTGACACCTTTTGCAATAGCTGCTGGCCTGAAGATCAGCGTCGGCGAATAATGAGGTCTGGTTATTTTTTAACCAGTAAAGACCCTTTGGCTGCTTCGTGATGACGAGCAGCAACCGTGATGGAAACAGCAATGAACTGGACCTGGTTTCATAAGCTCGGCTCACCCAAATGGTTTTACGGTATCAGTGGCAAACTGCTGCCGTGGCTGAGCGTCGCGGCGTTGCTACTGATCAGCATCGGTGTGGTTTGGGGGTTGGCCTTCGCGCCGCCGGACTACCAGCAAGGCAACAGCTTTCGGATCATCTATATTCACGTCCCGGCCGCCATGCTGGCGCAGTCCATCTACGTGATGCTGGCCGTGTGCGGCATCGTCGGGCTGGTCTGGAAGATGAAGCTGGCCGACGTCGCCCTGCAATGCGCCGCACCGATCGGTGCCTGGATGACCGCCGTGGCGCTGGTCACCGGCGCGATCTGGGGCAAACCGACCTGGGGTTCGTGGTGGGTCTGGGATGCGCGACTTACGTCCATGCTTATTCTGCTGTTTCTGTACTTCGGTCTTATTGCGCTGGGCAACGCCATCAGCAATCGTGACAGCGCCGCCAAGGCCTGTGCGGTACTGGCAATCGTCGGCGTGATCAACATCCCGATCATCAAATATTCGGTGGAGTGGTGGAACACCCTGCACCAGGGCGCGACCTTCACCCTCACCGAAAAACCGGCAATGCCCGCCGAGATGTGGCTGCCACTGCTGCTGACGGCGCTGGGTTTCTACTGTTTCTTCGGCGCGGTGCTGTTGCTGCGCATGCGCCTTGAAGTGCTCAAGCGCGAAGCCCGGGCGAGCTGGGTGAAAACCGAAGTGCAGAACAGTCTGGAGGTCGCTCGATGAGTTTCGCTTCATTCGGCGACTTTCTCGCCATGGGCCATCACGGCCTGTATGTCTGGTCAGCCTATGGCATTAGCCTGGCGGTGCTGGCCCTCAACGTGGCGGTGCCGATCCTGGCCCGCAAGCGGTATCTGCAACAAGAGGCGCGTCGTCTGCGCCGGGAGAACGGTAAGTGAATCCCCTGCGTAAAAAGCGTCTTATCATCATTTTCGCGATCCTGGTTGGTGTCGGCGCTGCCGTTGGCCTGGCCTTGAGCGCCTTGAAACAGAACATCAATCTGTTCTACACCCCGACCCAGATCGCCAATGGCGAAGCGCCGCAAGACACACGTATCCGCGCGGGTGGCATGGTCGAGAAAGGTTCGCTGCAGCGTTCCGGCGATTCCCTGGACGTGAAATTCATCGTCACCGACTTCAACAAATCCGTGACCATCAGTTATCGCGGCATCCTGCCGGACCTGTTCCGTGAAGGGCAGGGCATCGTTGCCCTCGGCAAGCTCAACGCTGACGGCGTTGTGGTGGCCGACGAAGTGCTGGCCAAGCACGATGAAAAGTACATGCCGCCGGAAGTGACCAAGGCGCTGAAAGACAGCGGTCAGTCGGCCCCTACTCCCGCGAAAGAGGGCTAACTGATGACTTCCTCACTTTATAGTTCAGGGCTGTTCATCCCTGAATTGGGCCACTTGGCCATGATACTGGCGCTGTGTTTCGCGCTGGTTCAAGCCGTGGTGCCATTGCTCGGTGCATGGCGCGGCGACCGCTTGTGGATGAGCCTGGCCCAGCCGGCCGCCTGGGGGCAGTTCGCGTTTCTGCTGTTCGCTTTCGGTTGCCTGACTTACGCGTTCATGGCGGACGACTTCTCCGTTGCTTACGTGGCCAGCAACTCCAACAGCGCCTTGCCGTGGTACTACAAATTCAGCGCCGTCTGGGGCGCTCACGAAGGTTCGTTGCTGCTGTGGGCACTGATCCTCGGCGGCTGGACCTTCGCGGTGTCGGTGTTCTCCCGGCAATTACCGCAAGTGATGCTGGCCCGGGTGCTGGCAGTGATGGGCATGATCAGCACCGGTTTCCTGCTGTTCCTGATCCTGACGTCCAACCCGTTCGCCCGCATCCTGCCGCAGATGCCGACGGATGGTCGCGACCTTAATCCACTGCTGCAAGACATCGGCCTGATCGTTCACCCGCCGATGCTGTACATGGGCTATGTCGGTTTCTCCGTGGCCTTCGCCTTCGCCATTGCTGCGCTGCTGGGCGGCCGCCTCGATGCGGCGTGGGCGCGCTGGTCGCGTCCGTGGACAATCGTGGCCTGGGCTTTCCTCGGTATCGGTATTACGTTGGGCTCCTGGTGGGCCTACTACGAACTCGGCTGGGGCGGCTGGTGGTTCTGGGACCCGGTGGAAAACGCGTCCTTCATGCCTTGGCTGGTGGGCACGGCGCTGATTCACTCGTTGGCGGTCACGGAAAAACGTGGCGTGTTCAAGAGCTGGACGGTGCTGCTGGCCATCGCCGCATTTTCGTTGAGTTTGCTCGGGACCTTCCTGGTGCGTTCCGGCGTGCTGACCTCGGTCCACGCCTTTGCGTCGGACCCTGAGCGCGGCGTGTTCATCCTGATCTTCCTGCTGTTTGTGGTCGGTGGTTCGCTGACGCTGTTCGCTCTGCGCGCTCCGGTGGTCAAGAGCCATGTCGGTTTCAACCTCTGGTCCCGGGAAACCCTGCTGCTGGGCAATAACCTGGTGCTGGTGGTGGCCGCTTCGATGATCCTGCTCGGTACCTTGTATCCATTGATCCTCGATGCGATGACCGGCGCCAAACTGTCGGTCGGCCCGCCATACTTCAACGCGCTGTTCATTCCATTGATGGCGTTGCTGATGGTGGTGATGGCGGTCGGCATGCTGGTGCGCTGGAAAGACACCCCGGTCAAATGGCTGATGAGCATGTTGACCCCGGTGTTGCTCGGCAGCGCTGCGCTGGCCGTCGTGGCGGGCGTCGCTTATGGCGATTTCAATTGGGCAGTACTGGCGACATTCATGCTGGCTGCCTGGGTGTTGCTGGCCGGTGTGCGGGATATCTTCGACAAGACCCGTCACAAGGGCCTGATCAAAGGTCTGCCGACTCTGACTCGCAGCTATTGGGGCATGCAAGTCGCACATTTGGGCATTGCCGTGTGCGCGCTGGGTGTCGTGTTGTCGAGCCAGAACAGTGCCGAGCGTGATCTGCGCCTGGCGCCGGGTGAGTCCATGAGCCTGGCCGGTTATCAGTTTGTGTTCGAAGGCGCCAAGCACTTCGAAGGGCCGAACTTCACGTCCGACAAGGGCACCATCCGGGTGATCCGCGATGGCAAGGAAATCAGCGTGCTGCACCCGGAAAAACGCCTGTACACCGTGCAGAACTCGGTGATGACCGAAGCCGGGATCGACGCCGGTTTCACCCGTGACCTTTACGTCGCTCTGGGCGAGCCGCTGGGCGAGGGTGCCTGGGCGGTCCGCGTGCACGTCAAACCGTTCGTGCGCTGGATCTGGTTCGGTGGGTTGCTCACCGGTCTCGGCGGGTTGCTGGCGGCGCTGGATCGCCGTTATCGGGTCAAGGTGAAAAGCCGCGTGCGTGAAGCGCTCGGCATGACGGGAGCCACTGCATGAGACGTTGGTTGATGCTGTTACCACTGGCGATTTTTCTGGTGGTTGCTGTTTTTCTGTATCGGGGTCTGTACCTGGACCCGGCCGAGCTGCCTTCGGCGATGATCAACAAACCGTTCCCGGAGTTTTCGTTGCCTTCGGTGCAGGGTGACAAAACCCTGACCAAAGCGGACCTTCTGGGTAAACCGGCATTGGTCAACGTCTGGGGCACCTGGTGCATTTCCTGCCGGGTCGAGCACCCGGTGCTGAACAAACTGGCCGGGCAGGGCGTGGTGATCTACGGCGTCAACTACAAGGACGTCAACACCGATGCCTTGAAGTGGCTGGCCGAGTTCCACAACCCGTATCAACTGGACATCCGTGACGATGCCGGCACCCTGGGCCTGAACCTTGGCGTGTACGGCGCACCGGAAACCTTCTTCATCGACGCCAAGGGCATCATCCGCGACAAATTCGTCGGCGTGATCGACGAGCAAGTCTGGCGCGAAAAACTGGCGGCCAAATATCAGGCGCTGGTCGACGAGGCCAAGCCATGAGGCGCTGGATCGCCGCCGCCGTGCTGGGTTTGAGCATGGCCGGTGTGGCCCATGCGGCCATCGACACCTATGAGTTCGCCAAAGAAGGCGACCGTGAGCGTTTTCGTGAGCTGACCAAAGAGCTGCGTTGCCCCAAGTGCCAGAATCAGGACATCGCTGATTCCAACGCACCGATTGCCGCCGACCTGCGCAAAGAGATTTTCCGCATGCTCGGCGAGGGCAAGGACAACCAGCAAATCATCGATTTCATGGTCGACCGCTACGGTGATTTCGTCCGCTACAAACCTGCCCTCAACGCCAAAACCGCACTGCTCTGGTTCGGCCCCGCCGGCCTGCTGCTGGGCGGTTTTGTGATCATCGCCGTGATCGTCCGCCGTCGTCGCGTGCAACGCACCGACAGCCCGGACACGCTTTCTGCCGAGGAGCGCGAGCGCCTCGACCACCTGTTGGATAAAACCAAGAATGATTGATTTCTGGCTCGCTGCAGGCCTGCTGCTCCTGGTTGCCCTGAGTTTTCTGCTGATCCCTGTTCTGCGTGGTCGTCGCGCTCAGCTTGAAGAGGACCGCACGGCACTGAACGTCGCGCTTTATCAGGAGCGCGTGGCTGAGTTGCAGACTCAGCAGGAAGAGGGTGTGCTCAACGCCGAACAAATGGACACCGGCCGCGCCGAAGCTGCCCGTGAACTGCTCGCCGACACCGAAGGCGTCGAGGCGCCGCGCGTGTCGCGTCTGGGCAAACCGTTGCCATTGCTGGCGGCGATTCTGGTGCCGGTGCTGGGCCTTGGGCTGTACCTGCATTTCGGCGCCAGCGACAAAGTCGAGCTGACCCGCGAATTCGCTCAGGCGCCGCAGTCGATGGAAGAGATGACCCGTCGACTGGAACGTGCGGTTGCCGCCCAACCGGATTCGGCCGAAGGCCTGTACTTCCTCGGCCGCACCTACATGGCTCAGGACCGTCCGGCTGATGCAGCGAAGATCTTCGAACGCACCGTGACCCTGGCTGGTCGTCAGCCGGAACTGCTCGGGCAATGGGCCCAGGCGCAATATTTCGCTGATGGCAAGAAGTGGTCGGACAAGGTTCAGGCACTGACCGACGAAGCGCTGAAAGCTGATCCGAAAGAAGTCACCAGCCTCGGTCTGCTAGGCATCGCGGCCTTTGAAAGTGAGCGTTACCAGGACGCCATCGACTATTGGAATCGCCTGCTGACGCAACTGCCGCCGGATGATAAATCCCGCGTCGCGCTGCAAGGTGGCATTACTCGCGCCGCCGAGAAACTCGAAGCCAGTGGTGGCAAGGTTGCCCAAGCGCCTGCGGCCAAAGCTGCAGCACTGCTCAAAGTGCAAGTCGATCTGGCGCCAGAGCTGAAAGCCAAGGTCCAGCCGGGTGACAGCGTGTTCATCTTCGCCCGCGCCATCTCCGGCCCACCCGCGCCGCTGGCCGCCAAGCGTCTGACCGTTGCCGACTTGCCGGCGACTGTGGAACTGAGTGATGCCGACGCCATGATGCCGCAGTTGAAACTGTCGAACTTCCCTGAAGTCCAACTGGTTGCGCGCATCTCCCGCGCCGGCCAACCGACTGCCGGCGAATGGATCGGTCGCAGCCAACCCTTGGCCACCACCACCACCGCGCAACAAAAACTGATCATCGACAGCCCGGATAAATAACAGGAAGCGCCACCATGACCGCCATCGCTCGTATCACTCTCCTCAGTATGGTTTTGGGGTTAAGCGCCTGTGCGGTCCAGCAGCCCGAGCCCACACGGCTGCCGCCAATCCCGCCTTCGGGGCCAAGCACCAAACCGCCTCCGCCGACGGTACCGAGCAAACCGAGTACCCCAGTCAAACCGTCCAAGCCGATTCCACGCACCTCCGCCAGCTTTGCCCCGCCACCGGGTGGCAATAGCCATTGGGACGCGAAACTCGGCGTTTACGTTCTCGATGATCAGACCAACACCTTCTACCGCCAGCGCACCTACTACCGCTGGAACAACGGCTGGAGCCGTTCGATCAGCCCGAACGGGCCGTGGGAAGAGACGAACATCAATGGCGTGCCGGGTGGGTTGGGCAGACAATTCGGGCAGTGAAAGGGAACGGCGATCTAAGGATCGCCGTTTTGCTTTTTGGGGTTTGAAAAGATCTTGATTGTGTAGCTCAGGGAGCTGGGTACAAAACACAAGAGAGTGAGCATCCTCGACGTAGGTCCGATCAAAATCACACCCTTGTAAAACAACCGAGCGTCGTGATCCGGACTTTTGTGCTTGAGTAAAAGTAACTCTAGGGTTATTTTTTGTTGGGCCGGAGCAAGGAGGCTGGTGGTGCAGAGCAGGTTATTGATCAAGGAACTGATAGAGGCGGGCTGGACACTGGAACGGGTCACCGGCAGTCATCACCTCTTCACTCACCGTTACAACCCTTACACGATACCCGTCCCTCATCCGAAGAAGGATTTGCCGGTCGGGACGGTTAAAAGCATCAGGAGGCGAGCCAGGCTTTATTGCCCGGGAGCCAGTTTGGCAGGAGATCCATAATGCAATACCCAATCTGTATCGAGTGGGGCGACGAGAACACCGCCATCGGTATTCAGATCCCCGATATCCCAGGTGCCGTAACGGCCGGGGATACGTTTGAAGATGCTTACAACGCGGCGGTCGAAATTGCCCACATCATGCTGCAGGAGCTCATGGCAGGCGGGGAGTCAATTCCGATGCCGACCTCAGCGGCTGTGCACCGCGAGAATCCGGAATTTGCCGACATGGGTTGGGGGATGCTGGAACTCGACATCTCGCCGTATCTGGGCAAGACCGAGAAGGTCAATGTGACGCTGCCTGGCTACGTGATCCAGCGCATTGACCGCTATGTGCGAGAGCACAATGTCAAAAGCCGCTCCTCCTTTCTCGCGGATGCGGCGATGGAGAAACTGGTTCGGCCTTGAGTGGTATCACTCAAATCGCCTTCGCGGGCTTGCCCGCGAAGCTCTTAGCGTCCTAAGCCGTTGCCAACGAACGCCTCTGCGAAACGCTCAAAAACCGCAACAACGCCAACAACGGAAACGCACTACCCACAATCACGATCCACAACCAGCCGCCATGCTCATACACCGCGCTGGCCACCGAAGAACCAAACGCGCCGCCGATGAAGATGCTGGTCATGTACAGCGCATTCAGACGGCCGCGGCTTTTAGCGTCGAGGGTGTAGACCGCGCGTTGGCCGAGGACCATGTTCATTTGCACGCAGAAATCCAGCACCACCCCAGTCACCGCCAGGCCGATAACGCTGTAGGCCGGGTGGATGAAGGCGGGCAGGAAGCTCAGGCTGGCGAATAGCAGGGCCAGCAGCGAGGCGATGCGGGTATGGCCGGCATCGGCCAGTCGACCGGCGATGGGTGCGGCAATCGCGCCGATGGCGCCGACCAGGGCGAAGATCGCGATCTGGGTTTGCGACAAGCCATGATTGCGCGATAGTTCCAGCGGCACTGCAGTCCAGAACAGGCTGAATGTGGCAAACATGCAGGCTTGGTAAAACGCCCGTTGACGCAAAACCGGCTGCTGACGCAAGAGCGTCCAGAGCGAACCCAATAACTGGCCATAAGAAGCGCTGTGATCAGGCTGGCGCTTGGGAATGGTCAGGGCCAGCACGATGCTGATGGCCGCCATCAATACCGCAGCGATGATGAACATCGCACGCCAGCCGAAGTGGTCGGCGATTACGCTGGACACTGGTCGAGCCAGCAGAATCCCCAGCAGCAAACCACCCATGATGCCGCCGACCACGCGGCCGCGTGATTCTTCCGGCGCCAGGTGGGCGGCCAGTGGAATCAGGATCTGTACCGACACCGAGCTGAACCCCACCAGCAACGAGATCAGCAGAAACACATTCGGCTGATCGGTGAACGCGGCGCCCAGCAGACTGGCAATCGCCACCACGGTGGTGATGATCATCAAGCGGCGGTTTTCCAGCAGATCACCCAACGGCACCAGGAAGAACAGACCCAGCGCATAACCAATCTGCGTCAGCGAAACGATCAGGCTGGCCATGGTGTCGGTCAGGCCGATGTCCGGCGCGATCAGGCCGATGATCGGCTGGGCGTAGTAAATGTTGGCCACGATGGCGCCGCAGCAGAAGGCAAAGAGCAGCATCATGCCTCGGGTCATTGTCGCGGCACCGTGGGGCACCTGAGTCGTTGGGTTCATAACGGATCTCGTTGAACAAAAAGGAATGCGGGGGAGGCTAATCGGCTGGCTAGAGCGGCGGAAGAGGGAATAGGGTGATAGTCATCATGCCTCTGAAGAATGATTGAGAGAGGCCGTTCATTTGGACCTTTTAGTCGTCGGTCGCGATCGTCGCGTCCGATGATACATTCACTAACATCTTGTTCGATAGCGTGCTTATGTTCTCTCTTAACGCTTCATAAAACGGAAGGCACTTTCATGAATGCGATGTTCCGTCACCTGATCCGCGGCGCTTCAGCAGTCACCTTGATCACTGTGTTCGCGACAACCTTGGCTCAGGCCCAGGACGCGCCGGGTATGCGCATCGGTGTACGCGGCGAGATTACCGGTATCAGCGCCGACATTCTGAAAGTCCACGTCAACAGCGGCGAAGACGTGGTGATCAACCTGACCAAGGACACCAAAGTCCGCGCCGTTACCGTGGCCAATATCGAAGACATCAAACCCGGCAGCTACATCGGCTCGGCTGCCGTGCCGCAGGAAGATGGTTCTCTCAAGGCCCTGGAAGTCCACGTGTTCCCACCGGAACTGGCCGGCAGCGGCGACGGCCATAGGCCCTTTGATCTGGTCAAGGGCAGCAGCATGACCAACGGCAGCGTGGGCGATCTGGTGGTCAGCAACGGCCGGGTTCTGACCGTCAACTACAAGGGCGGCCAGCAGAAAATTCTGGTGCCGGAGGATGTGCCGATCGTGAATCTGGTGCCGGGGGATCGGAGCTTGCTGAAGGTGGGCGTGAAGATCGTGACGTTCGTCACCCAAAGCGCCGACGGGACACTCACCGCCCAATCGATTGCAGCGGGCAAGGACGGCATAACCCCGCCAATGTAACGGCATGACGCAATACCCCTCGCCACACAAGCATGCACCCACAAAAAAGGCGACCATTGCAGGTCGCCTTTTCGATGGCTCAGGAATTACTGACCGCTGTAAATCTGATCAAAAACCCCACCATCATTGAAGTGGGTCTTCTGCACCGTGCGCCAGTCACCAAAGGTCTTCTCCACCGAAAGGAAATCCACTTTCGGGAAGCGATCGGTGTACTTGGCCAATACCGCCGGATCACGCGGACGCAGGTAGTTGGCCGCCGCAATCTCCTGACCTTCCGGCGACCACAGGTACTTCAAATATTCCTCAGCGGCAGCGCGAGTGCCTTTTTTCTCGACCACTTTGTCGACTACAGACACCGGCGGTTCGGCTTCAGCGGAAACACTCGGGTAAATCACTTCAAACTGATCACGACCAAATTCACGCGCAATCATTTCCGCTTCGTTTTCGAAGGTCACCAGCACGTCGCCGATCTGGTTGGTCATGAACGTGGTGGTGGCTGCACGGCCACCGGTATCCAACACTGGCGCTTGTTTGAACAGTTTGCCGACGAAGGTTTTCGCCTTGTTCTCGTCGCCGCCGTTTTTCAGCACATAACCCCACGCCGAGAGGTAGGTGTAGCGGCCGTTGCCCGAGGTTTTCGGATTGGGGACGATCACTTGCACGCCGTCCTTGAGCAGGTCCGGCCAGTCTTTCAGGGCTTTCGGGTTGCCTTTGCGCACGATGAACACGGTGGCCGAGGTGAACGGCGCGCTGTTGTTTGGCAGGCGCGTGACCCAGTTGTCCGGGACCAGTTTGCCGTTGTCCGCCAAGGCGTTGATGTCGGTGGCCATGTTCATGGTGATGACATCAGCTGGCAGGCCATCGATCACTGAGCGCGCCTGTTTGCTGGAACCGCCGAAGGACATTTGCAGCGTGATGTTCTCGTTGTGTTCGGCTTGCCAGTGTTTCTGGAAGGCAGCGTTGTAGTCCTTGTAGAAATCTCGCATCACGTCGTAGGAAACGTTAAGCAGGGTCGGTGCAGCCTGAGCCATGCTGCCCAAGGCCAGGCCAGCGGCCAGAAGTGAGGCGCCAAAGAGTTTTTTCACTGCGCATTCCTTGTTTTATCAAACATGTTCTATGGAAAGTGTTGGCAATTTGCCAGCGACTATAGCCGGGCTCGCATAGTCCTTTAAAGATTAAAAAGCACTTTGCTTATTCCAGTTTCTTGAACAGCGCATTGCCGCAACGGGAGCAAAATGCTGCCCCGTGTTCGTGACTGTTTTTCTGGCAGGTCGGGCAATCGTGTTGCAATTGTTCGCCGCGCATGGCGTTGGCCAGTTCCGCGGTAAAGATCCCTGTTGGCACGGCGATGATCGAGTAACCGGTGATCATCACCAGCGACGAAACCACCTGACCCAACGGCGTCCTGGGCACGATGTCGCCAAAACCCACGGTAGTCAGCGTGACGATGGCCCAATAGATGCCTTTGGGGATGCTGGTGAAGCCGTGTTCCGGGCCTTCGATCACGTACATCAGAGTGCCGAACACCGTCACCAGGGTGCTGACGCTGAGCAGAAACACCACGATCTTCTGCTTGCTGCCGCGCAACGCCGTCATCAAGTAGTTGGCTTGCTTCAGATACGGGCTGAGCTTGAGCACGCGGAAAATCCGCAGCATCCGAATGATTCGAATGATCAGCAGGTACTGCGCATCGCTGTAATACAGCGCGAGAATGCCAGGCACGATCGCCAGCAAATCCACCAACCCATAGAAGCTGAACGCGTAGCGCAACGGCTTGGGCGAGCAGTACAGGCGCAGGCCGTACTCGATGGCGAAAACGACGGTGAAGCCCCATTCGATGTACGCCAGTATGTCGGCGTAGTTCTGGTGAACGCTGTCGATACTGTCCAGAATCACGATCACCAGGCTGGCGAGGATGATCAACAGCAGAATGCTGTCGAAGCGCCGGCCGGCCGGGGTATCGGATTGGAAGATGATGACGTAAAGCTCTTCACGCCAGTTTTTACTGCTGTCCATGGAAAACGCCTGAATCGAGAATCAGCGAAGCCTAGGTCGATTCTCCCCGGTAGCGCAAGGCGCGCTGTCCATGGCGGCCTGACGCAGCACCCGAATGCCTGCGCGAATCAGCCAGCAGGCGAGGATGAAGGGTGCAGTCAACGTGGCCAGGCCGAGTGCGGCGAACCCCGGTGTGAGTAGCACCGCCAGCAGGATTCCCAACAATGGCAGCCAAGGCTGGCGACGATTTTGGCTGAAGGCGAGGGCGGCGAGCACGGCGTTGTAGCCGCTCAAACCCAGCAGCGCGGTTGATGTTTCGTGATGCAGAAGGGCGAATCCAAGGCCGGCAACGGAGCCGAGCAGCGCCCACAGGAAGGCACGCCGGTCAGCGATCAGCAAACCCGTGGCAATCAGAGCTCCAGCCAGCGGATGACCGAGAAACAGCACTTGACCGAGCCCTTTCAATGACGCGGCGAGCAAGTTGAATGTGGTCATTTCGATCAGCGGCGCGGGTTGCTGGGGACCGGCAAACGACAGTAGCAACCAGCTCATCCCGACAAAGGGCGCGGTATAGGCGGGAAGGCAATGATGATCGCGCGAACGCTTGAGCCATTGCTGGGTGAGCATCGCGCTCAGGCCCCCAGCGGCAATGATCAGCGGTGGAAACAGCGCTGACCATGGGAAATAAAGGCTCAGCAGCAGACCGAGCAGAATACCGTTGTAACTGAACAGCCCGGCCTGACGATCAGCCTTGGTGTACCCGCGACGTTGCGCGGTGAGCAACCCGGCGACCCCTCCCAGCAACGCACCGCCGAGCAGAGCGGGCGCGGTGAATAGAATCGCCAACAGACACAGCAGACCGCACAGCGGATGGCGCTGGAGAAAGATCTGGCTGAAGCCATTGAGCAGGGCAGTGGCCCAGTCGGGGCAGTGGGTGTTGAAGTGGTTGGCAGGCATGATAAGGGTCGTTCAGTACAGATCGTTCCCACGCTCTGCGTGGGAATGTCTCAATGGACGCTCTGCGTCTGCTCTTGGGACGCAGAGCGTCCCGGGCTGCATTCCCACGCAGAGCGTGGGAACGATCATCGTGTAGGGGTTAAATCAGGGTTTCGATACGCAGTGAGTTGGTCGACCCCGGCTGCCCGAACGGCACTCCCGCCGTGATCAACAACGTATCCCCCCGCTGAGCCATGCCCTGTGCCTGGGCAATCTCCAGTGCCGTCGAGCACACTTCGTCCACCTGGCGCAGTCGATCATTGACTACCGAATGCACGCCCCACGCCACCGTCAAGCGCCGCGCGGTTTGCAAATTCGGCGTCAGGTTGAGGATCGGCACCGTTGGCCGTTCCCGCGCTGCACGCAGACTCGACGTACCGGACTCGCTGTAGTTCACCAGCACCGCCACCGGCAGCACGTTGCTGATGCGGCGGATCGCGCAGCTGATCGCGTCCGACACTGTGGCCTCGGCTTTCGGTCGGCTCACGTCCAGTTGGGCCTGATAGTCCGGGCCGTTTTCCACCTGACGGATGATCTTGCTCATCATCTGCACAGCTTCCAGCGGGTACTCGCCGGACGCGGTTTCCGCCGACAGCATCACCGCGTCCGCACCTTCGGCCACCGCGTTGGCGACGTCAGTGACTTCGGCGCGGGTCGGGGCGGGAGAGAAGCGCATCGACTCCAGCATCTGCGTCGCCACCACCACCGGTTTGCCGAGTTCACGGCAGGTGCTGATGATGTTTTTCTGAATCTGCGGCACGCTCTCGGCCGGCACTTCCACGCCCAGGTCACCGCGAGCGACCATGATCGCATCGCTCAATTCGGCGATTTCCCGCAGTTGAGTCACGGCCGATGGCTTCTCGATCTTTGCCATCAAATACGCCTTGTCGCCGATCAGTGCGCGAGCTTCGCGAATGTCTTCCGGGCGTTGCACGAACGACAGCGCAACCCAATCCACTCCTAGCTCCAGCCCGAAGCTCAAGTCGCGACGATCCTTGGCGGTCAACGGACTCAGATCCAGCACCGCTTGTGGCACGTTGACGCCTTTGCGATCCGACAGCTCGCCGCCATTGAGCACCGTGGTGTCGATGGCGTCGGCGTACTTGGTCACCACTCGCAGGCGCAGCTTGCCGTCGTCCAGCAGCAGGTCCATGCCTGGCTCCAGCGCTGCGATGATTTCCGGGTGAGGCAAGTTGACCCGGCGCTCATCGCCCGGCGTCGGGTCCAGGTCCAGACGCAAGGCCTGACCGCGATGCAGCTGCACTTTGCCTTGGGCGAATTTGCCGACCCGCAATTTCGGGCCTTGCAGGTCCATCAGAATCCCCAGCGGGTAATTCAGCTGGCGCTCGACTTCACGAATCCACTGATAGCGCTGTGCATGGTCGGCGTGATCGCCATGGCTGAAGTTCAGGCGAAAGATATTGACCCCAGCCTGTACCAGCTCACGGATGCCATCGATTCCGTTGGTGGCCGGGCCAAGGGTGGCGAGGATTTTGACCTTCTTATCAGGCGTCATGTTTAGTGCTCTCGAGAATCAGGATGGCGCGGAAGTCGTTGACGTTGGTGCGGGTCGGCTCGGTGACGATCAGCGCATCCAGCGCGGCGAAATAGCCGTAGCCATTGTTGTTGTCCAGTTCATCGCTGGCGCTCAGGCCGAGAGTGGCGGCGCGGGCGTAACTGCCCGGGGTCATGATGGCGCCGGCGTTGTCTTCGGAGCCGTCGATACCGTCGGTGTCACCCGCCAATGCATAGACGCCGGGCAGGCCTTTGAGGCTGTCGGTGAGGCTCAGCAGGAATTCGGCGTTACGCCCGCCACGGCCATTGCCGCGCACGGTGACGGTGGTTTCGCCGCCGGACAGAATCACGCACGGCGCTGCCAGCGGCTGGCCGTGCTGGACGATCTGCCGGGCAATGCCGGCGTGGACTTTTGCCACGTCCCGGGATTCGCCTTCCAGGTCGCCGAGAATCAACGGACTGAAACCGGCCTGACGGGCTTTCACCGCTGCCGCTTCCAGCGATTGCTGTGGGCGTGCGATCAATTGGAAATGACTGCGGGCCAGGCTCGGATCGCCGGGTTTGACCGTTTCCGATTCCGGGTTTTGCAGCCAGGTGCGCACCGATGCCGGGACTTCGATGCCATAGCGCTTGAGGATCGCCAGCGCTTCGGCCGAGGTGCTCGGGTCGGCCACAGTGGGGCCGGACGCGATGACCGTGGCGAGGTCGCCCGGTACATCGGAAATCGCATAGGTATAAACCGTGGCGGGCCAGCAGGCTTTGCCCAGACGTCCACCCTTGATTGCCGAGAGATGCTTGCGCACGCAATTCATCTCGCCGATGGTCGCGCCGGATTTGAGCAGGGCTTTGTTGATCGACTGTTTGTCGGCGAGGGTGATGCCGGCAGCGGGCAAGGCGAGGAGGGCAGAGCCACCGCCCGAGAGCAGGAAGATCACGCGGTCGTCTTCGCTCAAGTCGCTGACCAGTTCCAGCACCCGTTTCGCGACAGCCAAACCAGCCGCATCCGGCACCGGGTGCGCGGCTTCGACTACTTCGATTTTTTCGCACGGGGCGCCGTGGCCGTAACGGGTCACCACAAGACCCGACACTTCGCCCTGCCAGCAGCGCTCGACCACCTGGGCCATGGCGGCTGCGGCTTTACCGGCGCCGATGACGATCACCCGACCGCTGCGATCTTTGGGCAAGTGGGCTTCGAGGACGTGCTGCGGATGGGCCGCGTCGATGGCTGTGGCAAACAGCTCGCGCAGCAGTTGTTGCGGATCGACCGACATGGCGGGCTCCCGGAATTCTTGTTATTGGAGGAAGGCGAAAGCAAGTATTGCGACGCGGTCCTGTGGGAGCTGGCTTGCCTGCGATTCAGGCGACGCGGTCTTTCAGGTAGACCGAGTCGATGCCATCGCAGGCAAGCCAGCTCCCACAGGAACCGAGCCAGCTTCAGATCGGTGTTACTTATCGCGAATCGAGAAATTCGCCATATGTTCCAGGCCTTTGATCAGCGCCGAGTGGTCCCAGTTGCTGCCACCGATGGCCGCGCAGGTGCTGAACACTTGCTGGGTATTGGCGGTGTTCGGCAGGTTGATGCCCAGCTCGCGAGCGCCGGCCAGGGCCAGGTTCAGGTCCTTCTGGTGCAGGCTGATACGGAAGCCCGGGTCGAAGGTGCCCTTGATCATGCGTTCGCCGTGAACTTCAAGGATCTTCGACGACGCGAAACCGCCCATCAGCGCTTCACGCACCTTGGCCGGATCGGCACCGTTTTTCGAGGCGAACAGCAGCGCTTCGGCCACGGCCTGGATGTTCAGCGCGACGATGATCTGGTTCGCCACTTTCGCGGTTTGACCGTCGCCGTTGCCACCGACCAGGGTGATGTTCTTGCCCATGGCCTGGAACAGCGGCAGGGCGCGTTCGAACGCATCGGCATCGCCACCGACCATGATGCTCAAGGTCGCAGCTTTGGCGCCGACTTCACCGCCGGACACTGGTGCGTCGAGGTATTGAGCGCCTTTCTCGTTGATCTTGGCAGCGAAGGCTTTGGTGGCGGTTGGCGAGATCGAGCTCATGTCGATCACGACTTTGCCTTTGCTCACGCCTGCTGCAACGCCGTCGGCGCGGAACAGCACGTCATCGACCTGCGGGGTATCCGGGACCATGACGATGATGAACTCGGCTTCCTGGGCCACTTCTTTCGGGTTCGCCAGCGCGATGGCACCAGCGGCGACCAGATCGGCAGGGGCTGGGTCGTGGTGTGCCGACAGGAACAGGCTGTGACCGGCTTTCTGCAGGTTCAACGCCATTGGGTGGCCCATGATGCCGGTGCCGATAAATCCGATTTTAGCCATGAGAAAATCCTCTTTTTAAGGTGCAGGTGGGAGCAGCGCACGCTCCGATGCTGAAATGCAGTCTGAAAAACACAACAGATTCAGTGGGAGCTGGCTTGCCTGCGATTGCGGTAGGTCAGGCAACATTGATGTTTGCTGTGCCGACGTCATCGCGGGCAAGCCCGCTCCCACAGTGTTTTGTGTTGATCAATCAAATCGCGTTATGGGTTTTCAGCCAGACCAGGCCCGCTTCGGTGGTGGTCAGCGGCTTGTATTCACAGCCAACCCAACCCTGATAACCGATGCGGTCCAGGTGTTCGAACAGGTAGCGGTAATTGATTTCACCGGTGCCCGGTTCGTTGCGCCCTGGGTTGTCGGCCAACTGGATGTGGTTGATCTCGCCCAGGTGCGCAGCCATGGTCCGGGCCAGGTCGCCCTCCATGATTTGCATGTGATAGATGTCGTATTGCAGGAACAGGTTGGCGCTGCCGACCTGCTCGCGAATCGACAAGGCTTGCGCCGTGTTGTTCAGGTAGAAGCCCGGGATGTCACGGGTGTTGATCGCTTCCATCACCAGTTTGATGCCCACCGCCTGCAGCTTGTCGGCCGCGTACTTGAGGTTGGCGACAAAGGTCTTTTCCACGGTGGCATCATCGACACCTTGTGGACGAATACCGGCCAGGCAGTTGATCTGGGTGTTGCCCAGCACTTTGGCGTAAGCGATGGCCAGATCGACACCGGCGCGGAATTCTTCGACCCGATCCGGCAAGCACGCGATACCGCGCTCGCCCTTGGCCCAGTCACCGGCTGGCAGATTGAACAGCACTTGGGTCAAGCCATTGGCATCGAGCTTGGCCTTGATTTCGGCGGAGCTGAAATCGTAGGGAAACAGGTATTCGACACCACTAAAGCCGGCCTTGGCGGCAGCGTCGAAACGGGCAAGAAAATCCTGCTCGGTGAACAGCATGGACAGGTTGGCTGCGAAACGCGGCATGGTGGTCTCCCGTTTAAAGTTATCGTTCCCACGCTCTGCGTGGGAATGCCTCATTGGACGCTCTGCGTCCGCTGTTGGGACGCGGAGCGTCCCGGGCTGCATTCCCACGCAGAGCGTGGGAACGATCATCAATCGAGCAGCGAAATCGCCGTTGGCGCATCGTTGCCGACCAACGCCAGATCTTCGAATTCGTTGACGGCGTTGATCTCGGTGCCCATGGAAATGTTGGTCACGCGCTCCAGAATGATCTCGACGATCACCGGCACCTTGAACTCCTCGATCAGCTCCTGAGCCTTGCGCAGGGCAGGCTGGATCTGATCCGGTTCAAATACCCGCAACGCCTTGCAACCCAGGCCTTCGGCGACAGCGACGTGGTCGACACCGTAACCGTTGAGTTCCGGAGCGTTGAGGTTGTCGAAGGACAGTTGCACGCAGTAGTCCATGTCGAAACCGCGCTGGGCCTGACGGATCAGCCCCAGGTACGAGTTGTTCACCACCACATGGATGTACGGCAGCTTGAACTGCGCGCCCACCGCCAGTTCTTCGATCATGAACTGGAAGTCGTAGTCGCCCGAGAGCGCCACAACCTTGCGGGTCGGATCAGCCTTGACCACACCGAGTGCTGCCGGAATGGTCCAGCCCAACGGGCCAGCCTGACCGCAGTTGATCCAGTGACGCGGCTTGTAGACGTGCAGGAACTGCGCGCCAGCAATCTGCGACAGACCGATAGTGCTGACGTAGCAGGTGTCCTTGCCGAAGACCTGGTTCATCTCTTCGTAAACCCGTTGCGGCTTGACCGGCACGTTGTCGAAGTGAGTCTTGCGCTGCAGGCTGGCTTTGCGTTGCTGGCAGTCTTGCAGCCAGGCGCTGCGGTTTTTCAGCTTGCCGGCGGCTTGCCATTCGCGAGCGACTTCGATGAACACGGTCAACGCGGCAGCGGCGTCGGACACGATGCCCAGATCCGGGGTGAACACGCGGCCGATCTGGGTCGGTTCGATGTCGACGTGAATGAATTTACGGCCTTCGGTATAAACGTCGACCGAACCGGTGTGACGGTTAGCCCAACGGTTACCGACGCCCAGCACCACGTCCGACTTCAGCATCGTGGCGTTGCCATAACGGTGCGAGGTTTGCAGACCGACCATGCCAACCATCAGCGGGTGATCGTCCGGGATGGTGCCCCAGCCCATCAGGGTCGGGATCACTGGAATACCGGTCAGCTCGGCGAACTCCACCAGCAACTCGCTGGCGTCGGCATTGATGATGCCGCCACCGGCCACCAACAGTGGGCGCTCAGCCTGATCAAGCATGGCCAGGGCCTTCTCGATTTGCACGCGGTTAGCGGTCGGCTTGGCCAGCGGCAGCGGCTCGTAGGCGTCGATGTCGAATTCGATTTCAGCCATCTGCACGTCGAACGGCAGGTCGATCAGCACTGGGCCTGGGCGGCCGGAGCGCATTTCATAGAAGGCTTTCTGGAATGCGTAAGGCACTTGGCCCGGTTCCATAACGGTGGTCGACCACTTGGTGACCGGCTTGACTATGCTGGTGATATCGACGGCCTGGAAGTCTTCCTTGTGCATCCGGGCCCGCGGTGCCTGGCCGGTGATGCACAGGATCGGGATCGAGTCGGCCGAGGCGCTGTAGAGCCCGGTGACCATATCGGTGCCGGCCGGGCCGGAGGTGCCGATGCACACGCCGATGTTGCCGGCCTTGGTGCGGGTGTAGCCCTCGGCCATGTGCGAGGCGCCTTCAACGTGGCGAGCGAGGACGTGATCGATGCCACCGACCTTCTGCAAGGCGGAGTACAGCGGGTTGATCGCGGCGCCCGGGATGCCAAAAGCGGTATCAACCCCTTCACGGCGCATCACCAGAACGGCGGCTTCGATTGCTCTCATTTTGCTCATGGTTTTGTGCCTCTTACGTTTTGTAATTGTATACAAGTGGCTTTGCGCAGAGTGTATTCACGGCGGACGGCGCAGGTCAATCCATTTTCTCAAGCAGCTGTTTCATTCGTCGGAAGCCCGAAGGACTGTGGCTTTTCGTCGCATGTGGCGCTTTTCGAGAATTATTGTATACAAAAAAATAATTCATTGTGTTCTATTTGTTGCATCGGATTGCGCAACAGAAAGCAATCCAACGGCTTTCCCAATAACAAAATGAGGACGGCACCATGAGCGCTTTAACCTTGAACGTCGCAGTCAACCTGGCCAACCAGGCCATCTCCGCAGGCCGTGCAATCTCTGCCGCGCCCTTGACCATTGCCGTGCTGGACGCCGGCGGGCACTTGATAACGCTGCAACGCGAAGACGGCGCGAGCCTGCTGCGCCCGCAGATCGCCATCGGCAAAGCCTGGGGCGCGATCGCCCTGGGCAAAGGCTCACGCCTGCTGGCCCAAGACGCCCAACAACGCCCAGCCTTCTTCGCCGCGCTGAATAGCCTGGGACAGGGCAGCGTCGTCCCGGTACCGGGCGGCGTGTTGATTCGGGATCAGGACGGGAGTGTGTTGGGAGCGGTGGGCATCAGCGGCGATTTGTCTGATGTTGATGAACAATGTGCGATCAGGGCGATCGAGACGCAGGGGTTGAGGGCGGATGCGGGGGTGGTTGGTTGATCTTCATGGTCTGATCGAATGTCATCGCGGGCAAGCCCGCTCCCACAGGTTCGGTGGTGGATACAAAATGCGTGAAACAACCCCGATCCTTGTAGGTGAACACAAAATCTGTGAACACCCTCGATCCTTGTAGGTGAACACAAAATCTGTGAACACCCTCGATCCTTGTAGGTGAACACAAAATCTGTGAACACCTTCGATCCTTGTAGGTGAACACAAAATCTGTGAACACCTTCGATCCTTGTGGGAGCGGGCTTGCCCGCGATGGCGGCCTCATGGACACATCCAGATAACGGATTGTCACGGTCTATGGGCTGCTCAGGTCTAGTCTTCTGATGAATCCATCATGAAGGGGCAACGGATTGCCTGATCTTCCTGCTTCACATCGCCTGCGAACCGGGCGCTATGCCGAACCCAATCGAATCTATTTACTGACGACCAATACACTTGATCGCGAGCCGGTTTTTGCAGATTTCGCATTGGGCAGATTGGTTGTTCATCAATTTCGCCAAGCACAAAACACAGGGTTAGTGAATTCGCTGGCGTGGGTCGTCATGCCTGATCACTTCCATTGGCTTGTCGAGTTGGAGAACTGTTCACTCAGTAATCTGATGCGTCAAACCAAGTCATTGATTACGCGAGAGGTGAATCTTTCCAGTAACAGGAATGGCCCACTTTGGCAGCAGGGCTATCACGACCGGGCATTGAGGCGAGAAGAAGACTTGGTGAAGATGGCACGGTATGTAGTGGCGAATCCATTGCGGGCAGGGCTTGTAGAGCGACTTGGCGACTATCCGTTGTGGGATGCTATCTGGCTTTAAGACTTCAGATCGAGTCGCCTTCATCGCGGGCAAGCCCGCTCCCACAAGGATCGAAGGTGTTCACATATTTTGTGTACACCACCGAACCTGTGGGAGCGCCCTTGCCCACGATTGAGGTTCACTCGGTCTTTCAGTCCAGCTCACACCCCTTAAGCACCAACCGGATAATCGTCTGCGCCGCCGCTTCATAGTCGGCCTCATCCAGTTTGGCTTTACCGGTAACCGCAGAGATTTGCCAGTCGAAGTCGGCGTAGGTCTGGGTGGCGGCCCAGATGCTGAACATCAGGTGGTTGGGGTCGATGGGGGCGATCTGGCCGCGATCGATCCAGGTCTGGATGCAGTCGATGTTGTGCCTGGCCTGGCCGTTGAGCTGCTCGACGAGGTCGGGGCTCAGGTGCGGGGCGCCGTGCATGATTTCGCTGGCGAACACCTTGGAGGCGAAGGGCAGGTCACGGGAGATGCGGATTTTCGAGCGAATGTAGCCGCTCAGCACTTCGCTGGGCACGCCGTCGGCGTTGAACGGCGTCGAGGCCTGCAGGATCGGCTCGATAATGCTTTCCAGGACCTCGCGGTAGAGATTTTCCTTGGATTTGAAGTAGTAGTAGACGTTAGGCTTGGGCAGCCCGGCCTTGGCCGCGATGTCACTGGTTTTGGTCGCAGCGAAGCCCTTGTCGGCAAATTCTTCACTGGCGGCACGCAGGATCAGTTCTTTGTTGCGCTCGCGGATGGTGCTCATAAACCAAGGAGTTCCTTGCCTGTTCTGGCGGTTGCGCATGGTAGCACCGGCCTCGCGCGGCGCTCAAGAATGCCCCGTGTAGCCTCGGGTCGCGCTATGCTGCGCACCATTCATTCAAGAAGGAAACCTGATTCATGGCAGGAAGCAGTTTGCTGGTGCTGATCGACGACATCGCCACCGTACTGGACGATGTGGCGTTGATGACCAAAATGGCCGCGAAGAAGACCGCCGGCGTGCTTGGCGACGATCTGGCGCTCAATGCCCAGCAGGTTTCCGGCGTGCGTGCCGAGCGGGAAATCCCGGTGGTATGGGCGGTAGCCAAAGGCTCGTTCCTCAACAAGCTGATCCTGGTGCCGTCGGCCTTGGCCATCAGTGCGTTCATTCCGTGGCTGGTCACGCCGTTGTTGATGGTCGGTGGCGCTTACCTGTGCTTCGAAGGTTTCGAGAAACTCGCCCACAAATTCCTGCACAGCAAAGCTGAAGATCAGGCCGAACACGCAGAACTGGTCGAGGCCGTGGCCAACCCGGCGGTCGATCTGGTGGCGTTCGAGAAGGACAAGATCAAAGGTGCGATCCGTACCGACTTCATCCTCTCGGCGGAAATTATCGCCATCACCCTGGGCACCGTGGCTGACGCTTCGCTGACCCAGCAAGTGATCGTGCTCTCGGGCATCGCCATCGTCATGACCATCGGCGTCTACGGCCTGGTGGCTGGCATCGTCAAGCTCGACGACCTCGGTCTGTGGCTGACCCAGAAGCCTGGGCAAATGGCCAAAAGCATCGGCGGCGGGATTCTGCGTGCAGCGCCGTACATGATGAAAAGCCTGTCGGTGATCGGTACCGCAGCGATGTTTTTGGTCGGCGGCGGGATTCTGACCCACGGCGTGCCGGTGGTTCATCACTGGATCGAGAGTGTCAGCGCGGGTGCTGGTGGGGCCGGGTTTATCGTGCCGACATTGCTGAACGCGGTGGCCGGGATTGTGGCGGGTGCGGCGGTGTTGGTTGGGGTGATGGCTGTCAGCAAGGTTTGGAAAACGGTAAAGGCCTGAACCTGCTCGCGATAGCGGTCTAGCAGGTCAACATTGATGGTGAATGTGATGACCTCATCGCGAGCAGGCTCGCTCCCACAGTTGATTGGTGGTGTTTGAGACGCCGCGCATAAAAAAGGCCATTCGACGCAAATCGAATGGCCTTTTTTGTTGCCGTCGGAATTACTCGGCAACCTGCAGCTTGCGCGACTCGGTGTACACGTAACGCACTTTTTCATATTCGAACGGCGTATTCAGCTGACCATAGCGGAAGCTGTTCTGATAGCGCTTATCGACGGCGCGCAGTGCCCAGACTTCCGGGTGGTTGGAGCTGACTTCGGCCACGTTCAGGAAGTTGATCGCCGATTCGCCGGTGTAATCCACCACCAGGCCAGCGGTGTCACGCAGGTTCGACGGGCCGAGGATCGGCAGCACGAAGTAGGCGCCGCCCGGTACGCCGTAGAAGCCCAGGGTCTGACCGAAGTCTTCGCTCTGGCGCGGCAGCCCCATGGAGGTGGCTGGATCCCACAGGCCGGCGACACCGATGGTGGTGTTGAGGAGCAGGCGCGCGGTGGTTTCCATCGAGCGCTGACCCTTGAATTGCAGCAGGCTGTTCACCAGGTTCGGTACATCGCCGACGTTGTTGAAGAAGTTACTGACGCCGGTGCGCAGGAAACTTGGGGTGATGTAGCGATAGCCATTGACCACGGGCAGGAACACCCATTGGTCGAAACGGTAGTTGAAGTGGTAGACGCGGCGGTTCCACTCTTCCAGCGGGTCGTAGACGTTCAGCGCGTTGAGCGTCGAGCGTTCGAACTCGCGCTGATCCAGCCCCGGGTTGAACTTGAGTTTGCTCAGCGGTTCCTTGAAGCCGTCACTATCGACCACCACAGGTGCATTGGCTTTGCTGTTGTCGGCGTTGGCCACGCCTGCACAGAGTAACGCTGCGATCAGCAGGGGGTATTTAGCCACGGAAAAACTCCAGCATTGCGTCACTGTTGACGCGATAGTTGAGGTTGCCGCAATGGCCGCCCAATGGATAAACAGTCAAACGGTCGCCGAAGGTCCGGCGCAGAAACCCCAGGTCGCCAGGGCCGAGGATCACATCATCGGCGTTGTGCATGACGGCGATTTTCGGGCTGTCATGCAGATAATCCTTGAGTGCATACAGGCTGACCTGATCGATCAGTTGCAGCAGGCTGCCGCCATCGGTGCGGGCGCGCCACATCGGAATGACCTGTTCGGTCAGGTAGCAGTCGAAGTCACATTGCAGCGCACGTTTGAGGAACGGCGTGAGGGTGGTGCCTTCGGTGATCGGGTATTTCGGTGGTGTGATCAGGCCACGGCGGTTGATCAGGTCTGAGGTGAAGGCAATGTCGGCCGCCGAGAAACGGAACGAAGTGCCGATCAGCATGGCCATCTGCTCGTTGCTCAAGTGCTGCTTGGACTGCTGGAAGTCGTAGAGCAGGGCATCGTTGAGGTCGATGTAGCCCTTCTGCTGGAAGTAGCGGGTCAGTTTGTCCAGCACCAGTTCATAGAAAGTGGTGCTGTTGTTGATGCCCTTCACCTCTGTTTGCACCAGCTTGTCCAGGTTGGTGATCGAGGTGTAAAGGTTGACCGGCGGGTTGAGCAACAAGACTTTCTTGAAATTGAAGCTGCGACGGGTTTCATCCAGGTGCGCCACAAAGGCCGCATCCAGAGCGCCGAGGCTGTAGCCGCTCAGATAATAATCGGTGACCGGCAGTTTCGGGTTTTGCGCCCGCACGGCCTGCATCACCCGATACATGTCTTCGGCATCTTCCTTGGTCACGCCAGGGGTGGCGAAACGCGAAGCGGCGGTCATGAAGTCGAAGCTGGTCGGCGACGACAGCTGCACCACGTGATAGCCGGCCTTGTAGTAGAGCTTTTTCAGATACTCATTGAGGGTGCTGTCATAGCGTGCACCGGTGCCGGAGATCAGGAAGATCAACGGTGCCGCTTGATCTTGTGTGGCGATGCGGTAGGTGAGTTTCTTTACCGGCCAGAAGTTGTCCGGCAGGCTGAATTCACGCTCCGGGCGCAATGTGACGCTGCGATCCTCCTGATTGATGTCGTCGTCCAGCGGCAATTCCGGGCGTAACTCCGGCGGTGTCGTGGCGATGGTCGCCTCGAACGGGTTGGTCAGGGGGTAGCCGTAACTGGCGGCATCAATGTCGGCCGCCAGTGCGGACGCACTTAAAAACAAGCCGCCAAACAGGGCGGCGCAGCGCAAGGAACGGAGCATGACTAGATCCCTTAGAGGAAGGTGCCGGATGAAGTTCGCAGGCTATGACCACAGGAATTGCGCCAAAGTGCCATGATGGGCACCAATCAGGCCTGATTTCGGAGCAACGGTAGCGGAACGATACACTTTGCAGCTATTTCATGAACAGTTATCTGTTGATGTCACTTGCTTACCGCGGGCGGGGGATTAAGCTGGCCGCCGATTTCGTTTATTGGAGTGTTGCATGTCCCGCCGTCTGCCCGTGATCCTGTTGCTCGTTCTTCTGCCGTTATGGCTGGCCGCCAGTTATGGCGCACGTTATGGCTTCATGGAGGACGCTCAATGGGTCGGCATTTGCGTTGATGAGGCCAGTCGTTGGGAATGCCAGATTCGTTCGAATCTGGGCTTTATGATTCATTTCAAGGTACTGGGCTGGGCGGCAGTGGCCGCTGCCGTGATCGGTTTTGTGCTGCCGGGGCGAGCGGGGTGGTGGTTGGCGGTGCTGGCGCTGGTGTTCGGGTTTCCGGCCCTGGCGTTGTACAACACCACGTTGGCGGTGTTTGCGGTGGTGATTGCTGGTTTGCGTCTGGTGAGAAAGACTGCTGCCTGTTAAGTTTTCTTGCATGACCTGTTAATTCTGACAGTTGACGCTTTCCAGGGCACGGATCTAAATAGTCGAGCCGCTGTTGTATAGCGTTGATCCTGTCAGGAGAAACCAACATGCACGCTCGTACGCCCACATTGACGGTGAATGACCCACGTGCACTTACAGTACGCACAGTGGCCTATCACCGAAAGGCTATCCAGGACCCTCTCAATAGCCGTGTCACTCATCAGGCATATGATAGTGCTGGGCGTGCAACTGACCTTTTTGATCCTCGTTTGTTCGAATCTCTCGGAACAGAACCTGATATTCCGGCAAACCTCAAAATGGTATTCAATCTTTCGGGTGAGGAGTTACTTACCGATAGCGTTGATGCAGGTTACAGCTTGCATTTGCTAGGCCCTGCCGGCCAGAAATGTGATAGTTGGGACAGTAAGCTCACGCGTACCCATGTTAATTACGATGGTCTCATTCGTCCGATCAAGGAATCTGTATATGTGTACGGTGAGGACGAAAGGGTCAACGCCTATTTCTCTTATGGCGGCAACGGGACGCCGTTTGTCGATCGAAATCAATGCGGACAATTGATCCGTCAAGATGATAGCGCTGGGACCATGATGTTCAAGTTATATTCACTGACGAGTGAACTGCTTGAGTGTACTCGGCACTTTCTCGATAGTGAGGAGGAACCGGATTGGCCCTATCAAGAGGCTGATCGTGATCTTCTTCATGAAGATGGAATTGGCGCCACTACTTGTTACCGTTACAGTGCTAAATCCCAGTTGCTCTGTCAGATCGATGCAGAGCGTAATGCCCAAACTTTTAATTACACAGTTGACGGGCAGGTTGCTGGAATAAAAGTGAGGATAGGTGTAGATGGACTAGAAGAAGACCTGCTGACCGAAATTCGTTATAACGCCTTTGATAAAGTTGAGCAGCAAACCTTCGCCAATGGGGTCGTATGCTCTGCCCTTCATTCTGCTGCCGATGGCAGACTGGAAGAGTTGAAGGCGCAGCTCTCGGGGAAGCCACTTCTGCAGCATTTAATCTACTGCTATGACCCCGTCGGCAATATTTTGTCTATTGAAGACAAGGCTCTGTCTATTCGCTATTTTCGCAACCAGAAAATAGAGCCGATCAGAACTTTCCGGTACGACACTCTTTATCAGTTGATTCGCGCCACAGGTTGGCAGGTAGTCGGTGGCAGCGTAGGACCGTATTTACCAGAATTCCAATCGCCAGCGGATCCAGGTCAATTGGAAAACTACACTGAGACTTTTGACTACGATTGTAGTGGGAATCTCATCAAACAGGTTCATTGCGCTGCGCTTGGAAACCGTACCCAGTTCATGGCGGTGTCGAAATACAGTAACCGTGCCCTCGTGCGAAAAAGCGGCGGGGAGTTGCCTACGGAGGCCGAAATTGCTGCGGGGTATGACCCGAATGGTAATAAACGGCTACTGCTACCCGGACAGGACCTGTTTTGGGATATGCGTAATCAACTGCGACGAGTCGAACAGGTAGTTCGTCCTGATTTACCGAACGATGCCGAGAACTACATTTATGATCATGCCGGACAGAGGCTGCGGAAAATTCGCACGATCTTGGTCGGTCGTTTGATCCGTAGTCATGAGGTTCGCTATTTACAAGGGCTGGAAATTCGGACTGATAATGAGAAAGTACTGCACGTTATTAATGTGCAGACAGAACTGTGCAATGTTCGTGTGCTACTCCAGGAAAATCGACGGCAAGACACAAGCACTGTCAGTTACCGCTATGCGTTGAGCGACCAAGTAGGTTCATGCAGCTTGGAGCTTGATGAAGGAGGGGGACTTATAAGCGAGGAGGTTTTTTATTCTTATGGCTGTACGGCGTGGTGGGCGGGAAGCGATAAAATAAAGGCAAGCGATAAGACTATGCGCTATTCAGGCAAGGAACTGGATGCGACCGGATTGTATTATTTTGGCATGAGGTATTATGTGGCTTGGTGGCATCGATGGCTCAGCCCGGATCCCGCTGGCGCGATCGATGGTTCGAATTTATATCGTATGGTTCGAAACAATTCCGTCACTTTTTTTGATGGGGAGGGGTTGAGTCCTACGAATGTCAATGGAGGGAGTAAAGGGGATTATGCTGCCTTGGTGTCTTCATTTGAAGCGGGGGATATTTTATTTGGATTGCGTGAGCCTCGGGATTCTGCACTCAAAGCCTTGGCGGAAGCAGGATTTAAAGAGTTTTCAAGGCTTCCGCTTTGGAAGGAGGGCATTCCCAGATTGTTATGGGAAAAGAAACGGAATGTGTTGAAACAGAATGATTTAACCGATGCGGCATTTGGTCCGACCGTAACGGCAGGAATATATAATACTGACGAGCAGATAAAAACGGAGTTAGTGGATGCTGTGCGTGGAATTGCCTACAAAGAGTTCGCAATGACTAACAGATATTTTCAAAAGGATGAGAAAGGGACTGGCAATTTCTTCCAGATAAACGTTCCGATGTGGCGGCGTTCCAGTAAGGCGGGATTGGAGTTTCAAATTTTTGAGCGTAGCAAGAAGGTCCTCTTCGCTATTGATAATTTGATGGGGACTCTGGACGATATTGTTTCGAAAAAACCTGATGCTGGCACCAGTGTTACTGCTTCTGAAATCAGGTACGTGTACCGACGCAAAGAGACGCCTGAAGTTAAAAACAATGTGAAGTTTTTTGTGGCGAGTCGAGAAGTGCCGCAAGATGAATTTTTTAACATGCCGGCCTGGAAGAATTATCATCCTAAAAAAACGTACAGCCGGGTAACCGTGCCGCGTCGTTCACAAGTGAGCAGGCATTAATTGTGCTCATCTACTTTCGGGGTGGTATCGAGTCCAGATAGTACGACTGCGCGGTTCCTGCTCTCCAGCCAATAATGAGTGGAGAGAAGGATTTGTGCGAATTCGCCTTGCAGATCAGCCGCGAACCCGCAAGCTGCGCCACAACGCTGCCACCATCAACACACTCACCAGCGCCCAACCCCAGGCCTGCTGGTTTTGCAAACCTTCTTGATACAGTTGCGGCGCAATACCGGCACCGATAATGAAGGTCAGCACGGCGATTTCCCGACGTGGTACGTTCACCGGACGGCACAGGTACACCAGCGCCGGCAGGATGAACGCGACACTCGGGAAGCTGCGATAACGCGGGTCGAACACCAGCTCCAGCATCATCACCGCCGCGGCAAAACCTGCCGCTGCCAGCCACCAGCCGGCGCGACGTTCCAGTGCATTGAAGGCGCGTTCACGCCAGCCGGTGCGAGCGCTCAAGGTCAGCGCGGCATGCGCCAGCACCAACAGATTCAACCCTGTCAGCAAGGCGACCCACAGCCATTCACTGGCAAACCGGGTGGTGACACGGGCCAGATCGCCCCAGGCGCCAATCGAACAGGCCGCCAACGCACCGAGCAGTGGCAGAACCAACGCCGCGCGGGTACTGCGAACGCGACCGCCGAGAATCAGCGTGCCGATGAAGATCAAGCCTCCCACCGCCAGCCATTGCGACCAGTACGGTACGTTCGAGACTGGTCCGGCGAGTACGCCCTTATCTTGGCGATCGGCGTCGAACAGTCCCCAATAACCTCCGACCGCACCTTCGCTGGCGCGTTTCCAGGGCTGGTCGAAAGCCTCGATCAGGTTGTAATGCCAGCCTTGCTGCTCGGCCATGATCACAAAGCTGCGAATGAACTTGGCTTCATTGACCCGGCTCGGCAGGGCGGTTTCGCGCTGACGGCCTTCGCTCGGCCAGCCGGTTTCGCCAATCACCACGTCTTTGGGCGCAAATTTGTTGCCGAACACCTGACGCACTTCGGCCACATGCTGCAGCGCTGCGTCGATGTTCGACGGATCGTCTTCCCAGTACGGCAGCAAATGGATGGTCAGGAAGTCTACTGCCGGGGCTATTTCCGGGTGCTTGAGCCAGAACTCCCAGACGTCGGCGTAGGTCACCGGTTGTTTGACCTGACTTTTGACCTTGTTAATCAGCGTCGCCAACTGTGCGCCGGTGACTTCCTTGCGCAGCAGGGTTTCGTTACCTACGATCACCGAGGTCACTACGTCGGCGTTGGCATTGGCCGAGGCGATCAGCAGGTCGACCTCCTTGGCAGTGTCCACCGGGTTGCTGTTGACCCAGGCGCCGATCATTAGCTTCAAGCCGTGCTTGCGCGCCAGATCGGGCAGGGCTTCGAGGCCGGTCATGGAATAGGTGCGGATGCATTCGAAACGGGTTGCCAGCAGCGCGAGGTCGGCGTCCATGCGCTCGGGGCGCAGTTTAAACGGCACATCGAACGGCGATTGGTCTTTGTCGAACGGGGTGTAGGAGGCGCATTGCAGCTTGTGTGTTGCGCTGGCCACGTCCGGCAGGATCACCGGTTTGCCGAGTCCATACCAGAAGCCACCGAGGGCAAAAAGCCCCAGCAGGCAGGCAAATAAATAAGCAAAAAAAGGAAAGCGGGATGTCGCGGGCATGGTCAGGCCGTCTGGGAACAAAGCCGCGCATGTTACCTGCATTTGTCCCGCGCTTGGTGGCCTGCATAATTTTGTCATGCAAAGTTCGGGCGGGGTGGCGGATGGAGTTGCGGCGGTTGCAATTAATGGCCTTCTGATGTCGTTTCTCGATGCCTTGAGGTCGCTGGCAGAGCAGGTCATCGTGGGCGTCAGGTTGATCATCCAATCGTCAGTACTCCGCTGATGTTTGAACGAGTTTGCGGTGAGGCGTGATGGGGGCGCTGTGCACCATAACAATACGTTGAGCGGCTCGGCATCCGTCGAGCGCAGCACTTTCGGGGAAGTAACGATGAAGATGCGACGACTCTTGGGCGCAGGTGCCGCTTTGGTGCTGGCGATCAGTTCTACGATGGCCAGTGCCGAAGGCAAGGCAGTGACGATCGGTTATGTAGACGGCTGGTCGGACAGCGTCGCCACGACCAACGTGGCCGCAGAAGTGATCAGGCAGAAACTCGGTTATGACGTGAAGCTGCAAGCGGTTGCCACCGGGATCATGTGGCAGGGTGTGGCCACTGGCAAACTCGACGCCATGCTGTCGGCGTGGCTGCCCGTGACCCACGGTGAATACTGGACCAAGAACAAGGATCAGGTCGTCGATTACGGCCCGAACTTCAAGGATGCGAAAATCGGCTTGATCGTGCCGGAGTACGTCAAGGCCAAGTCTATTGCCGATCTGAAAACCGACGACAGCTTCAAAAATCGTATCGTCGGTATCGATGCCGGTTCAGGCGTGATGCTCAAGTCCGAGCAGGCGATCAAGGACTATGGCCTGGACGGCTACACCCTCAAGGCCAGTTCCGGCGCCGGCATGATTGCCGAGCTGACCCGTGCCGAGAAGAAAAACGAATCCATTGCCGTCACCGGTTGGGTGCCGCACTGGATGTTCGCCAAGTGGAAACTGCGCTTCCTGGACGACCCGAAAGGCGTTTATGGCGCGGCTGAAACCGTGAACAGCATCGGCAGTAAAGAACTGGCAACCAAAGCGCCGGAAGTTGCGAAGTTCCTGAAGAACTTCCAATGGGCGTCGAAAGACGAAATCGGCGAAGTCATGTTGGCGATTCAGGACGGCGCCAAGCCTGAAGCTGCAGCGAAGGATTGGGTGGCCAAACACCCTGATCGCGTTGCCGACTGGACCAAATGATTTGACCTGAAGCGTCTAATCAGCACCTCTCGAGGCCCTTTGGCATAAGTGCCAAGGGGCCTTTTGTTTTTTTATGTGGGAGCGGGCTTGCTCGCGAAAGCGGTGTGTCATTCAGCATCGATGTTGGCTGACACTCCTCCTTCGCGAGCAAGCCCGCTCCTATATTGTTTAATGCATGCTGAATAATGGCGGCTCTGTCATGTCGTTCTAATACTAAGGTCGTCTGGAACCTGTCCGGCAGCCGCATAGAGTGGATACCGTTCCAACTAAATCTGTGCTGCGAGGATAAAAACAATGAACGACAGCATTTACCTCTCGATTCAAAACAGCTCGCGCTTCAAAGAGCTGGTCAGCAAGAGAGAACGATTCGCCTGGATTCTTTCAGCGATCATGCTTGGGCTGTACTCCGGATTCATCCTTTTAATTGCTTACGGGCCGCATATTCTGGGCGCGAAAATCAGCCCTGAGTCATCGATTACCTGGGGCATTCCGATTGGTGTCGGGCTGATTGTTTCGGCCTTCATCCTGACGGGCATCTACGTGCGACGCGCCAATGGCGAATTCGACGACTTGAACAATGCGATTCTCAAGGAGGCTCAGCAATGATCCGGCGTCTTATGGCTCTATTGAGCATCGCAGCTTTTGCACCTGGCGCCTGGGCGGCTGAAGCCCTGACGGGTGCAGTGCAGAAACAACCGCTCAACGTTTCCGCGATCCTGATGTTCGTGGCATTCGTGGGTGCGACCCTGTGCATCACTTACTGGGCTTCCAAGAAAAACAACTCGGCCGCCGACTACTATGCGGCGGGCGGCAAGATCACCGGTTTCCAGAACGGTCTGGCGATTGCCGGTGACTACATGTCCGCGGCGTCCTTCCTGGGTATTTCCGCCCTGGTGTTCACCTCCGGCTACGATGGCCTGATCTACTCGATCGGCTTCCTGGTGGGCTGGCCGATCATTCTGTTCCTGATCGCCGAGCGCCTGCGCAACCTGGGCAAGTACACCTTTGCCGATGTGGCGTCCTATCGCCTCGGGCAAACACAGATCCGATCGCTGTCGGCGTGTGGTTCGCTGGTGGTGGTGGCGTTCTACCTGATCGCGCAAATGGTTGGTGCCGGCAAGCTGATTCAGCTGCTGTTCGGTCTCGACTATCACGTTGCGGTGATCCTGGTCGGTATCCTGATGTGCATGTACGTGCTGTTCGGCGGCATGCTGGCGACCACTTGGGTGCAGATCATCAAGGCGGTGCTGTTGCTGTCCGGTGCCTCGTTCATGGCGCTGATGGTGATGAAGCACGTCAACTTCGACTTCAACGCGCTGTTCTCCGAGGCGATCAAGGTTCACCCTAAAGGTGAAGCGATCATGAGCCCGGGCGGCCTGGTGAAAGATCCGATCTCGGCGTTCTCCCTCGGCCTGGCGCTGATGTTCGGTACCGCTGGCCTGCCGCACATTCTGATGCGCTTCTTCACCGTGAGCGACGCTAAAGAAGCACGTAAAAGCGTGCTGTATGCAACCGGCTTCATTGGCTACTTCTACATCCTGACCTTCATCATCGGCTTCGGCGCGATCCTGCTGGTCAGCACCAACCCGGCCTTCAAAGATGCGGCTGGCGCGCTGATGGGCGGCAACAACATGGCGGCGGTGCATTTGGCCAACGCGGTGGGTGGCAGTATCTTCCTGGGCTTCATCTCGGCGGTGGCGTTCGCAACCATCCTGGCGGTGGTAGCTGGTCTGACCCTGGCCGGTGCTTCGGCGGTGTCCCATGACCTGTATGCCAGTGTGATCAAGAAGGGCAAGGCCAACGAGAAGGACGAGATCCGTGTCTCGAAAATCACCACCATTGCTTTGGCGGTGCTGGCGATCGGCCTGGGTATTCTGTTCGAGAAGCAGAACATCGCGTTCATGGTGGGCCTGGCGTTCTCCATCGCGGCGAGCTGTAACTTCCCGGTGCTGCTGCTTTCGATGTACTGGAAGAAGCTGACGACTCGCGGTGCGATGATCGGCGGCTGGCTGGGTCTGATCAGTGCTGTTGGCTTGATGGTGTTGGGGCCAACCATTTGGGTGCAGATCCTGGGTCACGAGAAGGCGATCTTCCCGTATGAATACCCGGCGCTGTTCTCCATGGCCATTGCGTTTGTCGGGATCTGGTTCTTCTCGGTCACTGACAAGTCGGCCGAGGGTGTGAACGAACGTGCGTTGTTCTTCCCGCAGTTTGTTCGTTCGCAGACCGGGTTGGGGGCGAGTGGGGCGGTTTCGCACTAAGGCTTCTATATATAAGCTGCGCTAAAACGAATGCCCCGGTTGAGAGACTGGGGCATTTTTTATTGGGCGGTTATCGCCCCTTGTAGGAGCGAGCGGTGCGGCGATCCGACTTGCCCGCGAAGGCGGCCTGATAGCCGACCGGGCTCCATGGTTGTGTACATATCCGTTTCTGCGGTTATGGCCGCCTATGGTTTCGCTTTTACAGCGAGTCACTTTCGAAAAGCGCGAAAGTAACCAAAGCGCTTTTGCCCCGCCATTCGGTGCCTCGCTTAGGCTCGGCATGCCCTCACTCCGGCATTGCTCCGGGGGCCCGCCGCCATCGGCCATCCATGGCCGGGGGCGGCTACCGCGGCATCCTTGCCGCGGTGCCCCCTGCGCAACGCCTGCGTTCGGCCTCTGGGAAAGGGGCAACAGATCAAGATCAAGATCAAAAGCCAAAGCAACGGCAAGATCAACAGCTTCGCGAGCAGGCTCGCTCCCACAGTTGGACTGGGTGCATCTCGGGAAGATTGATCGGCTGACGGGTCGCCATCGCAGGCAAGCCAGCTCCCACAGTTGGACTGGGTACATCCCGGGAAGATTGGTCGGCTGACAGGCCGCCATCGCAGCGATGCGGCGACCCGACAAGCCCGCTCCCACAAAAAATCAGAGCACATCCGCCTTGCCTTTCACCACTCAACAGGCCGAGCGTTAGCTCGCCTGCAGCTTTTGATGTTGACGCACCGCCCCCTTGAGAGGCCGAGTGGAGGTTCTGCGCAGTGGGCAACCCGGCATGGATGGCCGATGGCACCGAGCGACAGGGGCAGAAGCGCTTTGGTTACTTTCGCGCTTTTCGAAAGTGACTCGCTGTAAAAGCGAAACCGCCAGCCGGCGCAATCGAAGAAACGGATATGTACACAACCATGGAGCCCGGTCGACCCTCAGGCCGCCGAGTAATTCAACATCAGGCACAAACAAAAACGGCCCCTATCTAAATAGAGGCCGTTCCCGGTACAGCTCAAGACATTATCGCAAGACAGGTCTTATTCGCGGTCTTCCAGCTTGGTGATGTCGCGCGACTCGTAGCCGGTGTACAACTGGCGCGGGCGGCCGATCTTGTACGGGCTGGAGAGCATTTCTTTCCAGTGGGAGATCCAGCCGACAGTCCGCGCCAGGGCGAAGATCACGGTGAACATGCTGGTTGGAATGCCGATCGCCTTGAGGATGATCCCCGAGTAGAAGTCGACGTTCGGGTACAGCGAGCGTTCGATGAAGTACGGATCGGTCAGGGCGATCTCTTCCAGGCGCATGGCCAGTTCGAGCTGCGGATCGTTGGTGATGCCCAGCTCTTTCAGTACTTCGTCGCAGGTTTGCTTCATGACGGTGGCGCGTGGGTCGCGGTTCTTGTAAACCCGGTGACCGAAGCCCATCAATTTGAACGGATCGTTCTTGTCCTTGGCCTTGGCGATGTACTTGTCGATGTTCGAAACATCGCCAATCTCGTCAAGCATGGTCAGAACGGCTTCGTTCGCACCGCCGTGGGCAGGGCCCCACAGTGCAGCGATACCGGCGGCGATACAGGCGAACGGGTTGGCACCCGACGAACCGGCCAGACGTACGGTAGAAGTCGATGCGTTTTGCTCGTGGTCGGCATGGAGGATGAAGATCCGGTCCATGGCCTTGGCGAGTACCGGGCTGATCGGTTTGATCTCGCACGGGGTGTTGAACATCATGTGCAGGAAGTTTTCCGCGTACGACAGGTCGTTGCGCGGGTACATCATGGGTTGGCCCATGGAGTACTTGTAAACCATTGCGGCCAAGGTCGGCATCTTGGCAACCAGGCGGATCGCGGAGATTTCGCGATGCTGCGGGTTATTGATGTCGAGGGAGTCGTGGTAGAAGGCCGAGAGGGCGCCAACTACGCCGCACATGACGGCCATCGGGTGGGCGTCGCGACGGAAGCCGTTGAAGAAGGTCTTCAATTGCTCGTGAACCATGGTGTGGTTCTTCACGGTGCCTACGAACTGGGCCTTCTGCTCTGCGGTCGGCAATTCGCCGTTGAGCAGCAGATAGCAGGTTTCCAGGTAGTCCGACTTTTCAGCCAGCTGTTCGATCGGGTAGCCGCGGTGCAGCAGAATGCCGTTGTCGCCGTCGATATAGGTGATCTTCGACTCGCAGGAGGCAGTCGACATGAAACCAGGGTCAAAGGTGAAACGGCCCGTGGCCGTCAGGCCCCGAACGTCGATAACATCGGGACCAACGGTGCCGGTTAAAATGGGCAGCTCGACGGGGGCTGCGCCCTCGATGATCAACTGCGCTTTTTTGTCAGCCATGTGGCCTCCTATTTATGCTTGAAATCATCAGACAGACCCCCCACGCAGGGCCCGCACCACTATAGTGAGATAAATTCGAATGTCAATTTGCCTAAAGTCTTGCTCCAGAAGGCTTTAACCGGACTTTTTCCTCGAAATTGACTGCCGTTTACGCCTTTTATCTCACTTGTGCAATCAGCTATTAGGGGAAGGTGAACGCGTTGTCATTAGTAGCCTAACTGTCTATACTCGGCCACCGACCGCCAGGGGCTTTTGGGCCTGCTTTATTGGGGGTCGCATCCCTGGGTGGTGGTTACCTGACCAGTGCACTCCCCAACAACTTTGCCCTGATTGTTAGGGGCTCTTCAGTGTGAAAAAAAAGCCGTGAAAAGCCAACGACCTGTAAACCTAGACCTAAGGACCATCAAACTCCCCATCACCGGCGTTACGTCGTTTCTTCACCGTGTTTCCGGCATCATCCTCTTCCTGGGCCTTGGCTTCATGCTGTATGCATTGGGCAAGTCTCTGGGTTCCGAGGAAGGTTTTGCCGAGGTGAAGGCATGCTTGACCAGTCCGCTGGCCAAGTTCGTAGCATGGGGCCTCCTGTCCGCTCTTCTGTATCACCTGGTAGCCGGTGTGCGCCACTTGATCATGGATATGGGCATCGGCGAGACGCTTGAAGGCGGCCGCCTGGGCTCGAAAATTATCATCGCCGTTTCCGTGGTGTTGATCGTTCTGGCAGGAGTTTGGATATGGTAACCAGCGTTACGAACCTTTCGCGTTCGGGCCTCTATGACTGGATGGCGCAACGTGTGTCTGCGGTTGTTCTCGCGGCTTATTTCATCTTCCTGATCGGATACCTCGTTGCGAATCCAGGCATTGGCTATGACCAGTGGCATGCCCTGTTCGCCCACAACGGGATGCGTATCTTCAGTCTGCTGGCCCTTGTAGCCCTGGGCGCTCACGCCTGGGTCGGCATGTGGACCATCGCGACCGACTACCTGACGCCGATGGCGCTGGGCAAGTCCGCGACTGCAGTACGTTTCCTTTTCCAGGCAGTATGCGGCGTTGCGATGTTCGCTTACTTCGTCTGGGGTGTGCAGATTCTCTGGGGTATCTGATTCATGGCTAACATTCCAACGATTTCTTTCGACGCCATCATCATTGGTGGTGGCGGTGCCGGCATGCGCGCTGCGCTGCAACTGGCACAGGGCGGTCACAAGACTGCCGTGATCACCAAGGTTTTCCCGACTCGTTCGCACACCGTGTCGGCCCAGGGCGGCATCACTTGCGCCATTGCGTCTGCCGATCCGAACGATGACTGGCGCTGGCACATGTACGATACCGTCAAGGGTTCCGACTATATCGGTGACCAGGACGCTATCGAATACATGTGTCAGGAAGGTCCTGCCGCCGTATACGAGTTGGACCACATGGGTATGCCGTTCTCGCGTACCGAACAGGGTCGTATCTACCAGCGTCCATTCGGCGGTCAGTCGAAGGATTACGGTAAAGGTGGCCAGGCCGCCCGTACCTGCGCCGCTTCCGACCGTACCGGTCACGCGCTGCTGCACACCCTTTATCAGGGCAACCTGAAAGCTGGCACCACGTTCCTGAACGAGTACTACGCTGTTGATCTGGTGAAAAACCAGGAAGGCGCATTCGTCGGCGTGATTGCCATCTGCATCGAAACCGGTGAAACCACCTACATCCGTGCCAAGGCCACCGTACTGGCCACCGGCGGTGCAGGTCGTATCTACGCTTCGACCACCAACGCCCTGATCAACACCGGTGACGGCGTTGGTATGGCGCTGCGTGCCGGCGTACCGGTACAAGACATCGAAATGTGGCAGTTCCACCCGACCGGCATCGCCGGCGCCGGTGTACTGGTCACCGAAGGTTGCCGTGGTGAAGGTGGTTACCTGATCAACAAGCACGGCGAGCGTTTCATGGAGCGTTATGCTCCGAACGCCAAAGACCTTGCCGGTCGTGACGTTGTTGCCCGTTCGATGGTTAAAGAAATCATCGCCGGTAACGGTTGCGGTCCGAATGGCGACCACGTAATGCTCAAACTCGACCACTTGGGCGAGGAAGTGCTGCACAGCCGTCTGCCAGGCATCTGCGAACTGTCCAAGACTTTCGCACACGTTGACCCTGTTGTTGCTCCGGTTCCGGTTGTTCCGACCTGCCACTATATGATGGGCGGCGTTCCGACCAACATTCACGGTCAGGCAATCACCCAGAACGACGAAGGCGTCGACGAAATCATCCCTGGCCTGTTCGCAGTGGGTGAAGTGGCGTGCGTATCGGTTCACGGCGCCAACCGTCTGGGCGGCAACTCGCTGCTCGACCTGGTGGTATTCGGCCGCGCTGCCGGCCTGCACCTGGAAAAAGCGCTGACCGACGGTATCGAATACGATGAGGCCACCGACGCTGACATCACCGCGGCCCTGGCACGTCTGTCCGCTTTGAACGAGCGTACCGAAGGTGAAGACGTGGCAACCCTGCGTCGCGAACTGCAAAACTGCATGCAGAACTACTTCGGTGTGTTCCGCACCGGCGAATACATGCAGAAGGGTATTGCTCAGCTGGCTGATCTGCGTGGCCGTATCGCCAACGTCAAGATCAACGACAAGAGCCAGGCGTTCAACACCGCGCGTATCGAAGCGCTGGAACTGCAGAACCTGCTGGAAGTGGCCGAAGCCACTGCCATCGCTGCAGAAGTACGCAAAGAGTCCCGCGGTGCTCACGCCCGTGAAGACTTCGAAGACCGTGACGACGAAAACTGGCTGTGCCACACCCTGTACTTCCCGGGTGACAAGCGCGTGACCAAGCGTGCTGTGAACTTCTCGCCGAAGACTGTTCCGACTTTTGAACCTAAGATTCGGACTTATTAAGGGTGGCCGCCATGTTGCAAGTCAGTGTTTATCGTTACAACCCTGATCAGGACGCTGCGCCGTTCATGCAGGAATTCCAGGTTGATACCGGTGGTAAAGACCTGATGGTGCTGGACGTGCTGGCCCTGATCAAAGAGCAGGACGAAGGTTTCTCCTATCGTCGCTCTTGCCGTGAAGGTGTTTGCGGTTCCGACGGCATGAACATCAACGGCAAGAACGGTCTGGCGTGCATCACGCCGCTGTCTGCCGTCGTAAAACGTAACAAGCTGATCGTCCGTCCGCTGCCAGGTTTGCCGGTTATCCGTGACCTGGTCGTCGATATGAGCATCTTCTACAAGCAATACGAAAAGGTTAAGCCATACCTGCAGAACGACACGCCGGCTCCGGCCATCGAGCGTCTGCAGTCCCCTGAAGAGCGTGAAAAGCTCGACGGTCTGTACGAGTGCATCCTGTGTGCTTGCTGCTCGACTTCGTGCCCGTCCTTCTGGTGGAACCCGGACAAGTTCCTGGGTCCGGCTGCTCTGCTGCAAGCTTATCGCTTCCTGGCAGACAGCCGCGACAACAAGACGTCCGAGCGTCTGGCTTCGCTGGATGACCCGTTCAGCGTATTCCGCTGCCGGGGCATCATGAACTGCGTCAACGTTTGTCCGAAAGGCCTGAACCCGACTAAGGCCATCGGTCACATTCGTAACATGCTGCTGCAAAGCGGCGTGTGATTCAGCTGCTGTACCCGTAGGACCGCAATACCCGTAGATGCTACGGCGCAGGCTTCAACCGGCGCCGTAGTTTTAACCTGAGCAGCAGCTTATAAGGCTGCAGCTCTTATTTTGAAGAAATGAGACAAGCAGGGGCATCCGGGCTGGTACCCGGACTATCAGCGTGATCCTAAGTGGCTTGTTTTAGTCGCTGCATTCGGACTTCTGCAAGTTTTCTCGGTGTCGACGCCGGTGGTGTTCCCCTAACCGAGGGTGACCAAGCATGCAAGAAAGCGTGATGCAGCGCATGTGGAACAGCGCCTACCTATCCGGTAGTAACGCTGCCTATGTGGAAGAGCTCTACGAGCTCTACCTGCACGACCCTAACGCTGTGCCAGAAGAGTGGCGCACCTACTTCCAGAAGTTGCCTGCTGATGGCAACACTGCCACCGATGTTTCGCACTCCACAATTCGCGATCATTTCGTCTTGCTGGCAAAGAACCAGCGCCGCGCCCAACCGGTTTCCGCCGGCAGCGTGAGCAGTGAGCACGAGAAGAAGCAAGTTGAAGTGCTGCGATTGATCCAGGCCTACCGTATGCGTGGCCACCAGGCAGCCCAGCTTGACCCGCTGGGGCTGTGGCAGCGTCCTGCACCTGCAGACCTGTCAATCAATCATTACGGCTTGACCAATGCCGATCTTGATACGACCTTCCGTGCCGGCGACCTGTTCATCGGCAAAGAGGAGGCGAGCCTACGCGAAATTCACGAAGCGTTGCAGCAGACATATTGCCGCACCATCGGCGCTGAATTTACGCATATCACCGATTCCGAGCAGCGCCAGTGGTTCCAGCAGCGTCTGGAAAGCGTGCGCGGCCGTCCGACGTACTCCGTCGACATCAAGAGCCACCTGCTTGAGCGCGTCACTGCCGGTGAAGGCCTGGAAAAATACCTCGGGACCAAATACCCGGGTACCAAGCGTTTCGGTCTGGAAGGCGGCGAGAGCCTGATTCCGATGCTCGACGAGCTGATCCAGCGTTCCGGCTCCTACGGCACCAAGGAAATCGTGATCGGCATGGCCCACCGTGGTCGTCTGAACGTACTGGTCAATACCTTCGGCAAGAACCCGCGCGAGCTGTTCGATGAGTTCGAAGGCAAGAAGAAGGTCGAGCTGGGGTCCGGTGACGTTAAATATCACCAGGGCTTCTCGTCCAACGTGATGACTACCGGCGGTGAAGTTCACCTGGCCATGGCGTTCAACCCTTCCCACCTGGAAATCGTTTCCCCGGTGGTCGAGGGTTCGGTTCGCGCCCGTCAGGATCGTCGTAACGATCCTACCGGCGAGAAGGTTTTGCCGATCTCCATCCACGGTGACGCGGCATTCGCCGGTCAAGGTGTGGTGATGGAAACCTTCCAGATGTCGCAGACCCGCGGTTTCAAGACCGGCGGTACCGTGCACATCGTGATCAACAACCAGGTTGGTTTCACCATCAGCAACCCGCTGGACTCGCGCTCCACCGAGTACGCGACCGACGTTGCGAAGATGATCCAGGCGCCGATCCTCCATGTGAATGGTGATGATCCGGAAGCCGTGTTGTTCGTGACCCAGCTGGCCATCGACTACCGCATGCAGTTCAAGCGTGACGTGGTGATCGACCTGGTCTGCTACCGTCGTCGCGGCCACAACGAGGCCGACGAGCCTAGCGGCACCCAGCCAATCATGTATCAGCAGATCACCAAGCAGCGCACCACCCGTGAGCTGTATGCCGATCGTCTGACCCAGGGCGGTGTGCTGGACGCAGAGCGTGTTCAGGCGAAAGTCGACGAATACCGCAATGCGCTGGACAACGGTCTGCATGTTGTAAAAAGCCTGGTCAAAGAGCCGAACAAAGAGTTGTTCGTGGACTGGCGTCCGTATCTGGGCCACGCCTGGACCGCGCGTCACGACACTCGCTTCGATCTGAAAACCTTGCAGGAACTGTCCGCCAAGCTGCTGGAAATTCCGGAAGGCTTCGTGGTTCAGCGCCAAGTCTCGAAAATCTACGAAGACCGTCAGAAAATGCAAGCCGGCGGCCTGCCGATCAACTGGGGTTACGCCGAAACCATGGCGTACGCGACCCTGGCGTTCGAAGGCCACCCGATTCGCATGACGGGTCAGGACATCGGTCGCGGTACGTTCTCGCACCGTCACGCTGTCTTGCACAACCAGAAAGACGCGGGTACCTACGTCCCGCTGCAAAACCTGTACAAGGGCCAGCCACGTTTCGACCTGTACGATTCGTTCCTGTCCGAAGAAGCCGTGCTGGCGTTCGAATACGGTTACTCGACCACCACGCCTGAGGCGCTGGTGATCTGGGAAGCCCAGTTCGGCGACTTCGCCAACGGTGCCCAGGTGGTTATCGACCAGTTCATCACCAGTGGCGAGCACAAGTGGGGTCGTCTCTGCGGTCTGACCATGCTGCTGCCGCACGGTTATGAAGGTCAGGGTCCGGAGCACTCTTCGGCTCGTCTGGAGCGTTACCTGCAGCTGTGCGCCGAGCACAATATTCAGGTTGCCGTTCCGACTACGCCGGCCCAGATCTACCACTTGCTGCGTCGTCAGGTGATTCGCCCGTTGCGCAAGCCGTTGATCGTTCTGACTCCGAAGTCGCTGCTGCGTCACAAACTGGCCATCTCGACCCTGGAAGATCTGGCCGAAGGTTCGTTCCAGACCGTTATCCCGGAAATCGATGCCCTGGACCCGAAAAAGGTCGAGCGCGTTGTTCTGTGTAGCGGCAAGGTCTACTACGACCTGCTGGAAAAACGCCGTGCCGAAGGTCGTGATGACATCGCCATCGTGCGTATCGAGCAGCTGTACCCATTCCCTGAGGACGACTTGAACGAAGTCCTGGCTCCGTACACCAACCTCAAACATATCGTTTGGTGTCAGGAAGAGCCGATGAACCAGGGTGCCTGGTACTGCAGCCAACACCACATGCGCCGCATCGTTGGCAATCACGACAAGTCTCTCGTACTTGAGTACGCGGGCCGTGATGCTTCTGCTGCACCTGCTTGTGGTTATGCATCGATGCACGCTGAGCAGCAGGAACAACTGCTGCAAGACGCCTTTACTGTTTAACGCCTTCGCGCACCTGAAACCGAATTTAAGGACCCACAGATAATGGCTATCGAAATCAAAGCCCCCACTTTCCCGGAATCGGTTGCCGATGGCACCGTTGCCACCTGGCACAAAAAACCGGGCGACGCCGTCAAGCGCGATGACCTGATCGTCGACATCGAAACTGACAAAGTCGTACTGGAAGTGTTGGCCACCGCTGATGGCGTGCTGGGCGCTATCGTCAAGAACGAAGGCGACACCGTTCTGTCCGACGAAGTCCTGGGCTCCATCGAAGCGGGCGGCGCTGCTGCTGCTCCAGCTGCTGCCGCTGCTCCGGCCGCTGCACAAGCTGCTGCTCCAGCCGCTGAAGGCGAAGATGATCCTGTTGCTGCACCGGCTGCTCGCAAGCTGGCTGAAGAAAACGGCATCAACATTGCTTCCGTTGCCGGCACTGGCAAAGGCGGTCGTGTGACCAAGGAAGACGTAGTTGCCGCTGTAGCTGCCAAGAAAGCCGCTCCGGCTGCCGCGCCTGCCAAGGCTGCTGCGCCTGCCGCTGCTGCTCCGGTTTTCGCTGCCGGCGATCGCATCGAGAAGCGCGTACCGATGACTCGCGTGCGGGCCACCGTCGCCAAGCGTCTGGTTGAAGCTCAATCGAACATGGCGATGCTGACCACTTTCAACGAAGTCGACATGACCGAAGTCATGGCCCTGCGTTCGAAGTACAAGGACCTGTTCGAGAAGTCCCACAACGGCGTGCGCCTGGGCTTCATGTCGTTCTTCGTCAAGGCTGCCACCGAAGCGCTGAAACGCTTCCCGGCTGTCAACGCGTCGATCGACGGTGCTGACATCGTTTACCACGGCTACGCTGACGTCGGTGTTGCTGTTTCCAGCGACCGCGGCCTGGTTGTACCGGTTCTGCGTAACGCCGAACTGATGAGCCTGGCTGAAATCGAAGGCGGCATCGCCACCTTCGGCAAGAAGGCTCGTGACGGCAAGCTGTCGATGGACGAAATGACCGGTGGTACGTTCACCATCACCAACGGTGGTACTTTCGGTTCGATGATGTCGACTCCGATCGTCAATCCGCCACAAGCGGCCATCCTGGGCATGCACAACATTCTGCAGCGTCCTATGGCGATCAACGGTCAAGTCGTTATCCGTCCGATGATGTACCTCGCTCTGTCCTACGATCACCGTTTGATCGACGGCAAAGAAGCTGTGACCTTCCTGGTTACCATCAAGAACCTGCTGGAAGACCCGGCTCGTTTGCTGCTGGATATCTGATTTCGTTGCACGGGCCGCTCAGCGATGGGCGGCCCTTCTGTAATGACCAGCTTCGTCCCACGACGGTCCCCAAAAGGGGCCGTCCGGTTTGATTCGAGAAGGAATGACACATGACTCAGAAATTCGACGTGGTAGTGATTGGCGCGGGCCCTGGCGGCTACGTGGCTGCCATTAAAGCAGCGCAACTGGGCCTCTCCACTGCCTGCATCGAGAAATACACCGACAAGGAAGGCAAACTGGCCCTCGGCGGTACTTGCCTGAACGTCGGCTGCATTCCATCCAAGGCGCTGCTGGACAGCTCCTGGAAGTTCCACGAAGCCCAAGACGGCTTCGCGATCCACGGTATCAACCACGCTGGCGTGACCATGGACGTGCCAGCAATGGTCGGCCGTAAAGCCAACATCGTCAAAGGCCTGACCTCGGGTGTTGCCACCCTGTTCAAGGCTAACGGTGTGACCTCGATCCAGGGCCACGGCAAACTGCTGGCCGGCAAGAAAGTCGAAGTCACCAAGCCTGACGGTTCGGTAGAAATCATTGAAGCCGAGAACGTGATTCTGGCTCCAGGTTCGCGTCCGATCGACATTCCACCGGCTCCGGTCGACCAGAATGTGATCGTCGATTCGACTGGCGCGCTGGAATTCCAATCGGTTCCAAAACGTCTGGGCGTGATTGGCGCTGGCGTGATCGGTCTGGAACTGGGTTCGGTCTGGTCCCGTCTGGGCGCAGAAGTTACCGTTCTCGAAGCGCTGGACACCTTCCTGATGGCCGCTGACGCTGCCGTTTCCAAGGAAGCGCTGAAAACCCTGACCAAACAAGGTCTGGACATCAAGCTGGGCGCTCGCGTTACCGGTTCCAAAGTGAACGGCGACGAAGTCGTTGTGAACTACACCGATGCCAACGGCGAACAGAACATCACTTTCGACAAGCTGATCGTAGCCGTTGGTCGCCGTCCGGTGACCACTGATCTGCTGGCTGCCGATTGCGGCGTGACCCTGGACGAGCGCGGTTTCGTGCACGTTGACGATCACTGCGCCACCACCGTACCGGGCGTTTACGCCATCGGTGACGTGGTTCGCGGCATGATGCTGGCACACAAAGCCTCGGAAGAGGGCATCATGGTCGTTGAGCGCATCAAGGGCCACAAAGCCCAGATGAACTATGATTTGATCCCGTCTGTTATTTATACTCACCCGGAAATCGCGTGGGTCGGCAAAACCGAGCAGACCTTGAAGGCTGAAGGCGTTGAAGTTAACGTTGGCACCTTCCCGTTCGCAGCCAGTGGCCGTGCCATGGCAGCCAACGACACCGGCGGTTTCGTGAAAGTCATTGCCGATGCCAAGACTGACCGCGTATTGGGCGTCCACGTGATTGGTCCGAGCGCTGCAGAACTGGTTCAGCAGGGCGCGATCGGTATGGAATTCGGCACCAGCGCTGAAGACCTGGGCATGATGGTTTTCTCCCATCCGACCCTGTCTGAAGCCTTGCACGAAGCAGCTTTGGCTGTGAATGGCGGCGCCATCCACATCGCCAACCGCAAGAAGCGTTAAGACAATAAGAAACCACGGCGGTACGGCCCGTCGTGAGCCTTGCATGCAAGACTCACCGCGGAATGTCCGCTGGACGCAGTCTTGCGTAGCTCAGCTACGCAAGCAGCAGTCACAGGTGGTGCGGCACTTCAACTAGTGCAGCACCGAATGCGCAGTACCTAACGAAGACGGTAATAAGCATGAATCTTCACGAGTATCAGGGTAAGCAGCTGTTCGCTGAGTACGGCCTGCCAGTTTCCACCGGCTACGCAGTAGACACCCCGGAAGCAGCAGCAGAAGCTTGCGACAAAATCGGCGGCACCGAGTGGGTTGTCAAAGCCCAGGTCCACGCTGGTGGTCGCGGTAAAGCGGGCGGCGTAAAGCTGGTTCGCAGCAAAGAAGACGCCAAAGCATTCGCTCAACAGTGGTTGGGCAAGCGTCTGGTGACTTACCAGACTGATGCCAATGGTCAGCCAGTCACCAAGATCCTGGTTGAATCGTGCACTGATATCGCTAAAGAGCTGTACCTGGGCGCTGTCGTTGACCGTTCGAGCCGTCGCATCGTGTTCATGGCTTCCACCGAAGGTGGCGTGGACATCGAGAAAATCGCTCACGACACCCCTGAGAAAATCCTCAAGGCCACTATCGATCCACTGGTTGGCGCTCAGCCATTCCAGGGTCGCGAGCTGGCATTCCAGCTGGGTCTGGAAGGCAAGCAAGTTGCTCAGTTCGCCAAGATCTTCGTAGGTCTGGCCAAGCTGTTCAAGGATCACGACCTGGCTCTGCTGGAAGTGAACCCGCTGGTGATCAAGGCTGACGGCGATCTGCATTGCCTCGACGCCAAGATCAACATCGACGCCAACGCCATGTACCGTCAGCCTAAGCTGAAGACTTTCCACGATCCGTCGCAAGACGATCCGCGCGAAGCGCACGCTGCCAAGTTCGAACTGAACTACGTAGCACTGGAAGGCAACATCGGTTGCATGGTCAACGGTGCTGGCCTGGCCATGGGTACCATGGACATCGTCAACCTGCATGGCGGCAAACCAGCCAACTTCCTCGACGTGGGCGGCGGTGCTACCAAAGAACGCGTTACCGAAGCGTTCAAGATCATCCTGTCCGACACTAACGTCGCTGCAGTATTGGTCAACATCTTCGGCGGCATCGTTCGTTGCGACATGATTGCCGAAGGCATCATCGGCGCTGTGAAAGAAGTCGGCGTGAAAATCCCGGTTGTTGTTCGCCTTGAAGGCAACAACGCTGAGCTGGGCGCTAAAGTACTGGCAGAAAGCGGTTTGAACATCATCGCTGCTACCAGCCTGACCGACGCTGCTCAACAAGTCGTTAAAGCTGCGGAGGGCAAATAATGAGCGTCCTGATCAATAAAGACACCAAAGTTATCTGCCAGGGTATTACCGGTTCGCAAGGTAGTTTCCACACCCAGCAAGCCATCGAATACGGCACCAAGATGGTTGGTGGCGTAACTCCTGGCAAAGGCGGCACCGAGCACCTGGGTCTGCCAGTGTTCAACACCGTGAAAGACGCTGTAGCTGCCACTGGCGCCACCGCCAGCGTGATCTACGTTCCAGCTCCTTTCTGCAAGGACTCCATCCTGGAAGCAGCATTCGGCGGCATCAAGCTGATCGTTTGCATCACTGAAGGCATTCCTACCCTGGACATGCTGGATGCCAAGGTCAAGTGCGACGAACTGGGCGTAGTCCTGATCGGTCCTAACTGCCCAGGCGTGATCACTCCAGGCGAATGCAAGATCGGCATCATGCCAGGTCACATTCACTTGCCAGGCAAAGTCGGTATCGTTTCCCGTTCCGGCACCCTGACCTACGAAGCTGTGAAGCAGACTACTGACGCCGGTTTCGGTCAGTCGACTTGCGTCGGCATCGGTGGTGACCCGATCCCGGGTTCGAACTTCATCGACATCCTGAAGCTGTTCCAGGAAGACCCGAAGACCGAAGCGATCGTAATGATCGGTGAGATCGGCGGTTCGGCTGAAGAAGAAGCGGCTGCCTACATCAAGGCAAACGTGACCAAGCCGGTTGTTTCCTACATCGCTGGTGTGACTGCCCCAGCGGGCAAGCGCATGGGCCATGCTGGCGCAATCATCTCTGGCGGCAAAGGCACTGCAGACGAGAAGTTTGCTGCCCTGGAAGACGCAGGCGTTAAAACCGTGCGTTCGCTGGCAGACATCGGTAAGGCTTTGTCCGAGCTGACCGGTTGGGCGATCAAGTAAGCCTCGCGCTTAGCTGACGCTTCACCAAACAAAGGCCACCTTCGGGTGGCCTTTGTCGTTTCCGGGTGATCGTTCCCACGCTCTGCGTGGGAATGCCGTCAGGGACGCTCCGCGTTCCGTCTTTGAATGTGACGCAGAGCGTCACGGGATACATTTCCACGCAGAGCGTGGGAATGATCTGTGCCAAGGTAGGAAAATTAGGTATGTAAACGCGACATTGAAGTGTCGCGTATCGGATAGTTCGCCCCGTAACAGTGCGTTTGTCGTGCAAATTCGTTAGGCTAGCAGCCATTTTTGCGTCCGCGGCCCACAAGGCAGCGACGCGCTAAACGGGTTGGTCCTATACGGGCCGACAGCATTTCCCTCACCCATAAGGGAAATCCCTCTCTAAATTCCGATTCAGTAGTGTGGTATTTCCTTAATGAAAGTGTTGAAAGGCCAGGACATCCTGGCACTGGGTTTTATGACGTTTGCCCTGTTCGTCGGGGCTGGCAATATCATCTTCCCGCCTATCGTCGGTTTGCAGTCCGGGCCTAATGTCTGGATGGCGGCGCTGGGTTTTCTGATCACCGCGGTCGGTCTGCCGGTGATCACCGTTGTCGCCCTGGCCAAGGTCGGTGGTGCAATGGATGCCTTGAGCAGCCCGATCGGTAAAGTCGCCGGTGGCCTGCTGGCAGCCGCATGCTACCTCGCTGTCGGCCCGTTGTTCGCGACGCCGCGCACTGCGACCGTGTCGTTTGAAGTGGGCCTGGCGCCGCTGACTGGCGAGAGCCCGCTGGCGCTGTTTCTCTATAGCTCGGTGTACTTCCTGCTGGTGTTCTTCATCTCGCTCTATCCGGGCCGTCTGCTGGACACCGTAGGACGTTTCCTTGCACCGCTGAAGATCATCGCTCTGGCCGTTCTCGGCATTGCCGCGTTCGCGTTGCCGGCCGGTGATATCGGCGTGGCCACTCCTGAATATGTCGCCGCACCATTCTCCCAAGGCTTTATCAATGGTTACCTGACCATGGATACCCTGGGCGCGTTGGTATTCGGCATTGTCATCGTCAATGCGATCCGCTCCCGCGGCGTGGAATCGCCAGCGTTGATCACCCGTTACGCGATCATCGCCGGTCTGATTGCCGGCGTGGGCCTGGCGCTGGTTTACGTCAGTCTGTTTCGTCTCGGTTCGGGCAGCCATGAAGTGGCCGCCGGTGCTGCCAACGGCGCGGCGGTATTGCACGCGTATGTTCAGCACACATTCGGTTCGCTCGGCAGCGGTTTCCTTGCGGTGCTGATCTCCTTGGCCTGCCTGGTGACAGCGGTCGGTCTGACGTGTGCCTGTGCCGAATACTTCAGTCGTGTACTGCCACTGTCCTACAAGACGCTGGTGATCATCCTGGCAGCGTTCTCCCTGTTGGTGTCCAACCTGGGTCTCACCAAGCTGATTGCTTTCTCGATCCCGGTGCTGACCGCCATCTACCCGCCGTGCATCGCCCTGGTAGCCCTGAGCTTCTGCAAGGACTTCTGGCATGAGCAGGGCCGCATCGTCGGTCCTGTGATGCTGGTGTCGTTCATCTTCGGCCTGATCGATGCGCTCAAGGGTGCTGGTCTGGCTGACTGGATGCCGACTCAACTGACTCATCTGCCGCTGAGCGAGCAAGGTCTGGCGTGGCTGGTGCCGTCGTTCATGACCCTGGTGGTTGCCGTGGTCTGCGATCGTCTGCTGGGCAAGCGCGCCGAAGCGTTGGCTTAAGCTGCTTCATGGCCCGCCACAAGCGGGCCTTGAGTTGTCCTGCACAAAAATAGAAATGCCCCGTATCAATCGATACGGGGCATTTTTTATGGGCGGGATGCGGTGTCTTTTTCCTTGCGCTAACGTCGAAGCATTGCCAAATCACATCACAAGGACCTGCATGTCGTTCATCCACGCCAATCTGATCCACATCCTCGCCGCGCTCTGGTTTGTCGTCTGCTGGGGCGGTTACACCCGTTACGCAACGTGGAAGGGCCGCGACACCGCGTGCCTGGCCAGCGTGCTGCACCTGTATCGCGAAGACTGGATGCGCCGCATGCTGTTGCGCGACAACCGCATTGCCGATGCCAGCGTGATCGGTAACCTGGAGCGCAATGCCTCGTTCTTCGCCTCCAGTACGCTGATTATCCTGGCCGGTATTCTCACGGTGTTGGGTGCATCCGACAGAGCCGTGTCGCTGCTGGCGGATATCCCGATGGTGCAACAGGCCTCCCAAGGGATGTCGGAGATCAAGTTGTTGTGCCTGGCGCTGGTGTTTGTCTATGCGTTCTTTACGTTCAGTTGGTGCATGCGTCAGTACAACTTTGCGGCGATTCTCGTGGGCTCGGCGCCGATGATCGGCGAGCGCCATGTGTCCGAGCAAGAGCGTAAAGCCTTCGCTTCCCGAGCCGCCCGTGTCATCTCCATGGCGGCCAACCAGTTTAACTTCGGTCTGCGTTCCTATTACTTCGGCATGACCATGCTGGCGTGGTTCGTCAGCCCCTGGTTGTTCATGTTGATGAGTGCCGGTGTCGTGCTCGTGTTGTATCGCCGCGAGTTTCACTCCGACGTTCTTGATGTGATGGTCTATACCCCTACAGAGGCGCCATTGCCTGAAGCAAACAAGGAGGCTGCTTGATGAGTATTCCGTTCTGGTGTGTGTTTATCAGCGCATTGTTGATTTACGTGGCAAAGATTCCGGTGGCCAAAGCCATGAACGAGCAGGGCGGTTACGACAATCACCTGCCGCGTCAGCAACAGGCCCAACTAACCGGTTTCGGCGCCCGCGCATTGGCGGCCCATCAGAACAGTTTCGAGGCGTTCATATTGTTTGCGGTAGGGGTGTTGATGGCGCACACCACGCAGACGGCGGGGTGGCTGATCGATACGCTGGCAATCATCTTCGTGATCACACGCATCATTTACTTGTTGTGCTATTGGGGAGATCTGGCCTGGCAGCGCAGTCTGGTGTGGTTCGTGGGTTTAGTGTGTTCGTTTTTGCTGATGATTAGTCCGACTTTTAGGACGATTTTGATCTAATACTGCATTGCAAACAAAAGCCGCAGATAAAAGAAAACCCGCACTTGGCGGGTTTTCTTTTATCACTAAAAACGCTTTTAGTTTTTAGGTGCTTCTGGCGCGGCTTCTTTTGTCGCTGCTTCGTTCGATTCGGCCTGAGCTTTGGCAGCTTCGGCGTTTTCTTTTGCTGCGTCGTTCACTTTATCCTGAGCTTCGCTCATTTTTTCCTGAGCTTGCTCGGCATGTTGGTTAGCATCTTGAGCTTTGTCCTCGGATTTTTTATCGCAAGCAGCGAGACCGAGGGAAGCGGTCAACATCAAGGCAATAGCTAAAGTCTTACGCATGGGGTGTTTCTCCTTATGGAAAATATCTACTGGCCTTTCGAGCACAGCGAATAGGGTTAAGTTCCTCAATTCGCACAGATATATAAGTTTGTTTTGCTGCGGAACTTTTGCCTTCTAGCCCGCTACTTTGCCCAGACACTAAGAAGAGTTTTATCAAATGGCCGAAAACCCCGTTTTTGAGCGTGCGACGCGATTCCTGTCGGCATTGCGGCATTGTCAGGTGCTTGGTTTGCGTGTTCACAGCGCCAGTAGCGAAGGGCTGACGGTGATTCTGCCGTACAGCCCGCAGATCGTCGGCAACCCGCAAACCGGGGTGATTCATGGCGGTGCGCTGACCTCACTGATGGACACTGCCTGCGGTATGGCCACCCTTTGCGTGTTGCCCGAGTTCGAAGTCTGTCCGACGCTCGACTTACGCATCGACTACATGCATGCCGCCGAGCCGCACAAGGACGTATACGGCTTCGCCCAATGCTACCGAGTGACCACCGACGTGATCTTCGCGCGCGGTTTTGCCTATCAGGACGACCCCGAACAGCCCATTGCCCATGTGGTGGGCACCTTCATGCGCATGGGCAAGGGCGTCAAAGGCTCCAAAGGTTTTGCCGGTGCCATTGCTGGAGCTGCGAAATGACCGACACGTTCAAGGAACAACTTCAACAGGCCCATGCGCAGGGGGACTACGCTTCGCTGCTGGACCTGATTCCCTACGCCAGACTGATCGGAGTTGAATGCTCGCGGGTGGGGGATGAGCTGCTGTTTCGTCTGCCGGCCAACAAGGACAACATTGGTAATCCTTTATTGCCAGCGATCCATGGCGGGGTGATTGCCGGGTTCATGGAGCTCTCGGCGGCACTGCACCTGCTGATCTTCACCGGCTCGCCCGGCGTGCCGAAGATTATCGACTTTTCCCTCGACTACCTGCGCGCGGGACAGTTTCGCGATACCTGGGCCAGATGCCAGGTGTGTCGTCAGGGGCGCCGGGTGGCAAACGTAGCGATTACCGCCTGGCAAAGCACTGAGGCCGAGCCCATTGCCACGGCCCGGGCTCACTTCAAAATCGAAGAGCCCTTGAAATCCTGATCTCAGCCCCCAACTCTGATGACAACCCGCCGCCGACCCTCAAGGTCGCGGCTTATGCCATCTGATTGGAGTTTGATGACCATGAGTGTGGAAACTCAAAAGGAAACCCTGGGCTTCCAGACCGAGGTGAAGCAACTGCTGCACCTCATGATCCATTCGCTGTATTCCAACAAGGAAATTTTCCTTCGCGAATTGATCTCGAACGCCTCTGACGCTGTCGACAAATTACGCTTTGAAGCGCTGGCCAAGCCTGAATTGCTGGAAGGCGGCGCTGAACTGAAAATCCGTGTGAGCTTCGACAAAGACGCTAAAACCGTCACCCTTGAAGACAACGGCATCGGCATGAGCCGTGAAGACGCGGTCACCCATCTGGGTACCATCGCCAAATCCGGTACTGCCGATTTCATGAAACACCTTTCTGGCGATCAGAAAAAAGACTCGCACCTGATCGGTCAATTCGGTGTCGGTTTCTACTCGGCCTTCATCGTCGCCGATAAAGTTGATGTATTCAGCCGCCGTGCGGGCCTCGCTGCCAGCGAAGGCGTGCACTGGTCGTCCAAAGGCGAAGGCGAGTTCGAAATTTCCACCGTCGAGAAAGCCGACCGTGGTACCCGCATCGTCCTGCACCTGAAGTCCGCTGAAGACGAATTCGCCGATGGCTGGCGTCTGCGTAACATCATCAAGAAGTACTCCGACCACATCGCCTTGCCGATCGAGTTGCCGAAAGAAGTGGCAGCCGTTGAAGGCGAAGACAAGCCCGCCGTTGAGTGGGAAACCGTCAACCGCGCCAGCGCCCTGTGGACTCGCCCTCGCACTGAAGTAAAGGACGAGGAATACCAGGAGTTCTACAAACACGTTGCTCACGATTTCGAAAACCCGCTGAGCTGGAGCCACAACAAGGTCGAAGGCAAGCTCGAGTACACCTCGCTGCTTTATGTACCGACCCGTGCTCCGTTCGACCTGTACCAGCGTGAAGCGCCGAAAGGCCTGAAGCTTTACGTGCAGCGTGTGTTCGTCATGGATCAGGCCGAGTCGTTCCTGCCTCTGTACCTGCGCTTCATCAAAGGCGTGGTCGACTCCAACGACCTGTCGCTGAACGTGTCGCGGGAAATCCTGCAGAAAGACCCGATCATCGATTCCATGAAATCGGCGCTGACCAAGCGCGTTCTGGACATGCTGGAAAAGCTGGCGAAGAACGAGCCTGAGCAATACAAAGGCTTCTGGAAGAACTTCGGTCAGGTCATGAAAGAAGGCCCGGCAGAAGACTTCGCCAACAAAGAAAAAATTGCTGGTCTGCTGCGTTTCGCGTCCACTCAGGGCGACGACGGCGAGCAGGTTGTAGGTCTGGCCGACTACCTGGCTCGCGCCAAGGAAGGTCAGGACAAGATCTACTACCTGACTGGTGAAACCTACGCGCAAGTCAAAAACAGCCCGCACTTGGAAGTCTTCCGCAAGAAAGGCATCGAAGTGCTGCTGCTGACCGACCGCATCGACGAGTGGCTGATGAGCTACCTCAACGACTTCGACGGCAAGAGCTTTGTCGACGTGGCACGCGGTGACCTGGACCTCGGCAATCTGGATTCGGAAGAAGACAAGAAAGCCGCGGAAGAAGTCGCCAAGTCCAAAGAAGGCCTGGTTGAGCGTCTCAAGACCGCTTTGGGCGACTCCGTTGCTGAGGTGCGGGTTTCTCACCGTCTGACCGATTCCCCGGCGATTCTGGCCATCGGCGAGCAGGACTTGGGCCTGCAAATGCGTCAGATCCTGGAAGCCAGCGGTCAGAAGGTTCCGGATTCGAAGCCGATCTTCGAATTCAACCCGGCTCACCCGCTGATCGAGAAACTCGACAACGAGCAGAGCGACGAGCGCTTCGGCGACCTGTCGCACATTCTGTTCGATCAGGCGGCCCTGGCGGCCGGCGACAGCTTGAAAGACCCGGCCGCTTATGTGCGCCGTCTGAACAAGCTGCTGGTTGAGCTGTCGGTTTAACCGCGTTGTAAAAAAAACCCGCTTCGGCGGGTTTTTTCATTCTGGGGCTTTTTTACCGGGAGTTACTCATGAGCCAAATCATGGTTCGTTCAGTCGCTATCGATGCATTCCTTTGCTGCGCGTGAGAACAATCCGCCGATCAGTTACAGGGGCGTTGGCGGGCTTCGGTGTTTCGGCAGTTCGATCCGCTCACTTTCCCCCGGCACTGTCGGCCAATCCCCGGCTGCCCAACGCCGACGTGCTTCATCGATCAACGCCGGATCGCTGGCCACGAAATTCCAGTTGATCCGTCGCGGCCCATCCAGCGGCGCGCCGCCAAACAACACGGCATGACAGTCGTTCTCGGCAAACAGTGTCATCTCTTCCCCGGCCGGCAATACCACCAGCGAATGCGGCTCCAGCGGCTCGCCATCCAGTTGCACCTCACCGCTCAGCACATACAGTGCCCGTTCTTCATGCTCGGTGGGAATCAGCAATGTGGTCGCCGTTTGCAGGTTCAATTCGGCATACAGCGTAGGAGAAAGCACCGGGACCGGCGATTCGAGGCAAAAGCCTGACCCGGCAATCATCCGTATCTTCACACCAAGGTTATCGCTGACGGGCAGCGTGGCAGCCGGATGGTGGCTGTAGTGTCCAGGGCCGTGTTCACGATCCTTGGGCGAGGCCAGCCAGATCTGTAAGCCGTGCATCGTAAAGCCGCTGTCTTTCAATGGTTCGGGCGTGCGTTCGACGTGGGCAATTGCGCTACCCGCCGTCATCCAGCTGACATCGCCGGCATTCACTACCTGATCGGAACCGAGGCTGTCCTTGTGCTGGATTTGCCCTTCGAACAGGTAGGTGAGGGTGGACAGGCCGATGTGCGGATGCTGACGGATGTTCATGCCTTTGCCCGCCGGGTAACGGGTTTCGAGCATGTGGTCGAAAAACACGAAAGGCCCGACGTTGCGGCATTTGGCTGACGGCAATGGGCGAAGAATCGGCTGGCCTTCGACATCTTCGGCGCGAGGGCGGATCACGAGCGGAGTGTTCATGGTGCATTCCAAGCTGAGCGGGTGACGCAGGGAGCATAACCCGCTTGCGCAGCCCTTGCCGCTATTGGCTGAAGGCACCTTCGGACAGATGGGTTTCGATGCTGATCTCGGAAGTGGTCATCAGCTTGTGTACCGGGCAGCGGTCGGCCACGCGGTGCAGTTCGTCACGCTGAGCGTCGGTGAGCACACCCTTGAGCGTGAGTTCGACGTGCAGGGCGTATTTGCCTTTCTGCTCTTCACTGTTGTCGCGCGTGACCTCAACCTCGACACCCGTCAGCGGGATGTCCTTTTTCTTGGCATACATTTTCAGCGTCAGGGCCTTACAGGCACCGAGGGCTGCGTCGAAGTAGTCGTGTGGTTCAGGCGCGGTGCCTTCGCCACCGGAGGCTTTCGACACATCGGCAAAGAGTTCGTGGTCATCGATCTGGACGCTGTGACGAAAACCTTCGGCGGAGACAGTATTGACGGTAACAGTCATGGGAAACCTCGCGGGCAGTGGAAAAGTCATTCGATCAAAAAAGACCCTGAAGTTATAGAGCATTCCTTCAAGTTCGCGTTCCACTTTCTTACCAACTGAACCCTTGTTTGCGCGGGGCAGTCTATGTTGCTCATACCGCAGTTGCCCACCACCGGAGAATCCTGTGCCCCCGATCCGCTTGAGCCTCGCTTGGCTGTTGGCGCTGTGCAGCGTTGATGCCTACGCCCGCGAATACGCTTACAGCGATGCGCACCTGCATTACGTCGATTTTTTCCAGGAAACGGCTGGCATGTCGAAATTGCTCACGGCCATGGACGAAAATGCCATTGAGCATGTGATGATTTCCGGCATTCCGGTGGCCAAGAAATGGCACGAAGACGAACCCAAGCGTCCACGTTATTACGCCGGCGATGACGCCGATGCCTACTGGTACAGCGCGACCGATGTGATCGTCGCGGCGGCGGTGAATAAGCTGACGCCCGAGCAGCGCCAGCGTTTTCACCCTTTCCTGTCCGGCTTCAACCCGAATGACAAAAACTCCGCGGCACACATCCAGCGCATGCTCGACCTCAATCCCGGGCTTTGGCAGGGTATTGGTGAAGTCTTTACCCGTCACGACGATCTGACTGCGCTGACGTCCGGCGACACGCCGCGGGCCAACAATGAGGCGATGACCCGCATCTACCACCTGGCTGCCGAGAACGACTTGCCGGTGATGCTGCATTCCAACATCACCTCCAAGCGTGAAAAAAATCCGCTGTACCTGGCAGAAGTCGAAGAGCCGCTGCGCAATCATCCACACACGCGATTCATTTGGGCTCATGCAGGCACCAGTGCGGAGATTCATCGGCATCAGACTCAGCTGGATTTTCTGTTGCCGACGCTGTCGCGAATGCTCGAGGCTTACCCCAATCTGTTCGTTGACCTGTCCTGGAGCATGCTGACGCCTTACCTCTTGGACGAGCAGGGCAAGCCTCGGGATGAATGGGTGAAGCTGGTGGCGCGCTTTCCGGAGCGCTTCATGCTCGGTTCCGATGTGGTGGGACGTTTCAACAAGCTCGGTCAGGAAATGCGCAGCTTCGATCCGTTTCTTGATGCCTTGCCGGAGGATGTTGCCAGAAAGGTTGCGCGGGATAACTTTTTGGCGATTTTGCCTCGGTCTGTCGTGAAGTAACCGCAATCCTGTGGCGAGGGGGCTTGCCCCCGTTGGGTTGCGAAGCGACCCTAAAAACCTGCAATCGCATGTTTTCAGACATACCGCATATGCCTGTTTTACGACGGCTCGCCGCCGAACGGGGCGATGCGGCGTTCCGACAAGCCCCCTCGCCACAATGAGTCTTCAGCCTGCAGATATCCAAACTCAAGGTTGTCATCGTCCTGTCACCCCTGCGTCATACCCTCGCGCTCATCTCAATCAAGGAGCGCACCATGCACCTCACCCGTTTAGCCGCCCTGGCTACAATGATGTTCGTCAGTGGTCTGGCCAGTGCCGAAGTCCGCGTCGAAGGCCCAGTGGAATACGGCGTGTTCGCTGGCCCGAAAGCCGAACTGCAATCGGGCGAGCGAGTTTTGCGCCGCAGCAATGAACAGATCCAGCAGACCGAAATCGTCCCCGCCAAACTAGGCACCAAATTCGGTATGCGTTACCAGTTGGCCGGCAAGGTCGCCGAAGATCAGCCGCTGACTTTGCTCTATTTCACCCCGGGCATTCGTACTCCGGACGGCGTGCGTCACGACAAACTGGAAGTCACTCAAAAACTGGTACCCGGTGCTCCGCAGGACCTGATGGCCTTCGAGTTCACCGAAAGTCATGAAGTCGTTCCCGGTGAATGGCGTTTCATGGTGTTCCAGGGCGACCGTCTGCTGGCCCAGCAACGCTTTACCGTGCGCTGATCACTTTCTCGCCCAGCCAAATGCCAGACGAAAAAAAGCCCCGCGTTTGCGGGGCTTTCATGTCGTTGCGAATCAGCTGCCTTTGACCGTCTTGCCGTTGACCGTACCGTCGAGGAGCATGATGTTGTACTCCTTGCCGTCGGTTTCGACCTGTTGCAAACGGACCAGCAGATAATCCCAGTCCTTGGCGAACCACAGGACGGTGATGCGCTTGCTTTGTGTCGGATCGCGCACGCGCTCGACCTTGATCGCATCGATCTGGCCAGCCTTGGTGTCGACTTTCTCCGAACCCAGCACACGGAAGTCATAGGTATCGACTTCGCCGTCATCGACGACCTGATAGCTCATGCTTTTCTTGCCGGCGGCCACGTCATGCTGCAGCGCCAGTTGATAGGTGGACTTGTCGACCATGCCGCGGTTGAGCGGAAGCTTGACGGCGTCACCGCGATCGGTGCCGGTGACCATCTTGTTGGTCCAGTCGAAGTCCAGATCGGCCTTCTTGGCTTTGCCCAAGCCACCACGTTCGAAATGGTAGGACTGTGGCAGCAGCGTGTCCTTGTCCAGGGTCAGGGTGCTTTCTTCGGTCAGGCTGGCGATCATCATCGACGCCTTGAAGCTGAGTTTCCAGACGCCGTTGGCTCCCTTGGTCAGGCTGCGTTCGGCGGTGCCGCTCATGGGCAACTGCTTCCAGTCGGCGGTGTAGCTGGCGGAGAAGGGTTGAAGGTCTGCGGCCTGCGCAAACGGCAGGGCGAGCAGAGCGCAAGCGAAGAGCAGGGCGCGACGCATAAAATCTCCTAGGTTCGAATCAAGTGGCCGCTGGCCGCGAGTAACTGTCCGTCCAGTAAAGCACCTTGTTCGCCGAGTGATAAACGACCTTCAGCAAACCAGCGTACGGCCATCGGGTAGATCAGGTGTTCCTGGGTGTGGACTCGCTGCGCCAGACTCTGCGGCGAATCGTGCAACTCTACCGGTATTACTGCCTGTACGACCAGTGGTCCGCCATCGAGTTCCTCGGTGACGAAGTGCACGGAACAGCCGTGTTCAGTGTCGCCGGCCTCCAGCGCGCGCTGATGAGTGTGTAACCCTTTGTATTTGGGCAGCAGCGAGGGATGGATATTGAGCAGGCGACCCTGATAGTGGCGCACGAAGTCAGCGCTGAGAATGCGCATGAAGCCGGCCAGTACCACGAGTTTGGGGTTGAAGGCGTCGATCAGTTCGATCAGCGCGGCATCGAAGGCCTCGCGACCTTCGAAAGCCTTGTGATCCAGGGTGCGGGTGTCGATACCCGCGTCCCTGGCGCGTTGCAGGCCGTAGGCGTCGGCGCGGTTGGAGATCACCGCAGCGATGCGGGCCGGGCTGTCGCCGGTCCGCGTGCTGTCGATCAAGGCCTGCAAGTTACTGCCGGTGCCGGACAACAGCACCACCACATCACAGGTCTGGGACATCAATGAGCCTTGAGGTTCTTCAGTTCAACCTGGGCCGCGCCTTCGGCAGCGGTGGCGATCTGACCGATAACCCAAGGCTGCTCGCCAGCTTCACGCAGTACGTTCAGCGCGGTTTCAACGTGCTCTTGAGCAACGCAGATGACCATGCCGACGCCGCAGTTCAGCACGCGGTGCATTTCGTTTTCGTCGACGTTGCCTTTCTCTTGCAGCCAGTCGAACACGGCAGGGCGAGTCCAGCTTGCAACGTCAACCACCGCTTGTGCGCCTTTTGGCAGAACGCGCGGGATGTTGTCCAGCAGGCCACCACCGGTGATGTGGGCCATGGCTTTTACGGCACCGGTTTCTTTGATCAGCTTGAGCAGCGGCTTCACGTAGATGCGGGTCGGGGCCATCAGCAGGTCAGTCAGCGGTTTGCCGTCGAGCTGGATGTTTTCGATGTCTGCACCGGACACTTCGATGATCTTGCGGATCAGCGAGTAGCCGTTGGAGTGCGGGCCGGAAGATGGCAGGGCGAGCAGGGCATCGCCGGCAGCGACTTTGGAACCGTCGATGATTTCGGACTTTTCCACGACACCGACGCAGAAGCCGGCCAGGTCGTAGTCTTCGCCTTCGTACATGCCAGGCATTTCAGCGGTTTCGCCGCCGACCAGAGAGCAGCCGGAGAGTTCGCAGCCTGCGCCGATGCCGGTCACGACCTGGGTCGCGGTTTCGACGTTCAGTTTGCCGGTGGCGTAGTAGTCGAGGAAGAACAGCGGCTCGGCGCCGCAGACCACCAGGTCGTTCACGCACATGGCAACCAGGTCGATGCCGATGCTGTCGTGCTTGTTCAGGTTCAGCGCCAGGCGCAGTTTGGTGCCGACGCCGTCAGTGCCCGATACCAGTACCGGTTGCTTGTAACCGGCCGGGATTTCGCAGAGGGCGCCGAAACCGCCCAGGCCGCCCATGACTTCCGGGCGCGCAGTGCGCTTGGCGACGCTCTTGATGCGTTCGACCAATGCTTCACCGGCGTCGATGTCTACACCGGCGTCCTTGTAGCTCAGGGAGGGTTGCTTGCTCATGATCCAGGCCTTTAGGGGGGATTCAGGGGTAACGACCGAGTCCAGTGGGACCGCCGAAACAAACGAAGGCGAGTGCCATCCGCGAATTTCAGGGTGCCCGGCTGTTGCCGGTCTGCGAAGGCGCGCGATTTTATCAGGCTTGAGAGGCAGCGGCCATCCTCGTGCCGACGGGCAGGGGCATATCGCGTTAAAAAAACCGATATTGCCCGTGTTGGCGGTGTCCCGGATGGCTGTATAAGGTATCGACGTTAACCGTCTATCGTTATGACAGTGCGAAAACTTACCGGGATCGGGTGAATGTTTTGCTTGAACGTGTGGTCAACAGACCCCGGTTCAATCATCTTCACGCGGTCTGTTCCAGCCGCTCTTGTCGTCAGGAATCTTTTTATGCGTTTTCTTAAATTCTTGTTCGTGGGCTGTTTATCCATGGTCAGCCTGACTGGGCATGCCGAAACAGTCAAAAGCCTCTATCAAGTGCGCGAACCTGTCAGCAGCCAGACGCCGGAGGAGCGCGATCAGGCGACTCAGCGGGCGCTGGATACGTTGGTGTTGCGCCTGACCGGCGACCCCAAGGCTGCGCAGAGCCCGGGTCTGGCGACCGTGCGCAAAGACCCTCAGCAGATCATCAGTCAGTTCGGTTATGAGGCCGGGCCGCCGCAAGTGCTGAAAGTCGATTTCGATCCGGCCACCACCGAACAGGCCTTGCGGCGTGCCGGGTTGGCCATGTGGGGTAGCAACCGGCCGTCGATTCTCGGTTGGTGGTTGAACGATTCCACTGAAGGTTCGAGCCTGGTCGGTGATGGCCAGGCCAGTGCCACGCCACTGCTTCGAGCGGCGCAACATCGTGGGCTGCCGCTGCGTTTGCCGCTGGCGGACCTGGACGAGCAGATTGTCGCCACTGCGCCGAATCTGGAAAGTGCTGACCCGGCACCGCTGCGGGGCGCATCCGACCGCTACAATGCTGACGCTTTGCTGGCGGTGCATGCCCGTGAAGAGGGTGGCCAATGGCAAGCCAAGTGGCGTTTGTGGTTGGGCGATCAGAAAGAAACCGGAAGCGTGCAGGGCGCCGATACCGCCGCGCTGGCCGATGCGGTGATGCTGGCGGTCAGCCAACGCCTGGCGCCGCGTTTTGTCGCCAAGCCGGGTGCGTCGAGCGAGCAATTGCTGGAAGTGCAGGGGATGAGTCTGGAGCGTTATGCGACGCTCGGGCGTTTGCTGGAGCCTTTTGGCGCACGCCTGCAAAGTGTCGACGGCGACCGCGTGCTTTATCGGGTCAACGGCAGCCCCGATCAGTTGCGCGCGCAGTTGTCTTTGGCCAGGTTGCAGGAGATTCCGGCCGGTGAAGCGCCGGCCCCCGCTGCGCCTGTTCAACCCGTGGCGGCTGGCTCGACACCGGTCGCAGCGCCGGCCCCGGCACCGACGCCGCAGTTACGTTTTCGCTGGTAGTTTTTCTTTATATAGAAGCAGGAGTGGTACATGGCCGATACACGGCGTTGGTTCTGGCTCGGTGGGGTGGTCCTGCTTTGCGCGTTTGTTTACCTGTTGCACCCGATCCTGACGCCGTTCCTGGTGGCGCTGTTGCTGGCTTATCTGTTCGACCCGCTGGTGGATCGGCTGGAAAAGTACGGTCTGTCACGGACCTGGGGCGTGGTGGCGGTGTTCGCCTTGTTCACATTGATCGTCACCGCGTTGCTGTTGGTGCTGGTGCCAATGCTCGCCAAGCAGCTGTTCCGTTTGTATGAACTGGCGCCGCAAATGCTCGACTGGTTGCAGCACACCGCTGTGCCGTGGGCGCAATCGAAGATCGGGTTGTCGGACGGCTTCTGGAAGTTCGACAAGCTCAAGGCGGCGTTCAGCGAGCACATGGGCCAGACCACCGATGTGGTCGGCGTGGTGCTGAGTCAGGCGACGGCTTCAGGTCTTGCACTGATTGGCTGGTTGGCCAACCTGGTGCTGATTCCGGTGGTGAGTTTTTATCTGTTGCGCGACTGGGACCTGATGATGGCCAAGATCCGCAGCCTGCTGCCCCGTGATCGTGAAGAGCGCGTCATGTCCTTGGCGGGAGAATGCCACGAAGTGCTCGGGGCATTCGTGCGCGGCCAGTTGCTGGTGATGTTGGCGCTGGGCGTGATCTACGCCGCGGGCTTGATGATCGTCGGGCTGGAGCTGGGGCTGTTGATCGGTCTGATTGCCGGGTTGGCGGCGATCGTGCCGTACATGGGGTTCGTCATCGGGATTGGTGCGGCATTGATTGCCGGTTTGTTCCAGTTCGGTGGCGATTTGTATCCCATGATCGGTATTGTCGCGGTGTTCATGGTCGGTCAGGCGCTGGAGGGCATGGTCCTGACACCATTGCTGGTGGGCGACCGGATCGGCCTGCACCCGGTGGCGGTGATCTTCGCGATCCTGGCCGGCGGCGAGCTGTTTGGTTTTACCGGTGTGTTGCTGGCATTGCCGGTGGCGGCGGTGATCATGGTCCTGGTGCGTCACGTACACGATTTGTATAAGGATTCAGATATCTACGGCGGTGTCGACGAATCCGAGCTGTAAGTTTTTAATCGCTCGTAGCGGGCAGTCTGGTTTCGTGCCAGGTTTGCCCGTATCGCTCGTGTGGCTGTCATATGCGCCGTCAAAGAATCTGTCATAAAACCAATGCATTAACGCAAACCTTTGATTTTGCTTATGGTCTGTCGCATTGTGCGGTCAGCCGCACGGGTATAAACTTCGCAAACTTTACACAGAGGCCACTAACGGTTCCTTTGGAACTGTTCAGTCAGCATGAAACCGATTCAGCTGCCCCTAGGTGTGCGTCTGCGTGATGACGCTACCTTTATCAATTACTACCCAGGCGCCAATGCCGCTGCACTCGGCTATGTCGAGCGGCTCTGCGAAGCCGACGCCGGCTGGACGGAAAGCCTGATTTACCTCTGGGGCAAGGACGGGGTAGGGCGCACGCATTTATTGCAGGCGGCGTGTCTGCGCTTCGAACAACTGGGGGAGCCGGCGGTGTACCTGCCGTTGGCCGAGTTGTTGGACCGTGGCATCGAAATCCTCGACAACCTCGAACAATACGAACTGGTCTGCCTGGACGATTTGCAGGCAGTCGCCGGCAAGGCGGATTGGGAAGAGGCATTGTTCCATCTGTTCAATCGTCTGCGTGACAGCGGCCGGCGTCTGCTGATCGCCGCCTCGACATCTCCGCGCGAACTGCCGGTGAAGCTGGCGGATCTCAAGTCGCGGCTGACACTGGCACTCATCTTCCAGATGCGACCACTCTCTGACGAAGACAAATTGCGTGCCTTGCAGTTACGCGCATCCCGTCGCGGCCTGCACCTGACCGATGAAGTCGGGCATTTTATTTTGACCCGCGGTACCCGCAGCATGAGTGCGCTTTTCGAGCTGCTTGAACGCCTCGATCAGGCCTCCCTTCAAGCTCAGCGCAAGCTGACAATCCCGTTCCTGAAAGAAACCCTTGGTTGGTGAAAAAACTGATCAAGCCCAGGTTTTACACGGGTTTCGGTATATTCCAGGCGTCAACAAATCCGCTTTCCTGCAAGAGGGCAGGCTGCGCAAAGGTTCAAAATGGGCTTAAGCGCTTAGATGTAAACGAGAAACCGATAAGTCACATAAAGATCGATTGAATTTGCAAATGAGGTTGATAGCGGGCATAGTCTCGGCTTCTTTAGAAACTATCAGCCACGGTCGTGCCCATGCTAAATCGCTTCGCACCCCTCGTGCCTCTCGCACTCGTTACCCTGTTGTTCGGTTGCGCTGCCCACTCTCCAGTGTCCCAGCAAGAGCCACAACAGCAGGTCAAGAATTCAGTTACCGCGCAGTCTTCCGTTCTTTTCCAGGAAACTCTTTACCAGGAAGAGACAGCCACCGATAAAGAACTGGCAGACTTCGCCGGTGGCAAGTCGTACCAGCTTCCGGTTCTGGCCGACAGCATCCTCGAACGTGGCATGTCCCTGATCGGTACCCGTTACCGTTTCGGCGGCACCTCCGAGGCTGGTTTCGACTGCAGCGGCTTCATCGGTTATCTGTTTCGTGAAGAGGCCGGCATGAACCTGCCGCGCTCCACTCGCGAAATGATCAACGTTGACGCGCCTCTGGTTGCTCGCAGTGCCCTCAAGCCAGGTGACCTGCTGTTCTTCGCCACCAATGGTCGTCGCGGTCGTGTCAGTCACGCCGGGATCTACCTGGGTGACAACCAGTTCATCCACTCCAGCAGCCGCAAAAGCGGTGGTGTCCGGATCGATAACCTGGGCGACAGCTACTGGAGCAAGACCTTCATCGAAGCCAAGCGCGCACTCGCTATGGCGCCGGCAGCGGCCCCGGCTATCGTCACGGCACGCAAGTAAGCGGACAGTTTGTAAGGCGAACTTAAAGTCTTACTTGAAGTTTGCCGCGTAGCCGCTAGAATCCTGATCTATTATTGATGGCAAACCGCCTGCGTTCTGCGCAGGCGGTTTTCTTTTCTGTCTTTGTGGCAGAAAAAGCCGCAGCCAGATCAGGATGTTCTGCTTATGACGATGTCGGCCCGCCTCGCACTCATGTTCTTCGCAGCGCTGCTCAGTGCCTGCGCCAGCCGCCCACCGCCACCAGCGCCGGTGGTCCGCGCTCCGATTGTCTTCGGTCCTTCCCAAGCCTTTTCTCCTGCGGCAGAAGACGTGCTGTTTCGCGCGCTGGGCCTGGTGGGAACGCCTTATCGCTGGGGTGGCAACACGCCGGATTCCGGATTCGATTGCAGTGGTCTGATCGGTTATGTGTATCGCGATGTCGCAGGCATTTCCTTGCCGCGCTCCACCCGCGAGATGATCGGCATGCAGGCCCCCAATGTCGGTAAGGAAGGCCTGCAAACCGGTGACCTGATTTTCTTCGCCACCAATGGCGGCTCCCAGGTCAGCCACGCCGGGATCTACGTCGGCGAAGGCCGCTTCGTCCACGCGCCAGCCACGGGCGGCACGGTCAAGCTGGACAGCTTGTCCAAGGCTTACTGGCAGAAAGCCTATCTGAGCGCCAAGCGCGTCTTGCAGCCCGAGCACTTGGCACATAATCCATAGCGGAGGTTGTCATGACCGCTCGCACGCTCTGTCGTAAACGCTGATCCCCTGTGGGAGCGGGCTTGCCCGCGATGACGTCGGCGCATTCAACATCGATGTAGTCTGAGCTGCCGCTATCGCGGGCAAGCCCGCTCCCACAGGGTTTTCGTCTGGCAGTAATCGCATTATTTAGCCGTGCTAACGCGCCACACCTTGTTCCCGACATCATCCGCCACCAGCAAGCCACCCTGCTGATCGATCACCACGCCCACCGGCCGGCCCATGGCTTTTTCCTCGTCGTTGAGGAACCCAGTGAGCACATCCACCGGCTGCCCGGTCGGTTTGCCGGCGCTGAACGGCACGAAAATCACTTTGTAGCCACTGTGTGGCTTGCGGTTCCACGAACCATGTTGGCCGATGAAAGCGCCTTGAGTGAACGGCGCGGGCAGTTTGCTGCCTTCGGCGAACGTCAGGCCCAGTGACGCGGTATGTGGCCCCACCGCGTAGTCTGGTGCAATGGCCTTGGCCACCAGATCGGGTTTTTGCGGTTCGACGCGAATGTCGACGTGCTGGCCGTAATAGCTGTAAGGCCAACCGTAGAACCCGCCGTCCTTCACGGATGTGATGTAGTCCGGCACCAAGTCGCTGCCGATTTCGTCGCGCTCGTTGACGGCGGTCCACAGTGTGCCGCTCTGAGGCTCCCAGGCCAGGCCGTTTGGATTACGAATCCCCGAGGCGAAGATCCGATGATTGCCGGTGGCGCGATCCACTTCCCAGATTGCCGCGCGGCCTTCCTCCTGATCCATGCCGTTTTCACCGACGTTGCTGTTCGAGCCCACGGTGACGTACAGCTTGCTGCCATCCTTGCTGGCGATGACATTTTTGGTCCAGTGGTGATTCAGCTTGCCGCCCGGCAGATCGACCACCTTGATTGGCTGCGACTTGATCGCCGTCTCACCGTTTTCATAGTGGAAACGCAGCAGGCGATCAGTGTCGGCGACGTACAGGTCATTGCCGACCAGGGTCATGCCGAAGGGCGAGTTGAGGTTTTCCAGGAACACCGTGCGGGTTTCGGCGACGCCGTCGTGATCCTTGTCCCGCAGCAGAGTGATGCGGTTCGGGCTGGGGACGCCAGCACCGGCGCGGCCCATGACTTTGCCCATGACCCAGCCGCGAATGCCTGATCCATCATCGGGTTTGGGTGGTGCGTTGGTTTCGGCCACCAGCACATCGCCGTTGGGCAACACATAGAGCCAGCGCGGATGATCGAGGCCTTCGGCAAACGCCGCCACTTGAGTCCCCGTCGCGGCGACAGGTTTCTTGTCTTCAGGCCAGCCGATCGCCGGGGCGATGTTCACTGTCGGGATCAGGGTTTTATTCGGTTCTGGCAGCTTGGGCGAGGGGCCTGTGCCGTCCGAGACTTGCAGGCTGGAGGTTTCACCACAGGCGGCGAGCCCTCCGGCGAGCGCGATGATGAAAACGAGCTGGGGTTTGCGCATTACTGATCTTCCCTATGAATGCATTGACGTAATCATAGAGAAGCGTAGACGTTCGATGGTTCAACCCGTCAGCCGCGGGCTTCCTTGAACAATACGGCGATCCCTGGATGGTAATTGCCGGCTTCATTGCGCAACTTGCGATAGGCGTACGGGAAATACCAGGCCACGGCGCAGCTGGGTTCCTTTTGCAGGTCGTCGAGCATGTCCTGGAGTTCTTCCGGTGTAGCGCTCTGCTGAGCTTTTTGCGGCGCAACGAACAGGCAACCGAGTTTCAGGTCGCTGGCGTAGCTGATCCTCTTGGCCTCGCTGGTGATGTCCTGCAGCGCCTGAGTCAGGTTCAGGCTGTTGACCCGCGGCCAGCGTTGAGTGGCTTGAAGGTAGGCGCGTTGTTCGGCAGTGGCTTCGGGAGTGGCGATAAACAGATCGGCGCGGCCGTTGCGTTCGCCTTCTTCGTTCTGCTTGCGCGTCGGCGTTTGTTGCAAGGTGACCATTTCTGCCATCCAGGCTGCGGCGGAGAGCAGGCCGAGGTTGGCTTTTTCGTCGTACCAATAAGGTGTGTCGTTATCGCCGCGTACAGCGTTGTAGCGGTCGATACAGTCAAACCAGCGTTCCAGCACCGGTCGCAGGAATTCCAGCTTCGGATTGCTGATGATCATGCCTTGCATGTTGCTTACCCTTGTAATTGTGTTGTTGGGTTCTATGGCGCTTTGATATCACTGCTGACAGTGTGGTGCAAGATTGGTGTCAGGTAATTGATGGGCGGCAGTATATCGAGAGCCCACGCTTTGTCTTCAATTGACGCTCCACCCCCAACCCTCTAACCTTCGCGGCTTGTTTCAGGTGCTCTGTGGCGATGGCCGACAGAGTGAAACAGGGAAGCCGGTGAGTGGCTATCGTCAAGCGACGAAACGTCATGATCCCGGCGCTGCCCCCGCAACGGTAAATGAGTGAAGACTGCGCCTTGAGCCACTGTGTTGATGTCAACATGGGAAGGCGCGCAGTCAGGCAACACGCCGCTCATGAGCCCGGAGACCGGCCTGATTCATCCAACGGCATCACGGTGGGCGATGCCAGGCTTCTTGCCGTCTATTCTTGTGCCTGCCCGCCGTTATCCAGCCTCAACGGAGAGCTCCCCCATGACTGATACCCCCGATCGTGACGAACGCCACCTGGCGCGCATGCTGCGCAAAAAAGCGGTGATCGATGAACGCATCGCCAACTCCCCGAATGAATGCGGTTTGCTGCTGGTGCTCTCCGGCAACGGCAAGGGCAAGAGCAGCTCGGCGTTCGGCATGCTTTCGCGGGCCATGGGCCACGGCATGCAATGCGGCGTGGTGCAGTTCATCAAGGGGCGCACCAGCACCGGCGAGGAGCTGTTCTTCCGGCGCTTCCCGGAGCAGGTGCGTTTTCATGTGATGGGCGAGGGCTTCACCTGGGAAACCCAGGATCGCCAGCGTGACATTGCCGCCGCCGAGGCCGCCTGGGCGGTGTCCCGCGAACTGCTGCGTGATCCGGCCATTGGCCTCGTGGTGCTCGATGAGTTGAACATCGCCCTCAAGCACGGCTACCTCGATCTCGATCAGGTGCTCAGCGACTTGCAGGCCCGTCCGCCGATGCAGCATGTGGTAGTCACCGGTCGTGGCGCCAAGCCGGAGATGATCGAGCTGGCCGACACCGTCACTGAAATGGGCATGATCAAGCACGCCTTCCAGGCCGGAATCAAAGCGCAAAAAGGCGTCGAGTTGTGAGTCAACCACGTCATTGCCCGGCGGTACTGATCGCCGCGCCGGCCTCCGGTCAGGGCAAGACCACCGTCACCGCCGCGCTTGCCCGTTTGCATCGCAATCAGGGGCGCAAGGTTCGCGTGTTCAAATGCGGCCCGGACTTTCTCGACCCGATGATTCTCGAGCGCGCCAGCGGCGCACCGGTCTATCAACTCGACATGTGGATGGTCGGCGAGCAGGAAAGTCGGCGTCTATTGTGGGAGGCCGCTGGCGAAGCCGATCTGATCCTCATCGAAGGCGTCATGGGGCTGTTCGACGGTACGCCGTCCAGCGCCGATCTGGCGCGGCACTTCGGTGTGCCGGTGCTCGGCGTGATCGACGGCACCGCCATGGCGCAGACGTTTGGTGCGCTGGCCCTGGGCCTTGCGCGCTATCAGCCGGACTTGCCGTTTGCCGGTGTACTGGCCAACCGGGTCGGCACTGTACGCCATGCGCAGTTGCTCGAAGGCAGCCTGACTGAAGGCTTGCGCTGGTACGGAGCGTTGTCCCGGGAGACCGGGATCGAATTGCCGAGTCGGCATCTCGGTCTGGTTCAGGCCAGCGAGCTGAATGATCTCGACCTGCGTCTCGATGCGGCGGCCGAATCACTGGCCAGCAGTTGCGATGTGGCTCTACCGCCGGCCGTGGAGTTCGCCGCGCCTGAAATGATCGCAGCCGAACCGTTGCTGGCCGGTGTACGGATTGCCGTAGCCCGGGACGAAGCTTTCGCGTTTACCTACGGCGCGAGCCTGGATTTGCTGCGGGCCATGGGCGCCGAATTGTCTTTCTTCTCGCCGATCCGCGACACCGAATTGCCGAAGGCGGACAGCCTGTATCTGCCGGGCGGTTATCCCGAATTGCACCATGTGGCGTTGTCACAAAACACGCCGATGCTGACCGCGATCCGCGCTCATCACGCGGCGGGTAAACCGTTGCTCGCCGAGTGTGGCGGCATGCTGTATTTGCTCGACTCATTGACCGATGTCGAGGGCACTCGCGCTGAACTGGTCGGTTTGCTGGCCGGTGATGCGGTGATGCAGAAGCGTCTTGCCGCGTTGGCCTTGCAGGCGGTCGAATTGCCGGAAGGTCTGTTGCGTGGGCACACCTATCACCACTCGTTGACCAGCACTGAACTTGAGCCAATTGCTCGTGGGCTGAGCCCGAATGGCGGGCGAGGGGCGGAGGCGGTTTATCGCGAGGGGCGGATGACAGCCTCTTATGTGCATTTTTATTTTCCGTCCAATCCATCGGCGATTGCCGCGCTGTTTGTGCCTGACCTTGAGGCCGCCTTCGCGAGCAAGCCCGCTCCCACAGGGGAACGCATTTCAAATGTGGGAGCGGGCTTGCTCGCGAAGAGGCCATGACGGACAACGCATTTTCCGAAGCCGAACGCGCAGCCGTTTACCGAGCCATCGCCGAACGCCGCGACATGCGGCATTTCAGCGGAGGCACCGTCGAGCCTGAGTTGCTGAGGCGTCTGCTCGAGGCCGCGCATCAGGCGCCAAGTGTCGGCCTGATGCAGCCTTGGCGTTTCATCCGCATCAGCGACCGGGCACTGCGCGGCAAGATTCAGCAGCTGGTGGAAGAAGAACGCATCCGCACCGCCGAAGCCCTCGGCGAACGCTCCGACGAATTCATGAAGCTCAAGGTCGAAGGCATCAACGACTGCGCCGAGGTGCTGGTCGCCGCGCTGATGGACGATCGCGAGCGGCATATCTTCGGCCGTCGTACATTGCCGGAAATGGACATGGCCTCGTTGTCCTGCGCCATCCAGAACCTTTGGCTCGCGTCCCGCGCCGAAGGCTTGGGCATGGGCTGGGTGTCATTGTTCGAGCCGCAAGCGCTGGCGGACTTGCTGGGTTTACCGAGCGGGGCCAAGCCTTTGGCCGTTCTTTGCCTGGGGCCGGTCAAGGAATTCTATCCGGCGCCGATGTTGGTACTCGAAGGCTGGGCGCAGGCGCGTCCACTCAACGAGTTGCTGTATGAAAATTATTGGGGAGTGAGTCAATGAGTGTGGCGTTGTTGAGTGTCGCCGCGGTCGCGCTGGATGCGCTGCTGGGTGAACCCAAACGCTGGCATCCGCTGGTGGCGTTCGGTCGTTTTGCCGATCGCATCGAGCAACGTTTCAACTACGGTGGCCGCGGCTGGCGCAGTCATGGCGTTACGGCCTGGGTGATGGCGGTCGTGCCGCTGACCTTGTTGGCCACCGCACTTTCCTGGGCGCCTTACGTTGGCTGGATCGTCGAGATTCTCGTGCTCTATTGCGCCCTTGGCATGCGCAGTCTCGGCGAGCATGTCGAGCCGGTGGCCAAGGCCCTGCGCAGCGATGATCTGATCGAGGCGCGCAAACGTGTTGGTTATCTGGTCAGCCGTCAAACCAGCGAACTGGATGAAACCGAAGTTGCCCGCGCCGCCACCGAGTCGGTGCTGGAGAACGGCAGCGATGCAGTGTTCGCCGCGCTGTTCTGGTTTGCCGTGGCGGGTGCGCCCGGCGTGGTGCTCTATCGTCTGAGCAACACTCTCGATGCGATGTGGGGTTATCGCAACGAACGCTTCGAACGTTTTGGTTGGGCGGCAGCGAAGATCGATGATGTTCTGAACTACATTCCCGCGCGCCTGGTGGCGTTGACCTACGCGTTGCTGGGCAAAACCCGACTGGCGCTGAAGTGCTGGCGTACCCAGGGCCCGACCTGGGATAGCCCGAATGCCGGGCCGGTGATGGCGGCCGGTGCTGGCGCGCTGGGTGTCGAGTTGGGTGGGGCGGCGATTTATCACGGTGAACTGCATCAACGTCCGCAATTGGGCGAAGGCGTGCCGGCGGATGCCGATTCCATCGACCGTGGCTGGCAATTGGTCCAGCGCGGGGTATGGTTATGGCTGCTGATTCTCTGCGTGGGGGCTGAGTTCTATGCTTGAGCACGGTGGTCGCTTGCGCAAGGCGGCGCTTGAATACGGTATTGCCGAAGCCGATTGGCTCGACCTGTCCAGTGGCCTGGCACCTTGGCCATTCCCGGTCCCGGACATCCCGCTGCGGGCCTGGGCGCGGTTGCCGGAAACCGATGACGGTCTGGAGCAGGCTGCCTGCGACTATTACGGTGCGGCCCAAGTGTTGCCGGTGGCCGGTTCGCAAATGGCGATCCAGCTGCTGCCGCGTTTGCGCCGGGCCGGCAAGGTCGGCGTGCTGTCGCCGTGTTACGCCGAACACGCCGAAGCCTGGCGTCGCAACGGTTACATCGTGCGTGAAGTGCTGGAGTCGGAAGTCGATTTCTTTCTCGACAGCCTCGACGTGCTGGTGGTGGTCAACCCGAACAATCCCACGGGGTTGAGCCTGACCCCGGCTCGCCTGCTGGATTGGCATTCGCGGCTGGCCCAGCGCGGTGGCTGGCTGGTGGTGGACGAGGCGTTCATGGACAACACCCCGCATTTGAGTCTGGCGCCGTTCGCCAATCAGATCGGCTTGATCGTGCTGCGCTCCTTCGGCAAATTTTTCGGCCTGGCCGGTGTGCGGCTGGGTTTTGTATTGGCCGAGCGCAAGTTGCTCAAACTGCTGGCCGAACAGGTCGGGCCTTGGGCGGTCAGCGGTCCGACCCGAGTGCTGGGGCAGGTGTGCCTGACGGATACGGACGGGCACACTCGACAGCGCATTCGTACTGACGAGGCCGGCGAGCGTCTAGCGTTGCTGCTTGAACAGTACGGTTTCAAACCTCAGGGTGGCTGCGCATTGTTCCAATGGCTGATCACCGAGTGCGCCGAAGCGCTGCATGAATTCATGGCCCGGCGCGGCATTCTGCTGCGGTTGTTCACCCACAACAGCAGCGTGCGGTTTGGCTTGCCCGCCGATGAAGCGGATTGGCTGCGTCTCGAGCAAGCGCTTGAAGCCTACGTTAAGGAAGCGCAATGACTACGTTGATGGTGCAAGGCGCGACTTTGATGGTGCAGGGCACTACATCGGACGCCGGTAAAAGCACGCTGGTGACGGCGCTGTGTCGTTGGGTGACGCGTCAGGGCGTGAGCGTCGTGCCGTTCAAACCGCAGAACATGGCCCTCAACAGCGCGGTGACCGCCGACGGTGGCGAGATTGGCCGTGCTCAAGCGGTGCAGGCTCAGGCCGCCAACCTCGAACCGCACACCGACATGAACCCGGTGCTGCTCAAGCCCAATAGCGATACCGGCGCCCAAGTGATCATTCATGGGCGAGCGGTCACCACCATGAATGCCGTCGCTTATCACGACTACAAGGCCATCGCCATGCAGGCGGTGCTGGCCTCTCATGAACGTTTGAGCGCGGCGTATCCGGTGGTGATGGTCGAAGGGGCGGGTTCGCCGGCAGAGATCAACCTGCGCGCCGGCGACATCGCCAACATGGGATTTGCCGAGGCGGTGGACTGCCCGGTGGTGCTGATTGCCGACATCAATCGCGGTGGAGTTTTCGCGCATTTGGTCGGTACGCTGGAGCTGCTGTCGCCCAGCGAACAGGCGCGAGTCAAAGGTTTCATCATCAACCGTTTTCGCGGCGACATCGCCTTGCTGCAACCAGGCCTCGATTGGCTGGAGGAGCGCACTGGCAAACCGGTGATCGGCGTTTTGCCTTATGTGATGGACCTGCATCTTGAGGCCGAGGATGGTCTCGATCAGCGGCAGACCGATAAGGCCGATCAAGTGCTCAACGTGGTGGTGCCGGTGTTGCCGCGTATCAGCAACCACACCGATTTCGATCCGCTGCGCCTGCATCCGCAAGTGGATCTGCAATTCATCGGCCCCGGTCAGGCGATTCCGCCGGCCGACCTGATCGTTCTTCCCGGCTCGAAAAGCGTGCGCAGTGACCTCGCGTACTTGCGGGCTAACGGTTGGGAAACGGCTATTTCGCGGCACTTGCGCTACGGTGGAAAAGTGTTGGGGATCTGTGGCGGTCTGCAAATGCTCGGCGAGCAGGTGCATGATCCGCTGGGCCTCGAAGGTGCACCGGGTTCCAGTACCGGTTTGGGCTTGCTGGCGTTCGAAACTCGGCTCGAAGAAGAGAAGCAATTGCGCAATGTGCGTGGGCGTCTGGTGCTGGAAGATGCGCAGGTCAGCGGCTATGAAATTCATGCCGGCGTGACCACTGGGCCGGCGCTGGAAAACGCCGCGGTGCAGCTCGACGATGGTCGCTGCGATGGCGCGCAAAGTGTCGATGGGCAGATTTTCGGCACGTATCTGCATGGCCTGTTCGAGTCTCCGGCAGCGTGCAGTGCGCTGTTGCGCTGGGCCGGGTTGCAGGATGTGCAGGAAGTCGATTACCACGCCTTGCGTGAGCGCGATATCGAACGGCTGGCGGATCTGGTGGAGAAGCATCTGGATACTTCGTTGCTGCGTGAGCTCTGTGGGATTTGAGGTGGCTGCACAGGCCCCTTCGCGGGCAAGCCCGTTCCCGCAGGTTTCGTGGGGGGACAAAGATCTGTGAACAGCCTCGATCCTTGTGGGAGCGGGCTTGCCCGCGATGAGGCTCGTCGTCTCACCGAAGATTTTAAGGAATAAACCATGCTGCAACTGATCCTCGGCGGCGCCCGATCCGGCAAAAGTCGCCTGGCTGAAAAACTGGCGACAGACAGTCAGCGTCAAGTCACCTACATCGCCACCAGCCAACCCCTGGACGGTGAAATGAACGAACGGGTGGCTCATCATCGCGCCCGTCGTCCAGCCGAATGGGCGTTGATCGAAGAGCCGCTGGAGCTGGCCCGTGTACTGCGGGAAAACGCCAGTGCCGATCGTTGCTTGCTGGTGGATTGCCTGACGCTGTGGCTGACCAATCTACTGATGCTCGACAACGCCGAGCGCTTATCGGCCGAACGCGAAGCTTTGCTGGACTGCCTGGCGTCATTGCCGGGTGAAATCATTTTTGTCAGCAACGAGACCGGGATGGGTGTCGTACCGCTGGGCGAATTGACTCGCCGCTATGTCGATGAAGCCGGTTGGCTGCATCAAGCCCTGGCCGAGCGCTGTCAGCGAGTCGTCCTGACCGTCGCCGGCCTGCCCCTGACTTTGAAAGGAACTGCGTTATGACTCACTCCTGGTGGCTGAACCCGTGCAAGCCAATCGATGCGCAAGCGGTCGAGCAGGCGCAGGCGCGTCAACAGCAACTGACCAAGCCTGCCGGCTCGCTCGGCCAGCTCGAATCGGTAGCGGTGCAACTGGCAGGGTTGCAGGGGCAGGTCAAGCCGACGCTCGATCAGCTGTGGATTGCGATTTTTGCTGGTGACCATGGTGTGGTCGCCGAAGGCGTGTCGGCGTTTCCGCAGGAAGTCACCGGGCAGATGCTGCACAACTTTGTCAGCGGTGGCGCGGCGATCAGCGTGTTGGCGCGGCAGTTGGGTGCTTCCCTGGAAGTGGTCGATCTCGGCACTGTCACGCCGTCGTTGAGTCTGCCGGGTGTGCATCACCTGAACATCGGCCCGGGTACGGCGAATTTCGTCCAGGGGCCAGCGATGACTCAGGCCCAGGGCGAACTCGCCTTGCAGGCTGGTCGTGACAGTGTGCAGCGCGCCATCGCAGCCGGTGCGCAGTTGTTCATCGGTGGCGAAATGGGCATCGGCAACACCACCGCGGCCAGTGCGTTGGCCTGTGCGTTACTCGATTGCCCGGTGGTGTATCTGGCCGGGCCGGGCACTGGATTGAACGCGGCGGGTGTCAGCCACAAAGCCCAAGTCATTGAACGTGCCTTGGCGTTGCATGGCGCTCAGCGTAGTGATGCACTGCAGACCTTGTTCAACCTCGGCGGTTTTGAAATTGCTGCGCTGGTCGGCGCGTACCTGGCCTGTGCTCAGGAAGGTATCGCGGTGTTGGTTGACGGGTTTATTTGTAGCGTCGCAGCGTTGGTGGCGGTGCGTTTGAATCCGGCCTGCCGTGAGTGGTTGCTGTTCGGTCATCGCGGCGCCGAGCCGGGTCATCGCCATGTGCTCGAAACCCTGAACGCCGAACCGTTGCTGGACCTCGGTCTGCGACTGGGCGAGGGCAGTGGTGCGGCATTGGCCGTGCCATTGCTGCGTCTGGCCTGCGACCTGCACGGGCAGATGGCGACGTTCGCCGAAGCCGCAGTGGCGGATCGCCCGGCATGACTTTGCGCCTGGACCTGTTGCGCCATGGCGAAACCGAGCTCGGCGGCGGTTTGCGTGGCAGCCTCGACGATGCGCTGACCGGCAGGGGCTGGGAGCAAATGCGCGCCGCGGTGATCGAGCAGGGGCCCTGGGATCGACTGGTCAGTTCGCCGTTGCAGCGTTGTGCGCGTTTTGCTGAAGAGCTTGGGGCGCAACTGGGTTTGCCGGTGCAATTGGATAAGGATCTGCAAGAGCTGCACTTTGGTGCCTGGGAAGGGCAGAGCGCGGCGGCACTGATGGAAACCAGCGCCGAGGCGTTGGGCTTGTTCTGGGCTGATCCTTATTCGTTCACGCCGCCCGAGGGTGAGTCGGTTGCGGACTTTTCTGCGCGAGTGTTGGCGGCCATTGAGCGGCTGCACGCGGCCTATGCGGGTGAGCGAATCTTGCTGATCAGCCATGGCGGCGTCATGCGTCTGTTGCTGGCTCAAGCGCGCGGATTGCCGCGTGAGCAGTTGCTCAACGTTGAAGTTGGCCATGGCGCATTGTTCTCTTTGTCGGTCGAATCCGGCGTCTTGTTAAGGGAAGCGATCTGACATGTTGCCGTTCTGGATCGCCCTGCAATTTTTGAGCAGCCTGCCGATTCGTCTGCCGGACATGCCGACGCCCGAGGAACTGGGCCGGTCGTTGCTGTTTTATCCGCTGGTCGGTTTGCTGTTCGGCGCGATTCTGTGGGGGCTGAACTGGCTATTGCTGGGCACGCCATTATTGCTTCATGCCGCACTGCTGCTGAGCGTTTGGGCCGTGCTCAGCGGTGCGTTGCACCTGGATGGCCTGGCCGATAGCGCCGATGCGTGGCTCGGGGGTTACGGCGACCGTGAACGCACCCTGACCATCATGAAAGACCCGCGCAGCGGGCCGATCGCCGTGGTGACACTGGTTTTGGTGTTGCTGCTCAAGTTCGCCGCGTTGCTGGCGTTGATCGAGCAGCAGCACAGCGTGGTCTTGATCATCGTTCCATTGATTAGCCGCAGCGCGTTACTGGGGTTATTCCTCACCACGCCTTATGTGCGTCCCGGTGGATTGGGGCAGGCGCTGGCCGATCATCTGCCGCGTTTGGCCGGTCAGCAGGTGTTGGCGATCAGTGCCGTGGCCTGTGTGCTGATGGCTGGCCTCAGTGGTGTGTGGGCGCTTGTATTGGCGGCGGCGGTGTTTGTCTGGTTGCGGCAAGTGATGGTGCGACGATTGGGCGGGACGACGGGCGATACGGCAGGGGCGTTGCTGGAATTGTTGGAGGTGGCGGTGCTGGTGGGGCTTGCATTGATGTTGTAGGAGCGAGCGGCGCTCGCTCCTACGGTAATATGTTTCAAAAAATTTGCTTTCATTTAACCGCGGGTATATACACGCACTATGCTTCCTTCTCAATGTTTGTGCACTAACCTGCGTCGCGCCGCTCGAGGCGTCAGCAGGCATTACGACGGCGCCCTCGACGGCTTCGGGATCAACGTTGCCCAGTATTCTCTGCTGTGCAATCTGCAGCGTCTGGATCAGCCGAGCATCTCGTCGCTGGCCGAAGCCATGGGCCTGGATCGCAGCACCCTCGGGCGCAATCTGCGAGTGCTGGAAGGCGAAGGTCTGGTGACGCTGGTTGAGGGTGAGGACATGCGCAATCGTATCGTTCTGCTCACCGAGACAGGGCGCGAACGTCTGGCAGCGGCCTTGCCGGCCTGGGAAGCGGCGCAGCAACGGTTGATTGACCGTCTGGGTGCCGAGAAGCGCGAAATCTTGCTGAAACTGTTGGACGAACTGGCTTGAGGCCAGTTTGTTCGATCTTAAGCGGGTATATACCCGCTACTGGAGAACAAGAATGACATCAATGTGGCGTACATGCGGTTGGGTTCTGTTGGGGAGTGCGCTGATTCTGGCGTTGTCCCTGGGTGTGCGACACGGCTTCGGGCTGTTTCTGGCACCCATGAGTGCCGAATTCGGCTGGGGCCGCGAAGTGTTTGCCTTCGCCATTGCTTTGCAGAACCTGATCTGGGGCCTGGCGCAACCGTTCACCGGTGCGCTGGCCGACCGCTTTGGCGCCGCGAAGGTGGTGTTGATCGGGGGTGTTTTGTACGCCTTGGGCCTGGTGTTCATGGGACTGTCCGATTCGGCGGTGACCTTGTCCTTGAGCGCCGGCCTGTTGATCGGTATCGGCCTGTCAGGCACCTCGTTCTCGGTGATCCTCGGCGTGGTCGGCCGTGCCGTGCCGCCGGAAAAACGCAGCATGGGCATGGGGATCGCCAGCGCCGCCGGTTCTTTCGGTCAATTCGCCATGTTGCCCGGCACGCTGGGGCTGATCGGCTGGCTTGGCTGGTCCGCGGCATTGCTGGTGCTGGGCCTGATCGTGGCACTGATCGTGCCGCTGGTGAGCATGCTCAAAGACAAACCGCTGCCGGTTCTCGGACACGAGCAAACCCTCTCTGAAGCGCTGCGCGAAGCCTGTTCCCATTCAGGGTTCTGGCTGCTGGCGTTTGGTTTTTTTGTCTGCGGTTTTCAAGTGGTGTTCATTGGCGTGCACTTACCGGCCTATCTGGTGGACCAGCACTTGCCAGCCTCCGTCGGCACCACGGTGCTGGCGCTGATCGGGCTGTTCAATATTTTCGGCACCTACACAGCAGGCTGGCTCGGCGGGCGGATGTCCAAGCCGCGCCTGCTCACCGGTCTGTATCTGTTGCGGGCGGTGGTGATTGTGCTGTTCCTCTGGGCACCGGTCACCCAGGTCACGGCTTATCTGTTCGGCATGGCCATGGGCTTTCTCTGGTTGTCGACGGTACCCTTGACCAACGGCACGGTGGCCACCTTGTTCGGTGTACGAAATTTGTCCATGCTCGGTGGGATCGTTTTCCTCTTCCACCAGCTCGGCTCGTTCCTCGGTGGCTGGTTGGGTGGGGTGGTGTATGACCGAACCGGGAGCTACGACTTGATCTGGCAGGTGGCAATTCTCTTGAGTCTGGTGGCCGCAGCCCTGAACTGGCCGGTGCGCGAGCAGCCGGTGGCGCGTCTGCAAACCCGGATGAGTGCAGCATGAACAGTCTCTGGCCGCGGATGGCTGTAATCGCCATCGGCGTACTGCTGCTGGCCCTGGCGTGGTGGGGCTGGCATCAGGGTGGCCTGGCATTGATGCAGTTGGGCATGGGTGCTTGCTAGCGAGCGGCGAAGGCGAGTAATTTCGTTTTCTGACGATTGTTCAAGGATGCACCGACATGCTGATGCGCTGGCTTGCAGTCCCCGCGTTGCTGACGGCTTTTGCCGGGTTGGTCCAGGCGGCAGAATGCCCGGAGTTGTTACAAGGCTCATTGCCCAAGCTGCGGGCCAAGGAATCCATTGATCTGTGCCAGCGCTTCGCCGGCAAGCCGCTGGTGGTGGTCAATACCGCGAGCTTCTGTGGCTTCGCCCCCCAGTTCAAAGGCCTTGAGGCGCTGTATCAGCGTTACAAGGATCAAGGGCTTGAGGTGATTGGTGTTCCTTCCAATGACTTCAAGCAAGAGTCCAAAGATGGCGCAGAGACTGCCAAAGTCTGTTACGTGAACTACGGCGTGACCTTCACCATGACCGAACCACAGAAAGTCCGCGGCGATGACGCAGCGCATTTGTTCAAGGTTCTCGCTGAACAAAGCAGTTCGCCGAAGTGGAATTTCTACAAGTACGTGGTCGATCGCCAGGGCAAGGTGATCGCCAATTTCTCCAGCCTGACCAAACCTGACAATCCCGAGTTCATCGAGGCGGTTGAGAAAGCCCTGGCCTCGAAACCCTGATCGACGGCCACTAAAAAGCCCCGCCTCTGTACAAGAGTGCGGGGCTTTTTCAATTCAGGCAGCCAATGGTTCAGGCTCGTCGTGAATCATCAGAAGCGGTAGGTCGCGCCAACACCGAAACCATTCGCATAGTTTTCATACTCGGCGCTGTAATTCTGGCGGCCGTTGCTGTTGTTGACCTTGACCGACTCTTCGCGCAGGTACGAGTACGCAACGTCGATGGTCAGATCGTCGGTCGGGCTCCAGCCAGCACCAAGACTGAAAATCTTGCGATCGCCAGTCGGAATGCGTGGAGAGCGGTTTTCGTTGTTGGTTGGTGCCTGGTCGACGGACAGACCGGTGCGCAGGACCCATTGCTTGTTCAGCTGGTACGAAGCACCGATGGCGTGAGCCCAGGTGTCGTGCCAGTTCTGTTCTTCGGTGATGGTACCGAAGCGGCCGTTCAGGGCGGCAGGAACGCCACTGTTCTCAACGGAGATTTCTTTCAGGCGGCTCCAGCGAGTCCAGGTGCTGCCTGCGTAGAGAGTCCATTTGTCGTCCAGCTGGTGAGTAACCGAGAAGTCGACCGACTCAGGCGTGGTGATGTCCAGCGACGCGTCGTACTTCTGGCTCGGGTTCTGACCAAGGGCCCCCAGGAGGTTGTAGTTGACCTTGGTGTCACCCTCAAGCTTGTACTTCACTTTCGAGTGGTAGGTCAGGCCGACGCGAGTGCTGTCGGTGGCTTGAACCATGATGCCGATGTTGTAACCCAGCGCGGTGTCGTCACCCTTGATCTTGACGTTACCGTCCGCTGCGAGCGGGTTCAGCGACAGATTCGATTCCAGGGTGCCGTCAATGCGGTTGATGGTCGGACCGAAACCGATCGACACCTTGTCATTGAAGGCGTAGCTGACGGTTGGCTGCAGGGTTACGATTTTTACTTCGCTCTTGCTGCCGAAGTATTTGCCGGCGAAGCCGTTCTCGTAGTCGGTCACCAGGCCGAATGGAGCGTAGACGCCGAAACCGACTGCCCACTGGTCATTGATTGGCTTTACGTAATAGCCCATGGGGACGCCCATGAAAGGGACCATGTCACCTTTGTTGGTACCACCATTCGGACTGGAGCTCGTATCACTGATATCAGCGTGCGCGTCGATAAATGCAACACCACCTGTCACTTGTTCGCGCTTGAGGCGAGACATGCCGGCAGGGTTACCAAAAACGGTGGATGCGTCGTCGGCAGCTGAAGATCGCCCGGCAAAACCTGTCCCCATCCCGCTGATGCTTTGTTCGTTGAGGGCAAAGCCACTTGCGAAGATCTGGGTGGATGCCAACGTAACGGCGAGGCTAAGGGTGGTTTTGAGCATTACTTTTTTCATTATTAGAACTCCTGGTGATCACCGGGGCGAAAATTACCAACATTTTCGTCCGGGCGCTATAGCCTGTATCGCTTGATTTAGAGCGGTTTTGTAGGACAATCCGACCAAAATCGCGACAAGTTACGCGATCTTCGGAAATGGGTGGGTCAGCAGGCGACCTGATTCAACGATGAAACACAGGTTTGCCAGGCGTAGGTGAAATCTCGCAGACGACCTTGGGGCTGGAAAGTCTGGCGCCAGATTCGGGCCATTCCCAACAGGTCATCGGAGGCGGGGAGGGGAGTGTTCTGTTCTTCTACCAGCAGCCAGGCGATGGCGGTGGCGTAACGCAGGTTGACGGTCAATTCCAGATGCGGCCCGCTGAGAAAAGCATGCTGGCTGGCCAGGCCGCGGACCAGGCTCGCCCGATCCGGGTCCAGGGCCAAATAATGATCCCATAGGGCCTGGTGGCGGGGTTCGGCGATTCGGTACAGGCCGTGTCCACGGCGGTCGTGCAAGGCTGACCCAAGGGCTGACTGACTGGCGGCAATGCCCAGCAGCAGGGATTCGGCAGTTGCGCTATGGCGTCCGAGGTAGATCAACGTCGGACGGATCACATAACGACACAGTTCGCTGGCAGCGATTCCCATAAAGCCCTCGAAACATCAAGTGGTCGGCGATACCTGAAGGGGGCCTTGGCAGCAGTGGATCGATTCAGGCTCGCCGGAAGCGGATCAAGCCGCTTGAGTTGAAGTGTAGTGTCATTATTTCGCTGTAAAGGACTGTTTTTAAAATATTTCCGGCTTCGAGTTATAACCGTTATATCGGTTGGTGCTTAGTCGTTGGCCACGAAATGAGAAATATCGGGCAATAAAAAGCCCCACTTTTCAGCAGGGCTTTTGAGGTTTTCAGCCTTTCTGGCGTCTCAGGCAACCAGTGCCTGGCGAGTACGCTCGATCACAGCCTGCAGCGGTTCTGCGCTGGAGTATTGATCCGGGTACAGGCGTTCGCTGTGACGAGCGATGCCGTGTTCGTTGACCAGAGTGAAGCTGAAGCAGCCTTTGCGAGCGGCCATGATCAGGCAGTTCATTGGAGCAAAAGCGTTGGTTAGGGTGCGAATGGCATCCTGAGTGTGGATTTGAGTGGACATAATTGGTGTTCCTACAAGCGACACGGATAAGAACCGTGCAAAGTTAAAACGTTCCAGTGACGACGACCACCATTGGTCGAACGAAGAACCCGACTGGAACAAAGCAGCCAGTTTGAAGCGCTGATAAGTTGGCGCGCTTGGGCTGGCAGGTAGGTACTTAGGAGGGCAGGCAACACATCAAGGGCAAAGGTTCTGGGCCCGGGGTGAAGATCCTGATCAATTTGCAGGCTGGTTCGGTCAGAGTAAGTGAGCTTGGCAACACCCTTTGCTTTCGATTCAAAGGCTGTGTTGGTGCAAGATTTACCTGGAAACCATCGAGGTGGTCGATCCCGTTTTGTCGGTGGAGGCTTCTCTTAGGGAAGGCTGACCGGGGATTTGTTCGACCAGAATTGACTTTCAGCTTGGTACTAACGCCGCGGATACTAACGGATTGAATTGCCAAAGGGAAGCCGGATCGCAAAAAAGATCGCTGGGGTGCCTGTCGACTAGTCCCGGCTGAGCGATTCGAAGACCACCGACAGGGCCACCGGCAGACCCGGCGCCCCGTAATAGCCCAGAACCCGACCGTTGATCCGAGAGGACGATCGAGCCAGGATCAATCGTTGCGCGGGTTGCCCGGGTTTATCCCCAGGCTTTACGGAAAAACGCGCCGAAAAAGCGCATCGATATAACCGCCTCGCAGGTACTTGTGCACATAAGTTGCGCGGACTGTCATCCCACTGTCATCCTGGCTTCAACGGGAGTGGGTGCCTGTAACGAAAATTTAAGTCAATGAAAAACATCGCTTTTTTTTACTGGTGAAAAAATCGTCAGTTTGACTGCGAGCCCCATTCCACAGGGCTTTGCGCGAGTTCAAAGACGGTTGTCCACTGAGTTATCCACAGCTTCTGTGGATTGTCCCAAGCGCTTGCTCTAGGACGGGCGTGCAGGCTTTTTTCGACTTTACCTGTACGAAAAAAAGAGTAGAGTGGCGCGCCTTCCGATCTGCCCCACAGTGCTTTATGAAGTTTCGCTCAGTATCAATCTCTGCTGCCTCAACATCCCCTAGTGTTACCCCTCCCAAGCGCTTTTCGATGCGGGTGGCCGAGTGGCTGCTGGACAGCCCGCGCCTGGGCGAAAACTCCAACGTCAAACACTTCGCCGGACGCTTGCTCAAGCAGCCTGCCCGGGACGGCGTGGTGGCCGCGCAAAGCCGTCTCGGCCAGCTGATGTGCCGTGAATGCGGTAACGCACGGGATCGCCGAATTGGCCAGGAACTGTTGCGTCAGGCCGCGCGTGCGGGCGACCGACGCGCGCAACAGGAACTGGGCCTGACCGAAGACTGAGCTGTCCAAGACCTGACGCCTTGGTTAACCTTCACGCTTTAACTAATCGGCAGGAGTGGCTATGGCGATGGACTTGACCAGCGCATTGCTGGGGCTGGCGGGCACTGGGCTGCCGTTACTGGTACTGGCCTGGCAACTTCAGCGTCGAGCGAGTGCGGGGCAGGCCGAGCTGGCGCTGCTGGAAGAGCGCCTTGCCATCGCCCAGTTGACGCAGGACGGCTTGAATGCTCAGCTTGATACCTGCCGTGATGAAATCGCCGACCTGAGCCAGGCCAACTCCGCCAAACAGGCCGATCTGGCCGCCGTGCGCCGTGAAGTCGAACTGCTCCAGATCGAACGCGACGATGCCCGCGACGCGGCCCACGCCTGGAACATCGAACGCGCCGGCAAAGAGGCTGAGTTGCGCCGCCTCGACGCGCAGGCCGCCTCCCTCAATGCCGAGCTGCGTGAGCAGCAGGAAAGCCATCAGCAGCGCCTCAACGACCTTCAAGGCTCGCGGGACGAGCTGCGCGCGCAATTCGCCGAGCTGGCGGGCAAGATCTTCGACGAGCGTGAGCAGCGTTTTGCCGAAACCAGCCAGCAACGTTTGGGGCAGTTGCTCGATCCGTTGAAGGAACGTATCCAGTCGTTCGAAAAACGCGTCGAGGAAAGCTATCAGGCTGAAGCCCGCGAGCGCTTTTCCCTGGCCAAGGAACTGGAACGGCTGCAACAACTGAACCTGCGCCTGAGCGACGAAGCCACCAACCTGACGCGCGCCTTGAAAGGACAGAAAACCCAAGGCAACTGGGGCGAACTGATTCTCGAGCGGGTGCTTGAGCACGCGGGGCTGGAGAAGGGGCGTGAGTACCAGACCCAGGTCAATCTCAAGGGGCCGGACGGTGAGCGTTTCCAGCCGGATGTGATTATTTACCTGCCCGGCGACAAGCAGGTCGTGGTCGATTCCAAGGTCAGCCTCACGGCCTATCAGCAATATGTAGCGGCCGAGGACGATGCTATCGGCCAGATCGCCATCAAGCAGCATGTGCTGTCCCTGCGCACTCACGTCAAAGGCTTGGCCGGCAAGGACTACAAGCGGCTCGACGGCTTGCACAGCCTGGATTTCGTTTTGCTTTTCGTCCCGATCGAAGCGGCGTTTTCTGCGGCATTGCAAGCTGAGCCGACGCTGTTTCAGGAGGCATTCGACCGCAATATCGTGATCGTCAGTCCAACCACGTTGCTGGCCACTTTGCGGGTCATCGATAGCTTGTGGAAGCAGGAGCGCCAGAGCCAGAACGCCCGGGAAATCGCCGAGCGCGCCGGTTGGCTGTACGACAAGTTCGTGTTGTTTATTCAGGATCTGGATGAGGTCGGTAATCGCCTGCAACAACTGGACAAAGCCTACAGCTCTGCACGCAATAAGCTGACGGAAGGCCGCGGCAACCTTGTCAGTCGCAGCGAGCAGCTCAAGTTGCTCGGGGCGCGGGCCAGCAAGAGCTTGCCGGCGGACCTGCTGGAGCGGGCGATGACGGATGTCGATGGCTTGGCCGAACTCCCCGAATAAAGAGTAAAAGATCGCAGCCTTCGGCAGCTCCTACATTGACCGCGTGGAAACCCGATCCTGTAGGAGCTGCCGAAGGCTGCGATCTTTACGAAGGCAACACAGACCTCAATCATCACCCTACAACGGCAAATGCCGACTCAACAACGCCCGCAACGCCGCCGGTTTCACCGGTTTGGCCAGGTAATCCAGGCCCGCCGCATGCACCTGGGCCACCGTCTCTGGCCGTCCATCGGCACTGATCACCACCCCCGGCACCGGCTCGCCCAGTTGCGTGCGCAACCACGCCATCAACTCGGTCCCGGTCTCGCCATCGTCCAGGTGATAATCCACCAGCGCCAATTGCGGACGCATCCCGTCGCCAAGCAGCGTCGCGCATTCCTCACGGTTGCGCGCGGTCCAGACCTGGCAACCCCAGCGCGTGAGCAAACTGTTCATGCCGATCAAAATGCTGTCTTCGTTATCGATACACAGCACCTGCGCGCCGCTGAGCAAATGGCCATTGAGTTCGGCGGTCTTGGCCGGCGTCGCGGTTTGTACCCGAGCCAGCGGCACGCTGACACTGAACACGCTGCCGCGGCCCGGCCAGGAGCGAACGCGCAAGGTATGACCCAGCACGCGACACAGCCCATCGGCAATTGCCAGGCCCAAGCCCAGACCTTTCTCGGCCCGGGTCTGGTGGCTGTCGAGGCGTTTGAACTCTTCGAAAATCACCTGTTGTTTGTCTTCCGGAATGCCCGGTCCACGGTCCCAGACCTCCAGGCTCAGCTCACCGTTGCGCCGCCGAACGCCGAGCAGCACCGGCCCTTTGGCATAGCGGAAGGCATTGGTGAGGAAGTTCTGCAAAATCCGCCGAAGCAGTTTGATGTCGCTATCGACCCGCAGCGCGCTGCCCCTGACGCGGAACTTCAGCCCCTGTTCCTGCGCCAGTGCCTGGAACTCGGCGCCCAATGTATGGAACAACTCATTGAGCACGAAGGGCTTGCGGTCAGGGTTGATCTTGCCGTTTTCCAGACGGGAAATGTCCAGCAGGTCGCTGATCAGGTCCTCGGCCGAGCGCAGTGAACTGTCCAGGTGATGAACCAGTTTCCGGGCTTCACTGGATAAGTTTTCCTCCTGGTGGGAGAGGGCGGCAGAGAACAGTCGTGCGGCGTTCAGCGGTTGCATCAAGTCATGGCTGACGGCAGCCAGGAAACGGGTTTTCGACTGGTTGGCCGATTCGGCGGTGCCCTTGGCTTCGGTCAGGGCAACGTTGAGTTGCGACAGCTCGTGGGTCCGTTCGGTGACCCGTCGCTCGAGACCTTCGTTCGCTTCGGTCAGCGCCTGTTCGGCCTCGCGGAACGCGGTGATATCGGTGAAGCTCATGACGAAACCGCCGCCGGGCATCGGGTTACCGATCAGCTCGATCACTCGACCATTGGGGAACAGCCGCTCGGAGGTATGGGCCCGGCCCTGACGCATCCAGTGCAAGCGGCGGGCGACGTGTACTTCCGCTTCGCCGGGGCCGCACAGACCGCGCTCGGCGTTGTAGCGAATGATGTCGGCAATCGGCCGGCCAACGCTGATCAAACCGTCGGGGTAGTTGAATAACTCAAGGTAGCGCCGGTTCCAGGCGACCAGTTTCAGCGACTGGTCGACCACGCTGATGCCCTGGGTAATGTTCTCGATGGCGCCTTGCAGCAGGGCGCGGTTGAACTGCAGCACTTCCGAGGTTTCGTCGGCGATCCGCACGACGTCCTCGAGTTGCATTTCCCGACCTTCGATGGCGGCTTTTACCACCGCCCGGGTCGAGGAAGCGCCGAGTACACCGGCCAGCAAGCGTTCGGTATGGGCAATCCATTCACCGTCCGCGTTCTGGTTCGGGTTGAAGCCTTTGCCCTGACGGTAGGCGAAACGGAGGAAACTCTGACGAGCCCGCTCTTCGCCGACAAAACGGGCGGCCAGTTGCTGCAAGTCGTTGATCTGTACTGCCAGCATTGAGCGGGCATTGGGTCGGGCGCTGATTTCCTGGCCGATGAAGCGGCCGGCCTGCCAGTGCTCCGAAACCCGCGTGCGTGACAGTAGCGAGACCCAGGTGAACAAGGTGAAGTTGCCCGCCAGGGACAGCACCACGCCTTGAGTCAGCGGCGTGATCGGCAGGTTCAACGGGTTGCCTTGCAGCCAGGCCAGGCCCGGAAAACTGCTCAAGGGCAAGCCGAGACTCTTGGCGGCGATCGGCAACACCAATGTGTAGAACCAGAGGAAGGTGCCTGCGGCCAGCCCTGCGAACACTCCACGACGGTTAGCCTGTTTCCAGTACAGCGCGCCGAGCATGGCCGGGGCCAGTTGGGTGACGGCAGCGAAGGCGATCTGGCCGATGGTTGCCAGGCTCGCGGTGGAGCCCAGCAGTCGATAACTGACGTAGGCCAGCAGCAGAATGACCACGATGCTCACCCGCCGCACCGAAAGCATCCACTGGCGGAACACTTCGAACGGCCGCTCGGCGTTGTTGCGCCGCAGCAACCACGGCAGCAGCAGGTCATTGGAAAGCATGGTCGACAGCGCCACGCTGGCCACGATCACCATACCGGTCGCCGCCGAAGCACCGCCGATAAACGCCAGCATCGCCAAGGCAGGATGAGATTCCGCCAGAGGCAGACTGATGACGAAGGAGTCGGGCAGCACCGAACTGGGCAGCATCATCTGGCCGGCCAGCGCGATTGGCACGACAAACAATGCCGCCAGCGCCAGATAGGCCGGGAACACCCACTTGGCCAAGCGTAGATCCTGGGGATCGATGTTTTCCACCACGGTTACATGGAACTGCCGGGGCAGGCAGATGATCGCCATCATCGCCACGCCGGTTTGCACCACCATGGACGGCCAGTTGATGGTTTCTTTCCAGTACGCTTCGAGGCGCGGGGCGAGCATGGCCTGATCGAACAGGTCGTCGAAACCGTCGTACAGGCCGTAGGTCACGAACGCGCCGACCGCGAGAAACGCGAACAGCTTGACCAGCGATTCAAAGGCAATCGCCAGCACCATGCCGCGGTGGTGTTCCGTGGCGTCGAGGTTGCGGGTACCGAAAACGATGGTGAACAGTGCCAGCACCAAGGACACGATCAGCGCCGTGTCTTGCGCGCGCGTGCCCATGGCGTCGGCACCGGCGCCGATCAGCAGGTTCACGCCCAGCACGATGCCCTTGAGCTGCAAGGCGATGTACGGCAGCACGCCGACCAGACAGATCAGCGCCACCACCACCGCCAGCGACTGGGATTTGCCGTAGCGGGCGGCGATGAAGTCGGCGATGGAGGTGATGTTCTCCTGTTTGCTGATCATCACCATTTTTTGCAGGACCCACGGCGCGCACACCAGCAGCAGGATCGGCCCGAGGTAGATCGGCAGGAATGACCAGAGTTGTTCGGCCGCTTGGCCCACGGCGCCAAAGAATGTCCAACTGGTGCAATAAACGGCCAGCGACAGGCTGTACACCCAGGCGCGCACCCGTGGCGGCAACGGCGCGCTGCGCCGATCACCATAAAAGGCGATAGCGAACAGGATGGCCATATAGGCCAGGGCGACGGTGGCGATCAGCCCGATGGACAGCGACATGGGAACTCCAGACAAAAGACATCCGGGACTCCGCCCGGTCAGGACAGTCTCGCATGACCGCTTGAGTTAGTCAGTGTCGACCAAGGTCGTGGCGTGGTGGGGTGTCGCAGGTTGGGAGACCGTCAGATCTCTGGTGCCTGTGCGGCCTTCATCGCGAGCCTGCTCGCGATGGCGGTTACTGACTCAACGCAATATCAATCAACCGATGCAACTCTTCAACCTCCAGCGCCTGCGCCGCAAACAGGATGCGAAACACCGTCGGCGCCACCACCATATTGATCAGTCGATCGACACTCGGCTTAGGCTGCTCGGGATAGCGATCCAGAATCGTCTGCAACTGCCCGCCAATGATCGCCACGCAATAACCCGGCGTGGCGCTGGATTGCACGTCGCGCATCATGTTGCGCCCGGGCTCGGAACTCATTTCGTCCAGATACTGCTCCGCCCAGGCCCGCACGTCACCGCGCAGGCTGCCGGTATTGGCCGGTTCGCTGTCGGGGCGCATGCGGGCGAGGGCGACGTCGGCCAGTAGCGCCGACAGATCACCCCAGCGCCGGTAAATGGTCGACGGCGTCACTCCGGCCCGGGCAGCGATTTGCGGCACGGTCACGCTCGCGCGATCCTGTTCTTCGAGGAGCGCGCGGACTGCCGAATGAATCGACTCTTGCACCCTGGCGCTGCGGCCCCCAGGACGTAAACCTTCTTTAATAGCCATACGGCGGACCTTAACACAAAGAATTTGCTTTAAGTGTTTACCAGTAGCACACTCCGCAAAAGCAAAAAGTTAGCTTTTGCGGAGTGTGCTTATGTCTCGTCTAACGTCAAACCGTTCCAGCCTGTGGTTTCTGGCGATCACCTTACTCAGTTTTCTCGCCGCTTCCACCGCGCCAACGCCGTTGTATCACTTGTATCAAGAACACCTGCAGTTCTCGGCAGCGACCCTGACCCTGATTTTCGGGGTCTACGCCCTCAGCTTGCTGGCGGCGTTGCTCACGGTCGGTTCGCTTTCGGATTATCTGGGGCGCAAACCGGTGATTTTTACCGCCGTATTGCTGAACATGCTGGCGATGTTGCTGTTTATCAACGCCGACAGCGTTGCCTGGCTGATCAGTGCCCGGGTCCTGCAGGGTTTTGCCACGGGCATGGCCACCGCCGTTTTGAGTGCGGCGCTGCTGGACACTGACCGTCAGCAAGGGCCGATGGTCAACAGCGTCGCGCCGTTGCTGGGCATGGCGCTGGGTGCCATGGGCTGCGGTGTGTTGGCCGAGTTTGCGCCGCTGCCGCTGCAATTGACCTATTGGGTGCTGTTCGCGCTGTTTGTGATGCAAGCGTTGTACGTCTGGCGCCTGCCGGAAAGCGTCACACGGCAATCGGGTGCCTGGGCCTCGCTGCGCCCGACCTTGCATGTGCCGATTCAGGCGCGGCGTATGCTGTGGCGGGTGCTGCCGATAGATCTGGCGGTTTGGGCGCTCGGTGGTTTTTTCGCTTCCCTGGCGCCGTCTTTGGTGCGGACCGCCACTGGGTCCACCTCGAATCTGATTGGTGGGGCGACGGTGGCCGTGTTGACAGTGACCGGCGCCTTGATGATCTACACCTTGCGCAATCGGCCGGCCGACAAAGTCTTGCTGTTGGGCGCGAGCCTGCTGCCTGCGGGCGTTGCGCTGATTCTGCTGGCGGTACACAGCGCCAGCCTGCCGTTGTTTTTCTTCGGCACCCTGGTGGCGGGCGGCGGTTTTGGCGCGGGTTTCCTGGGTGCCTTGCGAAGCATCGTGCCGCTGGCCTTGCCTCATGAGCGGGCGGGTTTGATGTCGGCGTTCTATGCGCTCAGTTACTTGGCGTTCTGCTTGCCGTCGTTGCTGGCTGGCGGTCTGACGCGGACCTTTGGCTTGGTGGCAACCACCGATGGTTATGGCGCGGTGCTGATTATCCTGTCGCTCGGTGCGCTCTTCGGGTTGATGCGTGAGCGGTCCGTCAAAGCCTGTGGCGTCGATGTTCGATGACCGTTAGCCTTGGCACCGCCATTCATTTCGACGGACCGCCCCATGAAGATCATCCGCAGCAAATCCTTCACCGGTGACCGCGCCTGGGCGGCGTTGGATATCGCTAACATGAACGGCATTACCACCCGTTTGCACTGGACCGATCAGCCCTATAAATGGCACATCAACGACGGTCAGGAAGTGTTCGTGGTGCTCGATGGGCAGGTGCAGATGCGTTATCGCGAAGAAGGCCTGGAAAAGGAAACGCTACTCGAGGTCGGCGATATCTTTTATGCCTCGGTGGGCACCGGGCATGTGGCTCATCCACTGGGTGTGGCGCGCATATTGGTGATCGAGACCGAAGGCAGCGTCTGATGATGTATCTGTAAAACAGATAACAGTTAGAGATATTGCCCGTTATATCGATATTCGATTCGGATCTACCATGGGCTCCACCTCACGAGAGGACAGGAGTTCACCATGACCTGCACCCATAGCGTCAAACCCGGTATCAAACCGTTCAGTCATTTGCAGCACCCTCGAGAGGCCATCCGCCAATTCACCCCCAACTGGTTCGCGGCGACCATGGGCACGGGTGTATTGGCGCTGGCGCTTGCGCAATTGCCGGTGTCGAATCCCGGTCTGCATGCGTTTGCCGAAGGCCTGTGGCTATTCAACATCGCTTTGTTTGTGGTGTTCACGGCCATGTATGCCGCCCGTTGGGTCATGTTCTTCGACGAGGCGCGGCGGATTTTCGGCCACTCCACGGTTTCGATGTTTTTCGGCACCATTCCCATGGGCCTTGCGACCATCATCAATGGCTTTCTGTTGTTCGGTTTGCCGCGCTGGGGTGACGGTGTGATTCATCTCGCCGAAGTGCTGTGGTGGCTGGACGTGGCGATGTCGCTGGCCTGCGGCGTATTGATTCCCTACATGATGTTCACCCGTCAGGAGCACAGCATCGACCAGATGACCGCTGTCTGGCTGTTGCCGGTGGTGGCGGCGGAAGTCGCGGCTGCCAGCGGTGGCTTGCTGGCACCGCACCTGGCCGATGCTCATTCACAACTGGTGGTGTTGGTGACCAGCTACGTGCTCTGGGCCTTCTCCCTACCGGTGGCATTCAGCATTCTGACCATCCTGTTACTGCGCATGGCGTTGCATAAACTGCCCCATGAAAACATGGCTGCCTCGAGCTGGCTGGCCCTCGGTCCCATCGGTACCGGAGCATTGGGCATGTTGCTGTTGGGCGCCGACGCACCGACGATCTTTGCCGCCAACGGTCTGCCGGGTATTGGCGAGATCGCCGCTGGGCTTGGCTTGGTGGCCGGCATCACGTTGTGGGGCTTCGGGCTCTGGTGGATGTTGATTGCGCTGTTGATCACCGTGCGTTACTTGCGCGCCGGTATCCCGTTCAACCTCGGCTGGTGGGGCTTCACTTTTCCGCTGGGTGTCTACTCACTGGCTACGCTGAAACTGGCCAGCACCTTGAGCCTGACGTTTTTCAGTGTCTTTGGTTGCCTGTTGGTGGCAATGCTGGCGGTGATGTGGCTGATAGTCGCCAAGCGTACGGTGCAGGGTGCGTGGCGAGGTGAGCTATTTGTCTCGCCGTGCATTGCAGGATTAAAGAAATAAGGGGCAAAGATTAGGTAATCTGTGGCCTGGATCGACGCTCGACATTCCAATAACAGTATCCACGCCACCCAAAATCAGGGACACATGGAAGATGAGTCACCCCTCACAGTTCACCTTGCTTCGCACTCGGCGCTTCCTGCCGTTTTTTGTCACGCAGTCCCTCGGGGCCTTCAACGACAACATCTTCAAGCAGTCGCTGATCCTCGCCATTTTGTACAAGCTGACAATCGAGGGTGACCGTTCGATCTGGGTCAACTTGTGTGCGTTGCTGTTTATCTTGCCGTTTTTCCTGTTCTCGGCCCTGGCCGGGCAATTCGGGGAAAAGTTCGCCAAGGACGCCCTGATCCGTCTGATCAAGCTCGGGGAAATCGTCATCATGACGGTGGGGGCGGTCGGTTTCATGTTCGATCACCTGTCGCTGATGCTGCTGGCGCTGTTTGCCATGGGTACCCACTCGGCGCTGTTCGGGCCGGTGAAGTACTCGATCCTGCCACAGGCCTTGCGCGAAGAGGAGCTGGTGGGCGGCAATGGTCTGGTGGAAATGGGCACCTTCCTGGCGATTCTCGCCGGGACGATTGGTGCCGGGATCATGATGTCCACCAGCAACTACGCGCCGGTCGTGTCCACGGCAATCATCGGTATCGCGGTGCTCGGTTACCTGGCCAGCCGCAGCATTCCCCGGGCCGCAGCGGCATCGCCGGAAATGCGTTTGAACTGGAATATCTTCAGCCAGTCCTGGGCCACCTTGAAGCTGGGCCTCGGGCAAACGCCCGCGGTATCGCGTTCGATCGTCGGCAACTCATGGTTCTGGTTTGTCGGGGCGATTTATCTGACGCAAATCCCGGCCTATGCCAAGGAATGGATGCACGGCGACGAGACCGTGGTGACGCTGATTCTTACGGTGTTCTCGGTCGGTATCGCACTGGGTTCGATGCTCTGCGAGAAACTCTCCGGGCGCAAAGTCGAGATCGGTCTGGTGCCGTTCGGCTCATTCGGTCTGACGGTGTTTGGCCTGTTGCTGTGGTGGCATTCCGGCGGAATTCCCGACAGCGTTGCTGGCCATGGCTGGATCGAAGTCCTTGGGTTTGGCCACGCCTGGCTGGTGTTGATCGACATCCTCGGGCTTGGGATCTTCGGCGGTTTCTACATCGTGCCGCTGTATGCGCTGATCCAGTCGCGCACCGTCGAGAACGAACGGGCGCGGGTGATCGCCGCCAACAACATTCTTAACGCCCTGTTCATGGTGGTCTCGGCCATTGTGTCGATCGTCTTGTTGAGCCTTGCCAAGCTGTCGATCCCACAGCTGTTCCTGGTGGTGTCGCTGCTGAACATCGGCGTCAACGCTTACATCTTCAAAATCGTCCCCGAGTTCAGCATGCGCTTCATGATCTGGCTGCTTGGCCATTCCATGTACCGCGTCGAGCATCGCAATCTGGAGCTGATTCCCGATGAGGGCGCGGCATTGCTGGTTTGCAACCATGTGTCGTTCGTCGACGCGTTGCTGATTGGCGGCGCAGTGCGTCGGCCAATTCGCTTTGTGATGTATTACAAAATCTACAACTTGCCAGTGCTGAACTTCATCTTCCGTACAGCGGGGACGATTCCGATTGCCGGGCGTCAGGAAGACATTCAGATCTACGAAAAAGCCTTCACCCGCATCGCCCAGTACCTGAAGGATGGTGAGCTGGTGTGCATTTTTCCTGAAGGCAAGTTGACCGCCGATGGCGAGATCAACGAGTTCAAGGGCGGGCTGACGCGGATTCTCGAAGAAACGCCGGTGCCGGTGATTCCGTTGGCGTTGCAGGGGTTGTGGGGGAGTTTCTTCAGCCGTGATCCAGACAAGGGCGTGTTTCGCAGGCTGTGGTCGCGGGTGACCCTGGTGGCGGGGCCGGCGGTGGCCGTTGAAGTGGCTGAACCGGCGACGTTGCAAGGGTTGGTGGGGGAATTGCGTGGGGCTGTTAGATAGTCGGTGATCGGGCGGGCCTCATCGCGGGCAAGCCCGGCTCCCACAAGGATTGATGGTGTGTCCACACTATGTGGCACAACACAAAACCTGTGGGAGCCGGGCTTGCCCGCGATGGCGTCGGAGGCCTAAGCGCTAACCTTGAGTCCAACCAACCCGGCAATGATCAACGCCACACTGGCCAGCCGAAACAACGCCATGGATTCACCAAACAGAATAATCCCGGCGATCACCGTGCCCACCGCGCCCACGCCAGTCCAGATCGCATAGGCCGTGCCCAGCGGCAATTCCTTCATCGCAAGGCCCAGCAGGCCAAGGCTGATCGCCATGGCGGCAACGGTCAGTGCGGTAGGAAGAGGGCGGCTGAAACCGTCAGTGTATTTCAGGCCGACGGCCCAGCCGACTTCGAACAGGCCGGCGAAAAACAGAATGATCCAGGACATCAAAGACCTCCATCAATGGATGGGGTCGTCCCCGGATTAATCACTCGATCGAGCCGCGAGGTCGTCCCCGCATTGCGCATTAGAGTGCCCATCATTAATCCGAGGATCAAGTTTGCGGCTTAATCCGCTGCCTGCTGAGCAGCGAGTTGCCGGTCTTCTTTCTCGCTCATACGACGGAAATACGTCGAGAGCAGCGCCCCGGAAATGTTGTGCCAGACGCTGAACAACGCGCTTGGCACCGCTGCCAGCGGCGAGAAGTGCGCACTGGCCAGCGCCGCGCCCAGGCCGGAGTTCTGCATGCCCACTTCCAGTGCCAGGGATTTGCGCTGGGCCAATGGCAGGTTGAACAGGCGCCCGGTGAAGTAACCCAGCAAGTAGCCGAAGCTGTTGTGCAACATCACCACGGCCATGATCAGCAGGCCGGATTCGGCAATCTTCGCCTGGCTGGCGGCCACCACGGCAGTGACGATGATCACGATGCTCACCACCGACACCAGTGGCAGCACGTCTACCGCGTGACGTACCCGATCACCGAGTACGCGCTGGGCAACCACGCCGAGCACGATCGGCAGCAGCACGACTTGCAGGATCGACCAGAACAGCTCCATGAACGACACCGGCAACCAGGCCGAGGCCAGCAACCAGATCAGCGCCGGGGTCAGCAGCGGAGCGAGGAGGGTGGTGACGGCGGCAATGGCCACCGACAACGCCAGATCGCCGCGCGCCAGCCAGGTCATCACGTTCGACGAGGTGCCGCTTGGGCAGCAGCCGACCAGAATCACACCGACGGCGATTTCCGGTGGCAAGTGGAAAACCTGGCAGAGCAACCACGCCACACCGGGCATGATCACGAAATGGGCAACCACACCCAAGGCCACACGCCACGGATGACGAGCGACTTCGGCGAAGTCTTCGAGCTTGAGGGTCAGGCCCATGCCGAACATCACCAGCCCCAGCAGCGGCACAATGGCGCCTTTCAAACCGATGAACCAGGCCGGTTGCAGAAACGCCACGACGGCGAAAATCAGTACCCAGTAAGCGAAGGTGTTGCCGACAAAACGACTCAATGCAGCCAGTGCGCGCATGGCCTGATCCTTGTTATATAAGTGGGATTCCCAGTTTGGAATCCAATCAATGTGGGAGCTGGCTTGCCTGCGATGGCGGTGTGCCAGACTACATTTAAGCCGTCTGATACGCCGCCATCGCAGGCAAGCCAGCTCCCACATTTGATCCGGTTCCTTCAATGGGAACCGGTTGTTTTTTAGATACCCTGCGGGGTCTCTTCACCACCCAGCGCTTCAACCATCGACGGCAGGAAGTCGCCGAAGGTCAGCATCATCAGGGTGAAGCTGGCGTCCAGCTGGCCCAGGGCTTCGTCGCCACCGTCCTGTTCCGCCTGATCTTGCAGCAGATCTTCGAACTTCAGGCGCTTGACCACCATTTTGTCGTCGAGCACGAACGACAGTTTGTCCTGCCAGGCCAGTGACAGTTGAGTGACCACTTTGCCGGTGCTCAGGTGCAGCTGGATTTCTTCGCTGGTCAGGTCCTGACGCTTGCAGCGCACGATGCCGCCGTCTTCGTGGGTGTCGCGCAGCTCGCACTCATCCAGCACGAAGAAATCATTCGCGGCTTTCTGGGTGGTGACCCATTCGGTCATGGTGGCGGTCGGCGACATCTTCACCGTCAGCGGACGCACTGGCAGCGAGCCGATCACTTCGCGCAGAGTGGACAGCAGGTCTTCGGCACGTTTCGGGCTAGCCGAGTTAACCAGGATCAGGCCCTGTTTCGGCGCGATGGCGGCGAAGGTCGACGAGCGGCGGATAAAGGCCCGGGGCAGGAAGGCCTGGATGATTTCATCCTTGATCTGATCGCGTTCCTTTTTATAGACCTTGCGCATTTGTTCGGCTTCGATCTCTTCGACCTTTTCCTTCACCGCGTCGCGTACGACGCTGCCCGGCAGAATGCGCTCTTCCTTTCGGGCGGCGATCAGCAGGAAGTCACCGCTGATGTGCACCAGCGGCGCGTCTTCGCCCTTACCGAATGGCGCGACGAAACCGTAGGTGGTCAACTCCTGGCTTGCACATGGACGCGCCAGTTTGGTGGCCAGTGCAGTTTCCAACGCCTCGGCATCAAAAGGCAGATCTTGGGTCAGGCGATAGATAAGCAGGTTTTTGAACCACATGGGGATGAGTCTCTCCTTTATACAAAGGGGGGCATTATTGTCCTCCGTGTGCCATAGGCCAACCCTTCTCTAAGCCTTTGGAAGGCCTGAGAAAATTAATTAAAAAAGTGCTTGCCAGAGGTTGGGTCGCTCCGTAGAATGCGCGCCACACCGAAAGTGAAGGGTGATTAGCTCAGCTGGGAGAGCGTCTGCCTTACAAGCAGAATGTCGGCGGTTCGATCCCGTCATCACCCACCATTCGCTTTAGTGTTACGCGCAGCGGTAGTTCAGTCGGTTAGAATACCGGCCTGTCACGCCGGGGGTCGCGGGTTCGAGTCCCGTCCGCTGCGCCATATTCGGTAACCTGGAACGCTGAACGCCAGGTCACCACGGAAAAGCCCGCTAACGCGGGTTTTTTTCTGTCCATGGTTTGAACGTTGTTCCTGCAGGTCGTGTCGTTTTACCGGTTTTCAGATTTTTTGATAAATTTATCAATTAAATCAACACTTTATGAAAATCTGTGGCACAATGCGCCCCGCAACGAAGGTAAAGGGTGATTAGCTCAGCTGGGAGAGCGTCTGCCTTACAAGCAGAATGTCGGCGGTTCGATCCCGTCATCACCCACCACTTACTTTCAACGCTACGCGCAGCGGTAGTTCAGTCGGTTAGAATACCGGCCTGTCACGCCGGGGGTCGCGGGTTCGAGTCCCGTCCGCTGCGCCATATTCGGTATCTGGAACGCTGAACGCCAGATCACCACAGAAAGCCCGCTTAATGCGGGCTTTTTGCTGTCTGGGATTTGGCTTTGTGCTGGCCTCCCACTGAAAAAGCGACCTGTTCGGGTGATGCCTTTAAGTTACGCGAAATCCCTGTGGGAGCGGGCTTGCCCGCGATGACGGCAGCACATTCACCATTGATGTCGCCTGACATACCGCTTTCGCGAGCAAGCCCGCTCCCACAGGTTCCGCACCTGACCAGCATTGACCTGTTCGGGTCGCTTTTTTCGTTTCTGTCTTGCCTATTGTTCGGCGTTACGACTGTGCCGGTAGTCGCTGACGGCCTCGTACACCGCTTTGCGCAACCGGTTGATCCCGCCAATCGGCCTATGGGCTTCAAGGCCGAACCATGGGTTGAACGATTGGTTGTCGCATTGCAGGTTCAGCGCCGGGGTGTCGAAATCCTGGGCAGGCAGTTTGATCCGGGCCACGGTTTCGAAGGGTGCATCGCGTTCACGCCATTCGATGCTGGTGTCTTCGATCGGCATGTACTTGCCCGCATCCTGACGCTGGATCTGCAAGACGAAACACGCCGGCACCCGATCGGTCGACAGCTGCTGGTTCAGCGCACTGCGCAGGAAGTTCGGCAGGTTTTGATTTTGCGTGGGCAGCGCGTAGGCCGGGCAGTTATCAGGATCCGGCATCACCCGGAATTTGGCATTGGCGTCACCAAACTTGTACGGCGAAACCGAAAAGTAAGTGGTCTGCGTCGGGCTTGCCGGGGCAGGGGAGAGCGTCGCCAGCGCGATAAACAGATGGCGAAGCTGCCAGGTGCGCGGGTCCCAACCCGGGAAGAACGCCATGACCTTTTTGCCATCAGCCTGAGCGGCCACATTCTGACGATACTCGGCGACATCGCTGACAAAGAAGTTCGGATGGTTGAACATCACGAAATCTTGTTCGCTGCGCCCTTGTCGGTCATTCAGCAGCTGTTTACCAGGCACATCGAACAGTTTGATCGCCATACCCCGGGCATCGCGGACGCTATCGAACTGCGGATACGCATTGCCATTGGACAGCCGCATCGTCGCTTGCCAGGTTTTGCCGGGTTCGCTGAACACGCCTCGACGTAACTCCGCCGCCAGATCTGGCAGCACCTGAACCTCGGCCTTCACGCAGCCATGGGCTTTGGCATGGGCATCGCGCAGGTAGCGAGTACTTTCACGGTGTTGATCGACGATACGCACGGCCGTCTGGATGATGTCCTGGGTCATTGCCGCTTCGCCGTCCGGAATCAGTTCTTCGGCCGATACCGGGCCGCGATGCTGCCAGGCGGACCAGGCCATGATCAGCGCCCAGCCGAGCAGGCCCAGACCCAGCAACCACAGCAGGGTTTTGCCAAGGAAGGCGCCCAGGCGCAGCCAGAGAGTAATCAGCATGGGTCAATCCTTTTGACTGAGGCGGCGGTCTGGCAGTTGCGACTCCATCGGGCCGCCCAACACTTTCAGGTATTCCAGCAGCGCCCAGCGTTCCTCCGGCTGCAGCAGGCGACCAATGACGCCGTTCCCGCGCTCGCCTGCGCGGAACTCGTGACCGCTGTTGTGATTGCCAGTGACGCGCGTATCAAACACAAAACCGTTGGTGAAGGCTTCGGTGCGATAACCCAAATGTTTGGGGTCGTATTCGAAGGTGCCCTTGTAGAACGAGGTGGCGCGTTCATCCTGGGGCGAGAGCAGTTGATAAATACTGGGTACCGAACCGTTATGCAGAAACGGCGGCGTAGCCCAGACGCCTGCCAATGGTCGGGCTTTGTAGCTGCGTAATTCCTGAACACCGATCGGCAGGCCGAATCCGTCCAGGTTCGGGCGCTCTGCAGGTGTCACGTTGGCTTCGCGGTAGGCCTGGTTACTCACGAAAGCAGTGACGTAAGCCAGTCCCTTGGCCACTGACAACTGGCTCATATCCAATGGTTCTGTGGGTTTGGGATGCAGTTGTACGTCCAGTTGCGCAAGTTCTGCCGGATCCCACTGCAAGGCCGTCAGATCGAAGCGGTGATCAGCAATATTGTTGGCGGCGCCGGCGTCTGTGCCAATCACCTCCACAGGCAGTAATTTCAGATGATGCACCGGTCTGCCGTCGCTTTGGGTGACGCGAGGTACGTGGCACCCGGCGCAGTTTTCAGCGAATAGTTCGCGGCCTTTTGCGGCCAGAGGCTTGTCGATGTTGCCCAACAGGGCTTCCGGCCAGGCAGGCGGTTTGAGTCGTTGCAGGGTTTCCTCGATCCGGTGCAGATCGCGCACCCGGACACTGGACGGGTAGCGGTCGTCGCCCTTGAGCGGCTGCCCGCTGCTGTCGAAGAAATTCAGCGTGGCGCCCACTCCCAAGGCTTCTCCGATATTACGGGCCATCGGTTGCTGCGCCGAACCGTTCCACTGCACCCAGTCGAAGGTCCACATGTCCCACAGTTGCGGGTAGTCCACCGGTGCGTTGGCTACGCGGTAGTTGGCGGGTGAAATCGCGTCGCCGAAGCTGGCGTTGGCAATACGCCCGAAGGCATCTGTGCGGCCGGGGCCTTCTTCGGTGGGGTAGAGGCCGCGATGGGTGTCGTTCCAGGCCACTTTCAAGAAGGTATCGAGTGAGACTTTAAAATCCTGGCGTAGCTTTTGATGCCGTGCGTCGTAGTCCTGGCCCAGAACGTTGCGTGCGAAACGTTCGAATTTCCAGGGGTTGTAGTAAGTCGAGGCGAGGCTGGCCACCAGTGCCTGGCCGAAGCTGCCGCCTCGCAGGGTCGGAACGCTGGATGGCAACACATGCTGGGCCGAGCCGCCGTCGATGCGTACGGCCTGGCCATTGAAACGCAATTCGCCGGTGTGGCAGGCGGCGCAGGTGATGTCCAGAAACTCGTCCTGGCTGCCGGGGTTTTGATGACGGGCAAAACCGACGGGCAGGTTACCAGGATTGTTCGGCGTGGCTTTCTGGCTCGGGTCGATCAGAAAACCAAAGCGTGCGAGGTATTCAGGAGCGGCGAATCGTTTTTGCGAGAAGGGCAATTCCAGGGCGTTGAACCAGTCATAGCGCAAGCCTTTGACCTGGGTACCCTGAGGTGTGAAGTAGTAAGCCTGTCGGTCGGCGGCGCTCCATTGCTCCAGGTAATTCACCTGTTGCGCCGGTGACCAGGCCGGTAATCTCGGGTTGGCGACGTAATACAGCACTATGGCGAGGCCTAGCCCCAGTAATACTGCGATCAGAATCAGCAAGCGGAATATGAGGCGCAAGATAAACATCCTTGTAAATTTGTAGCTCTCTTATGCCTCAGCTGACGAGGTGCGGCAAGAGGCCATTACGCCAGAGGCTGTGGGAGCCGGCCCTTGAGTCTGTAAGAGCCAAATGACAGAGGCTTCATCCTTCTATGGCCGAAATGCGTTGAAACACCTGAACTTATCAGGCGTTTCCGGCTCTCATGCCGGTAGCCATTGGTCGTGGCGGCCTGATAAGCTCGCGGCTTTACTCGATTGCCCTTTAGGCGCATGAACAAGGAAATAGCATGAAACAGCATCGGTTGGCGGCGGCGGTGGCCCTGGTTGGCCTGGTACTTGCGGGTTGTGATTCGCAGACCAGCGTAGAGCTGAAAACCCCGGCGCAAAAAGCTTCCTACGGTATCGGCCTGAACATGGGCAAAAGCCTGGCTCAGGAAGGCATGGATGACCTGGATTCCAAAGCAGTTGCCCAGGGCATCGAAGATGCCGTCGGCAAGAAAGAACAGAAGCTGAAAGATGAAGAGTTGGTCGAAGCCTTCGCCGCACTGCAAAAGCGTGCTGAAGAGCGTTTGGCCAAGATGAGCGAAGAGTCGGCAGCCGCCGGCAAGAAATTCCTCGAAGAGAACGGCAAGAAAGCCGGTGTCACCACCACCGCTTCCGGTCTGCAATATGAAGTGGTCAAGAAAGCCGATGGCGCTCAGCCTAAGCCGACCGACGTAGTGACTGTTCACTACACCGGTAAATTGACCAACGGCACCGTTTTCGACAGTTCCGTCGAGCGCGGCAGCCCGATCGATCTGCCGGTCAGCGGTGTGATTCCGGGTTGGGTCGAAGGCCTGCAACTGATGCACGTTGGCGAGAAGTACAAACTGTACATCCCTAGCGAACTGGCTTACGGCGCCCAAAGCCCAAGCCCGGCGATTCCAGCCAACTCGGTGCTGGTATTCGACCTGGAGCTGCTGGCCATCAAGGACCCAGCAAAACAAGACGCCACCAAGTAATACGCGTCTGCTCGAAAAACAACGCCTCGCTTATGCGGGGCGTTGTTGCATCTGGCGTTCAGTGGCGGTAAACAAAGCGAACAGATGCGGTACGCTGGAGTCATAGCCAGTGAGAGCGCTTGAGCTAGACGGACCGGTGCGCCAAGTCAATGAATTCTTGGGTTTTTTTATGTGAGTAAAAAACGCCCGATCTGAGTCAGGCCCTTATGAAACGGGGCTTTCAGCGATGAAATGCAGCTCTGTTCACAAGGTTATCCACAATTTGTGTGGATAACATTTCAGTGGGAGAAAATGATGAAAGCACCTTGGAATTTCGCTCGTTTTCTGCCTCTGGCCGGACGCCTGCTGGCCCGTGGTCGTTTGCCGACCTTGCTGTTCGCTGTTGCCAGCAAAGGCGCGAGCCAGGGCAATCGCCTGGGCAAGATCAAAGACGATCTGCGCCTGTTACAGGCACTTTGCCTGGCCTACTGGCGGGGCGAATACCGGGCCATCAGTCCGAAAGCACTGGTTTCGGTGGTGGCCGGCCTGATGTATTTCCTCAGCCCGGTGGATGCCATCCCGGATTTCATCCCGGTATTCGGCATGCTCGACGACATTGCCGTGCTGGCCTGGTTGATGAAAGTCCTTGATGACGAACTCAACGCCTTCCGTGCCTGGCGCAAGCGTCAGCTGCCGGAAAAGCTTGCGGTGGTCGAACGCCTGCCCGATACCCCCGAACAATTGCAGCTTCAGGGCCCGAAAAAAAACTGAGCCAATTCAAAATCCTCCAGATATTCATGCCCCCCCGCGACCTTGGCCGCTGTTAGGATTACACTTCTAAGGAAAAGCGCCGACTCGCTAAGTGTCGTTGTCCTACGGGGTGGTCATGGATATCCAGATAATTACACGCGAAGGTGAACCCGAATATGCGGTTCTGCCATGGGCTCAGTATCAGGCTCTACTGAAAGCAGCAGGCATCAAGCAACAACCACCGCGCGACGCCACAGTGCCTCCCGCGGCGGCACCAGACCAGATTCTTCCGGGTCTGGATCAACTACGCAATTTGCGCGAAGGGAAGGGCATCGCCATTGAGGCGCTCGCCCGCACGGTAGGCATCAGCCCGTCATATCTCGCCTTGATCGAAAGCGGTGAGCGTCAACCCGACGCTGCTATTCGCCGCAGCCTCGCCTGGGAATTGACGGTGCCAGGATGGAGGGATGAATCGTGAGCGTACGCATCAGTCGTCAACATTGGGACGGATTGTTGGGGGAGCTGGATCAGGCGCGTCGTCAGCGCCATCTTTTGACTTATCGGGCGTTGCTGGAGCGTTTGCAGCTACCCACGCCGGCCATGCAAACCTTGACCGCAGCCCTTGAGCATCTGGCCGCGCTGGATGCCAGAGCCGAGCAGCCGTTGCGCAGCTCGTTGGTGATCAGCCAAGGCGCCAGCCGCTTGCCGCGCACCGGCTTCTTTGAATGTGTCGAGCGTCTCGGGCGCTTTTCCGGCCCGTCCGATGGCGTGGCTGCCGCGTCCTGGCATGCCTCGGAAGTGGTGCGGGTGTTCGAATACGAGTACCCCGAGTCGGCGGAAGCCTGAGTGTTTTTACGACTCAAGACACGGGCCAGTTACTGGCTGGCCCGCCGGTTGTTCCACTGGCCGTGGTTTGTGCGCCAGCCGCGAGGCTGGCGCTGGCTCGAGGGCCAGTTCGCGCGCATGGCGAACCTGGGGGACGTCGGCGCCCAGAGCTTCTATGGCCACATTCTGACCTTTCGCGGCGTCGGTCTTGGGGCACGCGAGGAGGGGATGCGATTACTGCGCCTGGCCGCGTTGGCGGGGGATGGCAAGGCGGCCTATCAGGTTGGTGTGATCAGCCTGGCCGGAACGCCGAGCAAGGCGCCTGATCCGGCTGAAGCGGCTCGCTGGTGGGAAATGGCGGCGAAGGCCGGGCATCCGCTGGCCGAACTCAAATTGAAAGAGTTGGCGTCTAGTGGTTCTGCAGATTAAACAATTGTGTGTCTGACAAACGAACGTGGCGTGAGGGAAACCTCCCGCCACGTTTGCGTTTCTGCCTGCTTGTTGATTAATGGAGCGATCATTAGCGAATCGCCCTACATCAACATCATCCTTCCCCGACTTCTTTCCTGATTGATCCCCCGCAAAGTCTCGCGCGTTTATTGCCGGGCAGATCCATCGGAGATTTCCTTCAAGTTGTAGCGGTTTGCATGAACTGGTGCGCGATGCGCTCCATCGATAGTCTTGGGGTTGTCACTGCAAATTCAGTGACAGGGCGTGGAAGCCCTTCTATCGTTAGGCGCATCAAGCGCCACCAGTTCGGCGTTTTTTATCGTCTGTGTTTTATGGTGGCTGTGCGCGGGGCGCTTTCGAGTGCGCCAGGTGCCTAACGTCCTGGTCTTCCACACCTGCGTACAGCCGCCACCTATTGCGTGGAAGTGATTTCTGGCGGCTCCAGTCCATACGTTAGGAATCAAACAATGACGGCAATTACCCCTGATCCACCCTACGAAAAACCAATTCCCCACCCCAAAAGCCGCTTCATGGCGCTCACCAGCAACTGCAACGACATGCCCACGCTGTTCGTCGATACCCACGCGCCGCTCGATATTTTGACCGATGCTGCCAGCTATCGAATTCGTGCCGTCACCCAGGTACTTGAGAACCTGTCCATGCGCGGCTCAGTCGAGTGTGATTCGACGATACTCAGCGACTTTGCCTTGCTCTGTGCCATTCCACTGCGCGATGGGTGTGATGTGCTGGATGTGATTGGGCGGCGGTTGCGGGCTCGGCCTTCAGGCGATGCCTAGTGACGGATTAGCCCTGGGAATTTATGGTGCCTGAGCGGGCCTCTTCGCGGGCAAGCCTCGCTCCCACAGGTTTTGTGTCGTACGCAATATTCACAAACGACACAAAACCTGTGGGAGCGAGGCTTGCCCGCGAAGGCGTCAGATCAATCAACGATGCCCAATGAGCAGCTCTTCTTCTGGTCCGGGCACCGCCAGGCTATCAATCACATGCACGCTATACCCCGGCACATTCTTCGCGTGGTGCTTGGCCTGTGATGCCATTTCCGCCAACTGGCTCGCATCGAGTTGTCCACAGGCCTGTGGGTGCAAATGCACCACGCCGATGGACAGGGACAGTAGCGGAAACTCTTGTCTTACGCCTTGGCGGTTGGGGGCGATGAAGCAGCCGGCTTCCAGGTGTTCGCTGCGGTAAAAGCGTCGGCATTGGCTGTGGAAGTCATCCAGCAGTTGATTCAGGCGTTTGCGCCAGTCTTCCGGGCCGAGCACCAGCAGGAAGTCGTCGCCGCCGATATGGCCGACGAAGTCGCGGGAAGGGTCGACGCGATCGTTCAGGCATTGCGCCAGGCACAGTAGGACTTCATCCCCGCGACCGTAGCCGTAGATGTCGTTGAAGGGTTTGAAGCTGTCGATGTCCACGTAGCAGATCACCGATTCCCGTTCCTGTTGCAGCAGGCGTGTCAGGCATTGCTGGATCGGTACGTTGCCCGGTAGCAGGGTCAGCGGGTTGGCGTAGCGGGCTTGCTGGATTTTCAGTTCCGTAATCAGTTTGAGCACGTCGATCACTCGGCCCAGCCCCAGATAGCCGCCGTTGAGGGTGATGATGAAGTCCTCTTCGATGCGCTGGCGGGCGCGGCTGGTGATCAAGCGGCTGACCTGTTGCAGCGACTGGCTCAGCTCCACGGCGAGGAAGTCGTCGCTCATCAAGCGGCTGATGGGCTTGCGGGCGAACAGGTCGGTGGCAAAAGGCTTGAGCAAGGCATCGGAGAGCGAATGACGGTGGACGATGCCACACGGCTGGCCCTGCTCGTCGAGCACCGCCAGGGAGTTCAAGTTGGCCTGGCGGCGGAAGGCTTCCAGTACGGTGGCGGTCGGGGTGTCGTTGGCCACCGCCGGCTGGTCGTTGAGCAGGGCGCTGAGGTCACTGACTTCCTCGTTCAGTATCGCGGCGATGCTGTTTGGTTTGGGTATGAAAGTTCGGGCATCGCGGGGCGGATGCTCCTGGGGCCGGCAGAGCAGATAACCCTGGACCAGATCGACGCCCATTTCGGTCAGCACCGCCAGTTCTTCCGGCAATTCGATGCCTTCTGCGATCACTTTTGCCCGCGAAGCCTTGGCGATCTGCAGGATAGAGCCGACGAACTCGCGCTTGAGCGCGTCCTGGTGAATGCCGTCGATAAAGTGCCGATCGATCTTGACGTAATCCGGGCGCAATTCAGACCAGAGCCGCAAGCTCGAATAACCCGCACCCAGATCATCCAGCGCAATGGAAAAGCCCATTGCCCGATAGTGATGCAGGGCGTTTTGCAATAACTGGAAATCGTCTGTCGGGGTCTGTTCGGTGAGTTCGATCACCACTTGGCTCGGTGGTATGCCGAAATCCTGCAGCAGTTGCAAAGTACGTCCGGGTTGGTGGGCGGCTTCGAGCAGGGATTCCGGGGACACATTGAGGAAGAGTTTGCCGGGTAGTTGGTGTTCATTGAAACGGCGGCAAGCACTTTGACGGCAAGCGATCTCCAGTTCGCTGAGGCGACCGGCCTGGCGGGCTACCGCGAACAGGGCGATGGGAGAGTGCAGGGGACTGTTGGAGGGGCCACGGCTGAGGGCTTCGTAGCCGATGATGCGTCGTTCAGAGAGGGAAATGATCGGCTGGAACAGGCTGTGCAAACCGCTTTGAGTCAGTATTGAACTCAAGGCACTCAGCTGTTCGGTCGTGGTCATGGCGTTCTCTGGCGATAAAAAAAGGACTGGGCGTGGTCTCGTTAAAGAGCACGCCCAGTCCTGTATTTCACGACAGAATGATGACTGTTTGATGACGCTCCGGGGAGCGTCAACATTAAATTGCCATCATCTTGCTTGTAACAACTTAGTGCTTGGCAACCGCGGTGTTGAGTTTCAAGTAATCCAGCAGAATCCGCCCGGTCTCGCTCAGATAAGCATCGTCTTCTGGCTTGGTCTTGTCCTGCTCGGCCGCGATGGCATCCTCGTCTTCTTTCTTCAGTTCTTTGAGCGGCTCTTCGCCCTTGGCCTTGCGACGGATGTTTTCCATGACAAGTTGCTTGGCTTCGATATCGGCGTGCTGTGCACGACGGTCGACTTCATTGAGGCTGACGGTTTTTTCGCTCATCAACTTCTGCGCCAGGGCCAGTTTGTCGCGGATGAACACAAACTCCGCGTCCTTGGCCGTGCGCACGTCATGCTCGGACTTGAGCTGCGTGATGTACGGTTTGAACGGGTCAAGCGCAGGCTTGATAGCCGCACGAATGGTGTCCCACGGCATGGCTTCCGGCAGGGCGCTTTCGCCGATTTCCTTGGTGTCGATGATCGACGGGTAATCGATGTCCGGCAGCACGCCCTGATGCTGGGTGCTCTGGCCGGAAACCCGGTAGAACTTGGCCAGGGTCAGTTTCAGTTCGCCATGGTTCAGCGGCTGAATGGTCTGCACGGTGCCTTTACCGAAGGTCTGGCCGCCGATGATCAGCGCGCGGTGGTAGTCCTGCATGGCGCCGGCGAAAATCTCCGAAGCCGAGGCGGACAAACGGTTGACCAGCAACGCCATCGGGCCTTTGTAGAACGCGCCCGGGTTTTCATCTTCCAGTACATCGACCCGGCCATCGGCGTTACGCACCAGTACGGTCGGACCTTTGTCGATGAACAGACTGGTCAGCTCGGTGGCCTCTTGCAAGGAACCGCCGCCGTTGTTGCGCAGGTCGATGACCACGCCGTCGACCTTGTCTTTCTGCAGCTCGGTCAGCAGCTTCTTGACGTCGCGGGTGGTGCTCTTGTAGTCCGGATCGCCAGCACGGAAGGCTTTGAAGTCCAGGTAGAAGGCCGGGATCTCGATGACACCGAGCTTGTAGTCCTTGCCATCCTGCTTGAGGTTGAGGACCGACTTCTTCACTGCCTGGTCTTCAAGCTTCACCGCTTCGCGGGTGATCGGTACGATTTTGGTGGTCTGGTCGTTCGGCGCATTGCTGGCCGGAATCACTTCCAGGCGCACCACGGTGCCTTTCGGACCACGAATCAGTTTGACCACTTCGTCCAGGCGCCAGCCGACCACGTCGACCATCTCTTTGTTGCCCTGGGCTACGCCGATGATCTTGTCGGCCGGTGCAACCTGCTTGGTCTTGTCGGCCGGGCCGGCAGGCACCAGACGCACGACTTTCACTTGATCGTTATCGCTCTGCAACACGGCGCCGATGCCCTCCAGGGACAGGCTCATGTTGATGTCGAAGTTTTCCGCGTTATCCGGCGACAGATAATTGGTGTGCGGGTCGTAGGACATGGCGAAGGTATTGATGTACGCCTGGAAGATGTCTTCTGCACGGGTCTGGTCCAGACGCGCCAGTTGATTCTTGTAACGCTTGGTCAGGGTTTCCTGAATCTGCTTCGACTCTTTGCCGGAGATCTTCATCCGCAGGACTTCGTCCTTGACGCGTTTGCGCCACAGGTCGTCCAGATCGGCGGTGGTCTTGAGCCAAGGGGCATCCTTGCGATCGACCAGCAAGGTTTCCTTGGTGGTGAAGTCGATTTTGTCGACGCCCTTGTTCAGCTCGACAAGGGCAAAGTCCAGACGCGCCTTGACGCGGTCCAGGTAGCGCTTGTAGATGGTGAACCCGGCGTTCAGGTCGCCGCTTTTGAGGAAGTCGTCAAACTGGGTTTTCCATTTGTCGAATTCGGCAATATCGCTGGCCATGAAGTAGCTGCGCGATGGATCCAGCAGCTTGATATAGCTGTCGTAGATGATCACGGAGCGTGCATCGTCGAGCGGTGGTTTGCTGTAATGGTGACGCTTGAGCAATTCGACGACGTTCAGACTGGCGATTACTTCGTCACGATCGGGCTGAAGCTTGTCCCAGCTGTTGGCTGCGAACGAATTGCTCGACATCGGCAAAAGACCGAGACCAATGACAAGAGCGAGGGCGGTGCTGGGAAAAAAATGCTTCATGCTGATTCGACGCGGGGACAATTGATCACGCATATTAGGCCGTCTTTGAAGTCGCCGGATCCACAAGGACCGGTCGCATAATGCAAAAAGCCCGGCGCTACAGCTTCGGGCTCAGTCCAGACTCACTATGGAGGCACTGTGAAAGCATTGCAAGGCGTTGAGGGGCGAGTGGAGTGGGTTGAAGAGCCGAGTCCTACGTGCGATGTAGGACAAGTTCGCATCCGAGTAGCGGCAGCAGGACTCAATCGCGCCGATTTGTTACAGAAAGCAGGACTTTACCCGCCACCGCCGGGGGCCAGTCAAGTACTGGGTCTTGAGTGTTCCGGGGTGATTAGCGAGGTTGGCCCGGGCTCCTCCTGGCAGGTCGGCGATCGGGTTTGCGCCTTGCTGGCCGGGGGTGGGATGGCCGAAGAGGTAGTTGTCGACGGACGGCATGTGTTGCCGGTTCCCGAAGGTTTGTCTCTGGCCGAGGCGGCAGCATTGCCGGAAGTGTATGCGACCGTTTGGCTGAATTTGTTTCAACTGGCTGCGCTCAAACCGGGTGAGAAAGTTCTCCTGCACGCCGGAGCGAGTGGAATCGGTTCAGCTGCCATTCAGCTGTGCAAGGCGTTTGGTAACCCGTGCTGGGTCAGCGTCGGTTCTGCCGAGCGTCTGGCTTACTGCGAAGCGTTGGGCGCACAGGGTGGCGTAGTGCGCAATGGCGATCTGGATAGCTTGAATGATCTTGCGCCGTTCGACGTGATCCTGGACCCGGTGGGTGGCAACTATGCGGCGTTGAACCTCAAGCTGCTGGCTCGCGATGGTCGTTGGGTGCTGATCGGCTTGATGGGCGGTCGTGAGGCGCAGCTGGATTTGGCACAGGTACTGGCCAAGCGGGTGCAACTGCTGGGTTCGACCCTGCGCAGTCGCGACGAGCAGTTCAAGGCCGATTTGTTCAGTGATCTTGGCCAGCATGTCTGGCCGCTGTTCTCCGAAGGGCGTTTGAGCCCGCAACTGGCCAAGACATTTGCGATCAAGGATGCCGAAGCGGCGTTTGCGGAACTGGCGACCAATAAGGTGTCCGGCAAACTGGTGTTGGTGATCGACGACAGCCTGGTTTGACACTCACCTGTGGGAGCGTGGCTTGCCCGCGATGAACGATGACGCGGTATGAAAGACACACCGCGTCGCCTGAATCGCGGGCAAGCCCGCTCCCACAGGATTTGGATTACTTCCAGATATGGATCGGCCAGCCGGCCTTTTCGGCGTGCTCAAGCAGCACCGGATCCGGATTCACCACGTGTGGGAAATCCACCTTCAGCAGCAGCGGTAAATCGTTGCGTGAATCGGAATAGAAACTCGCGCCTTCCAGGTTTTCCTCTTCGGCATCCAGCCATTCCAGCAACCGGGTGATCTTGCCTTCGCGGTAGGTCAGGGTGCCAACGGTGTTGCCGCTGTACACCCCGTGCAGCAGTTCCAGCTCGATGCCGAGAATCTCGTCGATGCCCAGGCGGTCGGCAATCGGCTTGACCAAATGCGTGCCCGAAGCCGAGATCACCAGGATCCGGTCGCCGGCCTTGCGGTGGGCGGCAATGGCTTTGGTGGCGTCGCTGAAGATGATCGGCTCGATGAAGTCTTCCACCCAAGGTCCGACCAGATGGTCGACCTCTTCCGGCGTGCGACCGATCATCGGTTCCAGACTGAAGGTCATGTACTCCTCCATCCGCAACTTGCCGTGGCTGTAAGCGTCCATCAATTCGTTGTTCTGACGCATGAACGACTCGGGATCGACCCAGCCCAAGCGACCCATTTGCTCGCTCCAAAGGGTGGCGCAGTCGCCGTGGATCAGGGTTTCGTCCAGATCAAAAATTGCCAGGGCCATCAGTGCAGTTCTCTCTTCAACATCAGCAAAGTCATCAGGCTACCTCACACAGGGCCGTCGGATCGATGGAAAGCGCCAGGCGCTGACCATCGGGATGCAGGTCAGCCGCCGAACGGTTCAGCACATCCACCACCAATTCCACGCCCCGGGCTTCGACCCGATAGCGAATGACGTTGCCCAACAGGCTGTGGCTGCGAATCTGCGCGTCGAGTTCGCCGTTCAGGCTCAGCTCGATGGCTTCCGGGCGAATGGCGAGGCGATGGGTTATCGGTCGTTGCAACAGCTTGCTGGCGCTGTCGGCATCCAGCAAGTTGTAGTTGCCGATGAAGCCTGCGGCAAAAACATCGACTGGCGCGGTGTAGAGGGTTTCGGCATCGCCGCTCTGTACGATCTTTCCCTGATTCATCAGGAAGATTCGGTCAGACATGGTCAGGGCTTCTTCCTGATCGTGAGTGACGAAGATCGTGGTCAGCCCCAGTTCGCGCTGGATCTGACGGATCTGTTCGCGCAGGTGCTTGCGAATCCGCGCATCCAGTGCCGATAGCGGCTCATCCAGCAACAACAACCGAGGCCGGGTCACCAGCGAGCGAGCCAGGGCGACACGTTGGCACTGGCCACCGGACAGTTGATGCGGGTAACGGGCGGCGAAGTCATTGAGCTCCACCAGTGTCAGTACTTCGGCGACGCGCTTGTGGCTATCGTCGGCGTTGACCTTCTGCATGCGCAAGCCGAAGGCGACGTTCTGCTCCACGGTCATGTTCGGGAACAGCGCATAACTCTGGAACACCATGCCGATCCCGCGTTTTTGCGGGCTCAGCGGGACGAGGTCCTGACCCTCCAGCAGAATCTTGCCGCCATCCACCGAGGTCAGGCCGGCGATGCAACGCAGCAGGGTGGACTTGCCGCAACCGGACGGACCGAGGAGGGTGACGAACTCGCCTTTCTTGATTTCGCAGTTGATGTCGCTGAATACCGTGGTGCCGGAGTAATTTTTTTGAAGATGTTGGACGCTGACGTAGCTCATTCGCTTTTGTCCTTGTTCAAGATATTGGCAGCCCAGGTCAGAACCAGCACAAAGAAGAAGTAGGAGATCACCAGCGCACTGGTGAAGTGGCCGCTGCTGTTACGCATGTTGTTGAGGTAGACCTGCAGGGTTTCGTAGCGGGTGCCGACGAGAATGTTGGCGAACACAAACTCGCCGAACAGGAACGAGAACGACAGCAGCAACGCCACCATCAAACCCTTGCGCAGGTTCGGCAGCACCACCAGGAATGCCGCTTGCCAAGTGCTGGCGCCGAGCAGTTGCGCGGAGTCCATCAGGTCGCGCAGGTTGATCGCTTGCAGGTTGTTGGTGATTGCCCGGTACATGAACGGCAGCGCCACGGTGAAGTAGCAACCGATCAGAATCCACGGCGTGCCAACCATCGCGAACGGCCCCGAACCGTAAAGCTGCAACAGCCCCACCGACGACACCACCGGCGGCACCGCAAAGGGCAGCAGGATCAGGATGTTCATCAAAGCGTCGAGTTTCGGGAAGTGGTAATGCACCACAAACAGCAGCGGCAGAATCAGCACCACCGACAAAATCAGCGAGCCGACGCAGACCAGCAACGACTGACCGAACGCGTCGAGAAAACGCGGATCGCTCCACAGCTGGATGTACCACTTGAAGGTGAAACCGCTGGGCATAATCGTCGCAGACCAACTGGTGGAGATCGAGTAGATCAGCGTTCCAAGCAGCGGCAACAGCAGAATGGCAAACAACAAATACGCCACGACGCGGTGATAGACACCGACGGGTCCCAGTTCAACGCGAGACATGGTAGCTCCTCTTCAACAGCAGCTGATGCACGATGGTCACCAGGGTCATCAACGCCACCAGCACCACGGCCAAGGCACTGGCCAGGTTCGGGTCGAGGGAAATGTCGCCAGAGACCATTGCCGCGATGCGGATCGGCAACACGTTGAAGTTGCCGGTGGTCAGGGCGTAGACCGTGGCGTACGCACCGAGGGCGTTGGCCAGCAGAATCACGAAAGTCCCCAACAGCGCTGGGGTCAGCACCGGCAAACCGATGTGTCGCCAGAATTGCCAGCCGTTGGCACCGAGCAACGCGGCGGACTCACGCCAGTCTTCGCGCAGGGCGTCGAAAGCCGGGTAGAGCAGCAGCACGCCCAAGGGAATCTGGAAGTAGGTGTAGAGAATGATCAGACCGGTTTTCGAGTACAGGTTGAAATCCTGAATGATCCCCGCCTGTTTGAGCATGATGGTGAAGGTGCCGTTGAACCCCAGCAAAATGATGAACGCAAAGGCCAGGGGCACGCCGGAGAAGTTGCTGGTCATGTTGGCGAAGGCGTTGACGAAGTTGCGCAGTTTCGAGTCGACCCGGCGCAGGGAGTAGGCGCCGAGTATGGCGATGATGATGCCGAACACGCTGGACCAGAAACTGATCTCGAGGCTGTGCTGGATCGCCTGCAAATAGAACTTCGAGTTGAAGATTTTGCTGAAGTTGGCCAGGCCCCAGCCGAATTCTTCCGATTGCAGGCTGTTGATCATCACCCAGAGCAGCGGGGCAATCTGGAACACGAAGAAGAAAATCGCGAAGGGCACCAGGCACAGAACGGCCAGCCATTTACCACGGGTCATGGCGTTCACTTGAGCAGCTCCCGGCACACAGGTTTGTCGTGGGGCACGCCCAGCAGTTCGCAGACGGTGCCGCAGATTTCGGTCTGTTTCGGTGCGGCGTTTTGGTTGAAGCTGAAGGCATCGCCGAGGACGAACAGCGGCACTTCGCGTTCTTCGGGCAACAGGCCGTTGTGCGAGCGGTCGTTGTTCATGCCGTGGTCAGCCGTCACCAGCACCTGGTAACCGGCGTCGAGCCAGCCTTGCAGGTAATCGGCGAGGATGATGTCGACTGAGCGAGCGCTATTGCGATACTGCGGGGTGTCGAGGCCGTGCTTGTGCCCGGCGTCGTCGATGTTCATGGGGTGGACTAATAAAAAGTCCGGCGCGTGGCGCAGACGCAAGTTTTCCGCGTCGGCGAACAGGTGCGAGTCGGGGTAGTGGTCGCTCCAGTAGAAATGACCGTGCTGGATCGGCAGTTTGGGGTCGTCGGTATGACGATCCCGGGCGGCCACGAACGGCGAACGGTTATACAACTCGCTGACCCAGTGATAGGCCGCGGCGGCGGTTTTCAGGCCGGCATCGGTGGCGTAGTGGTAGATGCTGCGCTGGTTGGACAGGCGTGAGACGTTGTTGTGAACGATACCGCTGACGATCGGCGTAACGCCGGTCAGGATGCATTCATAAAGTGGTCGGGACAGGGCCGGCAGTTCGCACTCCAGCTTGTAGAGTGCCGCGCGTCCTGCGCCAACGTAAGCCTGCAGATGCCCCATGGCGTGGCGCGCGACTTCGTAATTGAGGCCGTCGAGCACGACAAGGATGACGTTGTGCTTCATAGGGCTGGGACTCCGCGAAAACAGATGATTCAAGTACGCAACCAATCCCCTGGGGGAGCGGGCTTGTGTGGCGAGGGGGCTTGCCCCCGTTCGAGTGCGCAGCGCTCGCAGATACTGGGTCCGCTGCGCGGCCCAACGGGGGCAAGCCCCCTCGCCACAGGCCCGCTCCTACAATGGATCTCCATCAGATCCCCGAATGGGGATCTACCGTGTTACGGCATGTTGATGATGACTTCTTCCTGCCACTTCTGTGGCAGCGACTTGGAGGTCTTTTCCCATGCGTCGGCGTCTTTGATTGGCGTAACCTTTTTGTACTGCTCGTTAGGCAGCAGCTTGGCCTTCACATCTTCCGGCAGTTTGATGTGTTCGGCGCGGATCGGACGGGCGTTGCCTTTCGCCAGGTTGATTTGGCCGGCATCGCTGAAGATGTATTCACGGGTCAGCTTGGCGGCGTTCGGGTTCTTCGCGTATTTGTTGATGATGGTGGTGTAACCGGAAATCACCGAGCCATCGGACGGAATCAGCACGATGTAGTCATCCGGATTCGCCATCTTGGCCTTGTAGCTCAGACCGTTGAAGTCCCAGACCACGCCGACTTCGATTTCACCCTTTTCCATGGTGGCGATCGTCGGGTTGGCCATGGACAGGCGGCCTTGCTTGGCGATGTCAGCGAACAGCAACAGGGCTGGCTGAATGTTTTTCTCGTCACCACCGTTGGCGAGGGCTGCGGCCAGTACACCGTTGGCAGCCTGGGCTGCGGTGCTCACGTCACCGATAGAGACTTTGTACTTGCCAGTCTTGAGGTCGGCCCATTTGGTCGGTGCTTCAGAACCGTGCAGCAGTTTTTTGTTGACGATAAACGCGATGGTGCCGGTGTAGGCCAGCGCCCAGTTACCGTCCTTATCCTTGGCCCAATCCGGAATCTGTTCCCAGGTAGTTGGCTTGTAAGGTTGTACCACGCCCTGCTTGACCGAGATCGGGCCGAAGGCGGCACCGACGTCGCCGATGTCGGCGCTGGCGTTGTCTTTTTCGGCGGCGAACTTGGCGATTTCCTGAGCCGAGCTCATGTCGGTGTCGATGTGTTTCAGGCCATATTTCTTGGCCAGGTCTTCCCAGGTGCCTTTCCAGTTGGCCCAGTCATCGGGCATGCCGACGCTGTTGACTGCGCCTTCCGCTTTCGCAGCGGCTTCCAGGGTTTTCAGATCATCCGCCGCCATGGCGGTGGTGCACAGGGCAATGGTCGAGCCTAACAGTGATGCCAGGAAAAACTGTTTCATCCGAAGCTCCTTTGGGCGTTTTCAACGCTGCGATTGCGGTTGTGTTGGTCTAGGTCAGCAATACCTGAGCCAATTTAGGCGGGTTGGATGACATTTTGATGTCGACGACCGGTCGGCCTGAATTTTCTGCGCTCGGATACGCGGGGTGCGAGATAAGCGTAGACCATGGCTAAAGAGCTGATATGAAAGGGACTTGGCCATAAAATTGCAGGTGTCTGGCGCAACCGTTCGGCGGCTTTGTCATCTGTCAGTCATGTGCAGTGCCTAGGCTTGCAGGCAGTTGAAGGATCCGATTTGAATCGCGGTTCTGCCCTGAATCAGTGCTGGTCTAGTCCAGATAGGTAACGTTGATGCGCATCGAGACAACCAAAGCGGTGACAGCCATCGGGCAGGTTCTGCAGGAACAGCTCGACCACGGCTTGTTGGCGCCCGGGAGCAAGTTGCCGGCAGAGCGCAAGCTCAGTGAGTTGTTCGGTACTACGCGGATCACCGTGCGTGAGGCGTTATTGCAACTGGAGGCCCAGGGCCAGATTTATCGCGAGGAGCGACGCGGCTGGTTCGTATCGCCACCCCGGCTGGCTTATAACTTGATGCAGCGCAGCCACTTTCACGCGATGGTCAGTGCGCAGGGGCGGGTGCCGTCCACCGAGGTGATCTCGGCGCGGTTGCAACCGGCGTCGGCGGCGGTGTGTGCCTGGTTGCAGTTGCCGGCGCTGTCGAGCGTGATCCAGATCTGCCGCTCGCGACGGATTGACGGGCGATTGGTGCTGTATGTGGAGCACTACTTGAACCCGCAGTTTTTCCCGGGGATTCTGGATTTCGATCTGAATCAGTCGATGACCGAACTGTATGCCCGGCATTACGACTTGCATTACGGGCGGGTGCGTTTCGAGATCGTGCCGACGGCGTTGTCGGTGGACGCTGCGGCGGCTTTACGGGTATCGGTGGGCAGCCCGGGGTTGCGGATTGCGCGGGTCAATTACGATCAACATCAACGACTGATCGACTGTGACCTGGAGTTCTGGCGCCATGATGCGATTCATGTCGGGGTGGATGTGGTTTAGTTCGCAGTAAAACCGAGTCGCCGCCATCGCGAGCAGGCTCGCTCCCACAATGGATCTATGTCGTTCACAAAACCCATGTGGGAGCGAGCCTGCTCGCGATGGCGGCCTGACAGCCAAGGCTATTCTTTCTGCGGCCCACCTGTCGCCGTGGCAACGTGGACACTCATCCGCGGCGTCGCCAGATCCAGCCCGGCTTCATCCAGATGTCGCTTGAGCGACAGGTTGAACGCCCGGGAAACTTCCCACTGTTTGATCGGCGCGGTCTTGAACCGTGCGCGAAGAATCGCGTTGCCGGATTCGAAACTTTCTACCCCTTGAATCTCCAGCGGCGACCAGATGTTTCGCCGTTGCAGCGGGTCGGTGCGCATTTTCTGGCCGACTTCGCGCATCAGTTTGATCGCCTCGTCGATGTCCATGTTGGAGGGCACCGCCACCCGGAAGATCGCGTAACCGAATTCCCGGGAGTAGTTCTTGATACTTTTGATTTCGCTGAACGGAATGGTGTGAACGATGCCGTCGATGTCCCGCAGGCGCACGGTGCGGATGGTCAGGCCTTCGACCGTGCCCAGGTGGCCGCCGACGTCCACATAGTCGTCGATGGCCAGGGAGTCTTCGATGATGATGAACAGCCCGGTGATCAGGTCAGCCACCAGTGACTGCGCGCCGAAACCGATGGCCAGACCGATCACGCCGGCACCGGCCAGCAACGGCGTGACGTTCATGCCCATGTTCGCCAGGGCGACGATCAGCGCAATGATGAATATTGCTACGAACAGCACGTTGCGGATCAGCGGCATCATCGTCTGCGCGCGGGCATTGGCCAGGCCTTTGCGCGAGCGGGTGAGGGCGTGATGCACGGCGGTGTCGCTGAGGATCCAGATCAACCAGGCAAAAATCAGCGTGCCACTGAGGCTGAACAGTTTGACGCTGACTTCATGACCTTCGCCTTCGGTGAAGCGGATCAGCGACATGCCCCAGACGCGCAGGCCGAGTTCGATGAATGCCAGCCACACCAGCAGATGGGCGAGGGTGTAGAAGAAGCTTTTCAAGCGGTCCGAATACAGTGCATGGCGCTTTACGCTGCGCTGCGGTTTGAGTGAATGGCGGCGCACCAACCCGTTGATGACCATGCACAACACCAGCAGCACGGTGCAGATCAGTGATTGACGCAAGGCAGTGCTGGTATCGCCGGCGGAGACGAAGGTGGCGAACAGTGAGATGCCCACCAGCACCAGCGCTGGCAGATACCAAAAGGTACCGAGGATTTCGATCGTGTCGCTCAAGGCTCGGCGAGTCAGGCGCCGGGACAGCGGCTGGTTGCGGATCAAGTGGGCGATGGGCCGACGGAAACGCAGAATGAAAAAACCGGTGAAGATCGCCGCCAACACATTGGCGAACGTCGCTGCTGTGTGCGCCAGATGACTGCCGAGGCTTTCAACCAGACGCGGATCGCTCAGGGCTTCACCGAAAGCGGCGAAACTGCCGATCAGCCACAACGGGCGGAAAGCCTGATGCCGCAGGATGTACAAGGCGCGATGGCGATGCGGGCCATCCAGCACGGAAAATGCGATGACGCAGATCGCCGAGAAACAAGTACCGACGACCAGCGCATAGGCCAGCACCATGGCCAGGCTTTTGCCCAATGACGAAGGCAGGGCGTAGGTCATGTAAACCGTCATGACCAAGGCAATCAACCACGGCCCGAGTTTGCGCAAGGCGAAGCGCAGCATGTCCAGCGCCTTGGGGTGTTGCGGCAATTCTTCGGTCAGGCCGAAGCGCATACGCACTCGGTGGCCGAGCCAGATCAGGGCGGCGGCCAGCAGGCTCCAGACCATCAGGATCACAGCGAACGCGAAGATGATTGGCAGCCATTCATTGGCCGGCAGCATCAGCGCCGCCAGTTCATCCTTGGCCAGATCGACCTCTTCGGACCAGCGATTGAGGGGACTGTCGGCGCCGGAAAATTGCTTTTCGAAACCGGCCAGAGTGCCGCCGATCAGCCCCAGCACGCCTTCTTCAGTGGTCGGCTGAGCCTTTTGGGTGACGTCGCGAAGTTTTTTCAGGTCTGTCAGTAGCTGGGTGCGCTGCTGATCGTTTTCCAGAGACTTGATGACTTCGTCCAGCGATTGCCCCAACGGCTCTTGTGCTTGCGGCTGGGTTTTCGCCGAGCCATTGAGCAGCCCCGGCAAACTGACCGCTTGGGCAGGTGCCGTCGGCAGCAGTGTCATCAGGCAGACAAGGAATAAACAAGGCAGGGCAAAAAGACGAGCGAACACGGTCAACCTCGGATGAACGAATCGGCCGAGTGTACGAGCCCGTCAAAATCAATGCGAGCCAGGCGCGAGGTTTTATTCGTTGAGTTTGGCGAGGATCTTGTAGATCACGGTGGCGAGGATCATCAGCATGCCAACCCACATCGCGAACACACCAACGTTCTTGTCGCGAAAGTTGAAGCCGATGGCCAGCATGATCATCCCGGAAAGAATCGGGATCAGCATGGAGTGGAATGATGACATCGAGATCATGGTGACAGCCTTGTCGGAGAGGGGTATTGCAAGTCTAGGCGGCTTTCGGACGAGCGGAGGTGATGAAGATCATCGTGGCGAGGGAGCTTGCTCCCGTTGGGCTGCGAAGCAGCCCCAAAAACAAGCAATATCGGGTTATCAGTGAGACCGGGTTCGCCAAGTTACGACTGCTTCGCAGCCGAGCGGGAGCAAGCTCCCTCGCCACAAAAGTTACCTTTTAATCACCAAGGACTACGGCAATTCGCGGCAGGCGTAGAACGCGCTCAGCACTTTGACCAGGTGCGCCAGGTCATGGCTGCCGCACAGCTCGCGGATCGAGTGCATGGCGAACGTCGGCAGGCCGATGTCCACGGTGCGCACGCCCAGATGGCTGGCGGTAATCGGGCCGATGGTCGAACCGCAGCCCATGTCGCTGCGAACCACGAAGCTCTGCACCGGTACTTCTTCAGCCATGCACAAATGGCGGAAGAAACCGGCGGTTTCGCTGTTGGTGGCGTAGCGCTGGTTGCTGTTGACCTTGATCACCGGGCCGGCGTTGAGTTTCGGGCCGTGGTTGGCATCGTGCTTGTCGGCATAGTTCGGATGCACGCCGTGGGCGTTGTCGGCCGAGATCAGCAGGGATTTCTGAATGGTCCGTACGAATTCGTCCCCTTCAGGCAACAGACGACGCAGGGTTTGCTCAAGCATCGGGCCGTCGGCGCCACAGGCCGAGCAGGAACCGACTTCTTCATGATCGTTGCAGACCAGCACGCAGGTTTCGTCGGTTTCGGTCGTCAGCAAAGCTTGCAGGCCGGCGTAGCACGACAGCAAATTATCCAGGCGCGCGCCCGCAATGAAATCGCCATGCAGGCCGATGACCGCGGCGCTTTGGGTGTCGTAGAAGCTCAGCTCGTAATCGAGCACCACGTCGGCGTTCAGGCCATGTTCGCGGGCCAGTTGATCGGTGAGCACGGCGCGGAAGTCCACACGCTCGTCACCGGCGAATTGCGCGAGGATCGGCGGCAGTTCGGTCTGGGCATTGATCGCCCAGCCCATGTTGGCTTCGCGGTTGAGGTGAATGGCCAGGTTCGGAATGATCGCGATCGGTGCCTTGAAGTCGATCAATTGGCTCTCGACCTTGCCATCACGGCGGAACGTCACGCGGCCGGCCAGAGACAGATCGCGGTCGAACCACGGCGCCAGCAGTGCACCGCCATACACTTCGACACCCAGTTGCCAGAATCCCTGGCGTTGCAGTTCCGGCTGGGGTTTGACCCGCAGGCACGGGCTATCGGTGTGCGCGCCGACCAGACGAATGCCGCCGTGCAGGGGCGAATGACGGCCCATTTTGAACGCGACGATTGAAGAGTCGTTACGGGTGACGTAGTAACGACCGTTGGCTTCGGTGCTCCAAGGCTCGCGCTCGTCGAGGCGCATAAAACCGGCCGCTTCCAGACGCTGAACAAGGCTGGCAGTGGCATGGAATGGGGTAGGGGAGGCCTTGAGGAAGTCGATCAGGCCTTGGTTCAACTCTTCGCGCATAAGTAGCTCCAGACAGCAGTGGCGCCAGTTTAACGTATTGAAAGCGCAAAGTGCGGCGGGCGATTACGCGTGCAGAGTGAGACTCAATGTGGCGAGGGAGCTTTTGTGGCGAGGGGGCTTGCCCCCGTTGGAGTGCGAAGCACTCCTGAAACCGGCTAACCGTATCTGCAGGATATACGACTGCTTCGCAGCCGAACGGGGGCAAGCCCCCTCGCCACAAAAGCATGCTCATCGACCGTTAAAACGGCGCAGGGCACTCGAAGCGCAGGCGTTCGCCAGTCTGGGGATGAGTGAAGCTGAGCATGCTGGCGTGCAAACAAAGTCGTGGCCAGGCAGCCAAGGCTTGCTCATGGGCATAGAGCCCATCACCCAACAGCGGGTGACCTATCGACAGCATGTGCACGCGCAACTGGTGAGAGCGGCCGGTGATCGGCGTCAGCTCGACGCGGCACCAGTCGCCACAACGCTCCAGCACACGCCAGAAGGTCAAGGCATGCTTGCCGAACTCATGGTCCACCACATGGCGTGGCTTGGTCGGCGGGTCATAGCGCAGGGGCAGGTCGATGCTGCCGCTGTCCAGTTCCGGTTGTCCCCAGCACAGGGCGGTGTAGGCCTTTTCGGTTTCGCGGTCGTGAAATTGCCGAGACAGCTCGCGATGAGTGTCCGGGTCACGGGCCAACAGAATGATGCCGGAAGTTTCCCAGTCCAGCCGATGAACAATTCGTGCTTCCGGGTAGCCGTTTTCTTGCAGACGCGTAATCAGGCAGTCCTTGTTGTCATCGGCCCGGCCAGGGACGGAGAGCAACAGGGTCGGTTTGTCGACCACCAGTACGGCGGCGTCCTGATGGATGATGCGGATGTTGGACAACGGCATTAAAACAGCCTCGTAACAAACGCCAACGGCGGCTCAGAACCTTCACTGTCCATGTAGGAGCTGCCGCAGGCTGCGATCTTTTGATTTTGCTTTTAAAACAAGATCAAAAGATCGCAGCCTGCGGCAGCTCCTACACAGGCTCGAAGGTTCTGAGCCGCCGTGGCTCCCGCCGGATCGACTCAGCGATCTGGCAGGGTGATATTGAGTTCCAGAATCGAGCAGCTGCCCTGGTTTTCCAGAGCGACGTGCACGTCATCGGACCCGATATTGACGTACTTGCGGATCACTTCCACCAGTTCCTTCTGCAAGGCTGGCAGGTAATCCGGCGTACTGCGCTGGCCGCGTTCATGCGCCACGATGATCTGTAGACGCTCTTTCGCTACCGAGGCGGTATTAGGCTTTTTGTTGGCACGAAAGAAGTCAAAAAGGTTCATTACCTACCTCCAAAAAGTCGCTCGAAGAATCCCTTCTTCTCGACATCGAGGAAACGATGGTCCACGGTTTTGCCCAGCAGACGATCGACGGCATCGCTGTACGCCTGACCGGCGTCGCTCTGGTCGTCGAGAATCACTGGCACGCCCTGGTTGGAGGCTTTGAGGACTGCCTGCGATTCCGGAATCACGCCCAGCAGGGTCACCGCGAGGATGTCCTTGACGTCTTCGACGCCGAGCATTTCGCCGTTGCTCACGCGTGTAGGGTTGTAGCGGGTCAGCAGCAGGTGTTCCTTGATCGGCTCTTCGCCGTTCTCGGCGCGACGGGATTTGCTGGCCAGCAGGCCCAGCATGCGGTCCGAGTCACGTACGGAGGAGACTTCCGGGTTGGTCACTACAATCGCTTCATCAGCGAAGTACATGGCCAGGTGAGCGCCTTTCTCGATGCCCGCCGGGGAGTCGCAGACCACGAATTCGAAGTCTTCTTTAAGTGCCATCAGCACTTTTTCCACGCCTTCCAGGGTCAGCGCGTCTTTGTCGCGAGTCTGACTGGCGGCCAGTACGTAGAGGTTTTCCAGACGCTTGTCTTTGATCAGAGCCTGTTGCAGGTTGGCTTCGCCGTTTACCACGTTGACGAAGTCATACACCACGCGGCGCTCGCAACCCATGATCAGGTCGAGGTTACGCAAACCGACGTCGAAGTCGACGATAACTGTTTTGTGACCACGCAGAGCGAGGCCGGTACCGATAGCGGCGCTGGTGGTGGTCTTACCCACACCACCCTTGCCGGATGTAACCACGAGAATCTTGGCCAAGGTGTTTTACCCCTAAGGAAAAAGGACGTTTAGCCCCTGAAAAACATCTCTTGAAAAACTACTGCAGTCGGACAGCCTTGGCTGGAATCCGGTTCTGAGCGGCGCTTACCCCCGGTAAACACTGCTTTTAGCCTTTTTCCTACTTCGTTTGAGCCGTTTTCGCTACGTTTTAGAGATGCTTGGAAAATGCGGCAGTATCCGTTAAAGCCGAATGATGTTCAACACGTCGCCCGACAGGCTGACTTGTACGCCCGCGCCCCACAATGGATCACGACGCAAATCCTCGGAAACCTTGTAGTGGCCGGCGATGGAGACCAGTTCAGCGGTCATTTGCTGACAGAAAATCCTGGCTTTCGTGTCACCTTTGACGCCGGCCAAGACACGACCGCGCATCGCGCCGTATACATGGATGTTCCCATCGGCGAGAAGTTCCGCCCCCGGGCTGACCGACGAAATCACCACCAAATCGCAACCCTGGGCATAAATCTGCTGGCCACCGCGTACCGGCGAGGTAATGATTTTGGTCGGTTTGATGGTCGGTTCCGGTGGTTTTTCCGGTTTTTTCGCAACAGTGCCTTCGATCGGGTCGAGCGGTCGCTCACGGGCGCCGGACGGCGGCAGCACCGGCAGATCGACCGCAATGGCGGCGGCAATGTCTTCAATGCGGCTGGCACGGATCGCCAGGGTGCGCAGGCCATGCTGGCGGCAGATGCGCATCAGCCCCGGCAAATCGACCGAGCCTTCGCTGGCCGGGAGTTTGTCCAGGGCCAGTACCAGCGGCGCGTTGCTGAAGAAGTTGGGCGCTTGGGCGACCTTGGCGGCCAGTTGTCGATCAAGGTTCTCAAGGTCGTTACGGGCCAGTTCCAGCACCGTAATGGCAAGCATGCTGCCCTTCAACTGGAACACGGGATCTTGGTCTAGCGGTTCGGTTTGGCTCATGGTTGGCATACAACGGCTTGTCACTAAAAGTGCCGAGACTTATAACGAGAACGCCCGCAGGCCGCAAGCCGGGTCGAACGATGTAGAATGCGCGGCCACTGTCTTGACGGAACCTTTAATGGATCGCCCGCGTTTTCGAACAGCATTTCTTTCTCCACGTTTCTGGCCGCTGTGGTGTGGCTTGGGGCTTTTGTGGCTGATTGTGCAGCTGCCGTATCCGGCGTTGCTGTCGGCCGGTCGCGTCTTGGGTGCATTGATGTATCGAGTGGCCGGCGACCGACGGCGCATTGCCAAGCGCAATCTTGAGCTGTGTTTCCCTGAAAAGACCGCTGCCGAGCGCAAGCGTCTGCTCAAGGAAAACTTCGCCTCCACCGGCATCGCCTTCTTCGAGATGGCCATGAGCTGGTGGTGGTCGCGCAAGCGTCTGGCGAAACTGGCCCATGTCGAAGGCCTGGAACATTTGCAGCAGGCCCAGCGCGACGGCAAGGGCGTGATTCTGATGGCCGTGCATTTCACTACGCTTGAGATCGGCGCGGCGCTGCTCGGTCAGCAGCACACCATCGATGGCATGTACCGCGAACACAAGAATCCGCTGTTCGACTACATCCAGCGTCGTGGCCGCGAGCGGCATAACCTTGACTCGCTGGCGGTGGAGCGCGACGACGTGCGTGGCATGCTCAAACTGCTGCGGGCAGGCCGAGCGATCTGGTACGCACCGGATCAGGACTACGGCGCCAAGCAAAGTATCTTCGTGCCGTTGTTCGGGATTCAGGCGGCGACCGTCACCGCCACCAGCAAGTTCGCGCGGCTGGGCAAGGCGCTGGTAGTGCCGTTCACTCAGCAACGCCTGGCTGACGGCAGTGGTTATCGGTTGGTGATTCATGCGCCGCTCGAGGGCTTTCCCGGCGAGACGGAAGAGGCTGACTGCATTCGGATCAATCAGTGGGTCGAAAGTACGTTGCGCGAATGTCCGGAGCAATACCTCTGGGCACATCGCCGCTTCAAGAGCCGACCACCGGGCGAACCGAAGCTGTACGCCAAACGCGGTTGAGTCACCGATCCCTTTAAGCACCATGGAGTGTTGCGATGAGTTCTGCTGAACCGGTTACAGGGTTGATACTTTCCGGCGGCGGGGCTCGGGCGGCTTATCAGGTGGGTGTGCTGGCGGCGATTGCCGAGCTGCTGCCGGTGGGCGCGGCGAATCCGTTTCCGGTGATCGTCGGCACCTCGGCCGGCGCGATCAACGCGGTCAGCCTGGCCAGTGGGGCAATGGACTTTCGCGGCGCGATTCAGCGTCTGACCGCCTTCTGGCAAGGTTTCCGCAGCCATCTGGTACTGCGCAGCGACTGGCCTGGGGTGATCCATCAAGCCACCCGTTTTGTCAGTCACAATCTGATGGGGATTGGCGCTCCGGTGCCTGTGGCCCTGCTCAACAGCTCGCCGCTACGCGGTTTACTCAACGACAAACTGCACATGCCCGGGATTGCCGAGGCTATCGCGCAAAAGCAATTGAAGGCGGTGGCGGTCACGGCGTTTGGCTATGAGTCCGGTCAGGCCGTCACGTTTTATCAGGGCGGTGGCACCATCGAGTCCTGGTTGCGCCATCGGCGAATCGGCGTGCCGACCCAATTGAGCGTCGATCATTTGCTGGCCAGTTCGGCGATTCCATTACTGTTTGCACCGGTGAAAATCGGCGAAGAATATTTTGGCGATGGCGCAGTACGCCAATCGGCACCGATCAGCCCGGCCCTGCACCTGGGTGCCAGTCGCGTGCTGGTGGTGGGCGTCAGCGGCAACCCGCGCGGGGTCGATCCGGAACAGCCGCTGCAACGCGCCTACACCGGTCAGCAGCCGACCCTGGCACAAATCGGCGGGCACATGCTCAACAGTACATTCATTGACAGCCTGGAAAGTGACATCGAGTTGCTGCAGCGTCTGAATCAGTTCAGCCATCTGCTGCCCGACGGCACACCGAGTCGTGCATTGGGAGCAGCGCCGGTGGACGTGCTGGTGATTTCGCCGAGTCAGCCGATCGATGAAATTGCGGCGCGGCATCGCCAGGAATTACCGGCGGCCTTGCGCCTGTTTTTGCGCGGGCCGGGGGCGACCAAGACCAGCGGGGCGGGGGTGCTGAGTTATCTGCTGTTTGAGGCGGGGTATTGCAGCGAGCTGATTGATCTGGGCCGGCGCGATGCGTTGGCCAAGCGGGATGAGCTGTGCCGGTTTCTGGGGTTGGTGGAGCCTGCGGTTTCGGCTTGAGATTTACGGTGCGGCAATTCGCGGGCAAGCCTCGCTTCCACAGGTTTTGTGTCGTTCGCCGATGATGTGAACGACACAAAACCTGTGGGAGCGAGGCTTGCCCGCGAAGCTTTTACGATTAGAAGTGGAACTTCACCAGGAAGCTCGTGTTGCTCTGATCGGTCTTGAAGTACTGGCTGTCCTTAATCCCGTACTTGTCTGACCAGTAGTCGTACTCGACACCGACGTACAACTGCTTCTCGCCTATGTTCAGGGCTTTGCCCAAGTCGTATTTGATCTGTGGGTTGAAGTGCAGGTTGGCGTGGTAGGTGCCTTTGCTGTTCTGGTCGTTGTCGACCACCCAGTCCATGAAGCCATCGATCAGGATGTTCGAATCGCCCACTGGAATGGTGTAGGACCAAACCGGGGTGATCTGCCAGACGTTGTCACCCGGGCGACTGCCCTCGGTGTGACGCTGGTAGAAGTTCAGCTGGAAGTAATCGAACCCGGGAATCGCCAGGTCGAAACCAGGACCGATCAGGTAGGACTCGGTATCGCCCTCACCGAATTCGTACGTCATGGCCAGCAGCACGTCTTTGACCGGGCCGAACTCCAGTTTTTGGTCGAAGATCTTGCCAAACGACAAGCGCGGGCTGATTTCGCCGTAATAGGTGTTCGAGCCGACGCCGCTGTCTTCCTTGCCGTTGTAGAAAATCTTGTCGACGAACACGAAGTTGTCGCCGTATTTCCAGGCATCGGCGTGCTCGAAGGTGACGGTTTGCTGAATGCGCGGGTTGACCTGGAAGTCCTTGCCATAGAGGTAGGTCAGGCTGTTGTTCTGCCATTGCAGCAAGTCGCCGGCCATTGCCTGGCCCCCGGCCAACAAGGATCCCGCAAGCATCAGGCTGGTGCACGTACGTTTCATTCGGTTGCTCCCAAAAAGTAGGTGGTTCCACGTTATTTTTCTAAGGTCGGCGCTCTGGTGTGGCGCCTTTTTCTTTAGCTGTAAAAAATCATCCAATCGGTCAGCTTCAGTGCTGTTAGCAAGAGCTGAGCCAAGGCTTTTAAAAAGCCAAAAAACTCCCGTTCGGCGGCTCAAGAGCAGTCGATTGAGAGTGGTTTTGGAGTGCCTTGGTACCGTCCAGCGCCGGGGTAAGTTGGCTTTCTGGTCAGGAATTAAATCCGGGCTTTTTTTTAGACCAGATTCGGGCGGCCGCGGAGAATACTGACTCCTTGGCCAGGTCTCAAGTGCCCCGCAACAGCGCACCGACGACAGGTTTGGAGCACGGTTGCGGATCATCTAGAAATGCACCTTCATCAGCAGGCTGGTGGTGTTCTCATTAGTGTCGAGGTTGGCGTTGTTTTCGATGCCGTATTTGTCTTTCCAGTAGCTGTATTCGACGCCGACGTACACCTGTTTCTCCCGCCAGGCCAAAGCCTTCCCCAGGTCGTATTTGATCTGCGGGTTCAGGTGCAGGTTGGCGTGGTAGGTGCCCTGTGAGTTCTGGTCGTTATCCACGACCCAGTCGATGTAGCCGTCGATCAACAGGTTCGAGTTGCCCAATGGCAGGGTGTAGGACCAGGCCGGCGTGATCTGCCAGACATCGTCGCCGGGACGCGAGCCTTCGGTCTGGCGATAGTAGAAGTTCAAGGTGAAAAAATTGAAGCCCGGTACTGCGAGGTCGAAACCGGGGCCGATCAGATAGGCCTCAGTGTCGTCTTCGCCATTCTCGTAGGTCATGGCCAGCAACACGTCCTTGATCGGGCCGAATTCGAAACGGCGGTCGAGGATTTTGCCGAAAGACAGGCGCGGACTGAACTCGCCGTAATAGGCGTGAACGCCTTTATTCCGGTCTTTCTCGCCGTTGTAGTAAGTGCTGTCGACGAACAGGAAGTTGTCGCCGTACTTCCAGCGGTCGGCGTGCTCAAAGGTTATCGTCTGCTGGATTGACGGGTTGACCGCGAAATCCTTGCCATACAGATAGCTCAGGCTGTTGGTCTGCCACAGCAGCAAATCCCCGGCCATGGCTTGGCTCGCGGCCAACAGGCCAGTGCCCAACAGCACGCTGGTTTTTGTCCGAATCATCTGTTGCTCCCTCTTGTTTTTATTGTTTTGTGGCGAGGGGGCTTGCCCCCGTTCGGCTGCGAGGCAGTCGTAAAACAGGTGAATGCTGTTTGCTTGAAGGATGCCGGGGCCGCTTCGCGACCCAACGGGGGCAAGCCCCCTCGCCACAGGAAGCCTGTTCGCCGGTTCGATTAGTGCGGGTGCGCGTGGCAGTCGTTGATGTCCGCGCGTTCGTGACCGCCAAGAATGTTGAACAACAGGTTCAACGCCAGGGCGCTCAGCGTGGCCATGGCGATGCCGCTGTGGGTGATCGGGCTCATCCACATTGGCAGGTGGGCGAAGAACTCCGGACGGACCACCGGAATCAACCCCATGCCGATGCTCACCGCCACCAGCAATTGGTTGCGACGGTCACCGATATCGGCCTCTTGAAGAATCTTGATCCCGGTGGCGGCGACCATGCCGAACATCGCAATGGCCGCGCCGCCCAGTACCGCAGGTGGAATCGATGCCACCAGGAATGCCGCTTTCGGCAGCAGGCTCAGCACCACCAGCAAGCCGCCGGCGACGATGGTCACTGAACGGCAACGCACGCCGGTCATCTGCACCAAACCGATGTTCTGGGCGAAAGAGGAGTGGGTGAAAGTGTTGAAGAAGCCGGCGAAAAACGAAGCGCCGGCATCGCAGAGCAAGCCACGACGCAGCATCCGTGGCGTGACGTCCTGCCCCGTGATTTTACCTAGCGCCAGGAACATCCCGGTGGACTCGACGAAGATGATCACCACCAGGCACATCGAAAGGATCGGCGCGAGGTGGAATTGCGGCATGCCGAAATGCAGTGGCGTGACGATCTGCAGCCACGGCGCCTGGGCCATGCCGCTGAGGTCGACCATGCCGATTACGCCGCAGATGATGTAGCCCAGGCACATGCCGATCAGCACCGAAATGTTGACCCAGAAACCGCGCATGAAACGATGGACCAACAGAATCGTAGCCAGTACCAATGCCGCGATGGCCAGGTAAACAGGAGAACCGAACTGAGCCGCGTCAGCACCGCCGCCGGCCCAATTCACGGCCACGGGGAACAGCGACAAACCGATCGAGGTGATGACGGTGCCGGTCACCAGCGGCGGGAAGAAACGCACGACTTTGGACATGAAGGGCGCGATGAGCATGCCGAAGAAACCGGCGGCGATGGTTGCGCCGAAAATCCCTTGCAGACCGATGCCAGGCATCCCGGCCATGGCCACCATGCTGCCGACCGCGGCGAAACTGGCGCCCATCATCACCGGCATGCGAATGCCCATCGGGCCAATGCCCAGCGACTGGACGATAGTGGCGATGCCAGCCACCAGCAGGTCAGCGTTGATCAGAAAGGCGATTTCTTCACGGCTCAGCCCCGCGGCCTGCCCGATGATCAGCGGCACCGCAATGGCTCCGCCGTACATCAGTAGAACGTGTTGCAGACCGACCAGGATCAGTTGCAAAAGGGGTAAGCGCTGAATGGCGGGTGCGTCGGGGATGCGGGCTTCGGATAGCTCGGACATGCAACACCTCGGATCTTTTTTTATTCTTGTGATTTACAGCCGCAGTGCTGCTGGCAGCTGTTTTCTAATCAGGTGGACCGCGTTGCGGCCAATCGCAGGCAAGCCAGCTCCCACACAGGGCAATGCAAACCCTGTGGGAGCGGGCTTGCCCGCGATGCTTTTGCTACTTATTGGGTTTGGGCCCCCTGAACAATCCACGCACCAATCAGGTCACGTTCCTGCTGGGTCATCTGGGTGATGTTGCCCAGTGGCATGATCTGGCTGGCAACAGCCTGGGCCTGGATGCGCGGGGCCTGGAGCTTGATCTGCTCGGGGGTATCGAACATCACGCCAGCCGGCGCCGCGCTAAACAGCGGGCTGGTAGGTTTGGCCGAATGGCAGACCGTGCAGCGTTCCTGGATCACGTCGTGCACCTTGTCGAAGGCAGGACCGGCATTTGATGCCTGGGCGGGTGCAGTTTCAGGGGCCGCCGCCGGTGCAGCTTCAGCCGGGTTCTTGCCACCGCCCAGGGCTGTTTCCGGCAACGGCTGGTACTCGATGGTCCCAGGCGCCTTGGCCACTTCAGGTGCGCTGGACATCGGCGCCGGCCCGGTCACGTAGGCCAGGCAGATCATGCCGACCGCCGCAACGGGCAGGGTCCAGGCGAATTTGTGGCTGTCATGACGGGTGTTGAAGTAGTGACGCACCAACACCGCCAGCACCGCGATCCCGGCCAGGATCAGCCAGTTGTATTGGCTGCCGTAGGTGCTCGGGAAGTGGTTGCTGATCATGATGAACAGCACCGGCAAGGTGAAGTAGTTGTTGTGACGCGAACGCAGCAAGCCTTTGGCCGGCAGGGCCGGATCGGGCGTGCGGTTCTCGGCGATCGCCGCCACCAAGGCGCGCTGCGCCGGCATGATGATGCGGAACACGTTGCCGACCATGATGGTGCCGATGATCGCGCCGACGTGCAGGTACGCACCACGACCGCTGAACACTTTGCTGAAGCCGTAAGCGGCGCCAATGATCAGCACGAACAGGATGAAGCCGAGCAGGGCAGGGCGTTTGCCCAGGGCCGAGTCGCAGAGAAAGGAGTAGACAAACCATCCGATGAACAGCGAGCCCAGACCGATGGCCACGCCTTCAAGGCCGCTCAGGGTGCTTCCCGGTGCCAGCAAGTACAGCGTCGGGTTGGAGTAGAACACCACGCAGAGCAGCGCGACCCCCGACAGCCAAGTGAAGTAGGCTTCCCATTTGAACCAGTGCAGGTTGTCCGGCATGGTCGGTGGAGCCAGTTTGTATTTTTCCAGGTGATAGATACCGCCGCCGTGGATCGCCCACAAATCGCCCGCCAGCCCGTTTTTCGGGTTGACCCGATTGAGGTTGTTTTCCAGCCAGACGAAATAGAACGACGCGCCGATCCAGGCCACGCCAGTAATCATGTGAACCCAGCGCACGCTCAGGTTCAGCCATTCCAACAGATGTGCTTCCACAGTCTTTACCTCTCGCCTGTCACTCTGTCGTCGAGTGATCAGACCTTCTCTTATTGGTGGGGGGCGAGGATCAAACGCTCATCCTCTTTGAAAAAATGCTCATCGCAGTTATTGCCTGTGCCACTGCGATCAACCACCAGGAAGTCATCCCGCTTTTCGATCGTCAGCACCGGGTGGTGCCAAACGCCGCGATGGTAATTAATGCCCTGCCTGCCGTTGGTGACGAAGGCGCGGACCAAGCCTGATACAGGTTCATCGCCAAGTGGCGCGACCACGATCAGAAAGGGGTTGCCGAGCAGCGGAATGAAAGCCTGGCTGCCCAGCGGGTGACGCTCCAGCATGCAGACGGTCAGCGGCATGTCCTGCGCGTCGGCGCGGAAGATGCTGATGATCGCCTTGTCCTCTGGCGTAGCGGTTTCCACCGTCGCCAGTTTGTGAAAGCGCATGGTCGAACCGTTGTTGATCATGAAGTGATCGCTGCCGTCGGTTTCGATCACGTCACCGAAAGGGGCGAAGGCTTCTTTGGTCAGCGGTTCAATCGTCAATGTGCGCATGCTGGTCTTCTTATCCAAATTCTGTGTTGTTTGTTCTATCGCCATCGCGGGCAAGCCCGCTCCCACATGAATTGTGGCATTCGCAAAACCTGTGGGAGCGGGCTTGCCCGCGATTGGGGGCGACGTTTATTTAGCGACCTTGCCCAATACCCGCAGGCGGCTCACGCCCCCATCCGGGAACACGTTCAGGCGGATGTGGGTGATCGGGCCCAGCGCCTTGATCTGCTCGGCGAAGGTGTGTTCGGCGTGCATTTCCAGCTTCTGGCTTGGCAACAGTTCACGCCAGAACAGCGATTGGGTTTCGATCTGGCTGTCGGTGCCGCCCTTCACGAATGCACCCTGGATCGAACAGGTGTCCGGGTAGTTACCTTTGAAATGCAGGGTGTCGACGATGACTTTCTCGATCTCGCCGGCATGACCCAGCGCGACGATCACCCAGTCATTGCCCGGCGTACGACGACGTGCGGTTTCCCAGCCGTCGCCCATGTTGATGCCGCGACCCGGGTTGAGGATGTTGCTCATGCGGCCGAAGTGTTCGTCGGAGCAGGCCAGCGCACGGCCACCGTTCAGAGCTGCGGCCAGGTCGACCTGTTCGTTGTCGCCCACAGCTGACCAGTCGCGGAACGGAATGCCGTACACACGCAGACGGGCCACGCCGCCATCCGGGTAGATGTTGAAGCGCAGGTGGCTGAAGGCCTGGTCGTTGGTGATTTCGTGGTAGTGGTGGCTGTTGCCTTGCAGCTCGACGGCCGACAGCACTTCAGTCCACTGGGTGTTTTCGTCCGGCTCGCCGGAGGTCAGGAAGCAGGCTTCCAGGGAAGCCGACGGAGGGAAGTTGCCGGTGAAGAATGAAGTGTCGATGTCCACGCCTTTGATCGAGCCCGGTACGCCCAGGCGGATCACCGCGCTGTCGTAGCCTTCGAAGCGCTTGCGGCGCGACTCCCAGCCGTCCATCCACTTGCCGTTGTCATCGAACACGCCCTCCTTCCACACGGCCGGGGTCGGTTGGAACAGACGGTTGGCATCTGCGAACCAGTCATCGGTGACCGAGATGATTTTGGTGCCCAGGCGGGCGTCGGCCAGGTTGACGAACTTCTCGAAAGGTACGGCGTAAGCTTTCATTCTTCTTGTCTGCCTTTAAATAAGTTGGCTTGGGATGCTTGCAGGGCCCTGGGTACTTTTCGCGTTTAAGAGCACTCGGGCCAGGCTCGCTTATAGGGTCAGTAATCGGAACAACGCGATCTTGTTGATCTCCGCCAGCGCGCATTTGAATTCGGTGTCGACCGAGTTGTGAATGCGCGTTTCGAACGCCGCGAGGATCTGATGCCGGTTGCTGCCTTTTACCGCCATGATGAAGGGAAACTTGAACTTGGCCTTGTAGGCGTCGTTCAGCTCGGTGAAGCGCTGGAACTCTTCGGCCGTGCATTGGTGAATACCCGCGCCAGACTGTTCTTCAGTGCTGGCTGCGGTAAGCTGGCCCTGGACGGCGGCTTTGCCGGCCAGGTCCGGGTGAGCGTTGATCAGGGCCAGTTGGCTTGTGTGATCAGCGCTCAACAAGATGTCGCTCATGCGCTGGTGCAGGGTTTCGATCTCGTCGATCGAAGCGTCCTGGCCCAGGTCGAAGGCCTTCTCGGCCACCCATGGCGAGTGCTCGTAGATGTCGGCGAAGGCGGCGACAAACGCGTCGCGGCTCAGGGTCGAGGGCTTCAGGGTTTGGAAGTGGCTCATTTCGCGGCCCCTTGATACGGGTGGGTTTCGTGCCAGTGACGGGCGATGTCGACGCGACGGCTGAACCACACCTGTTCATGACTTTTAGCGTATTCGATAAAGCGTTTGAGCGAGGCCAGGCGCGCCGGACGGCCGATCAGGCGGCAGTGCAGGCCGATCGACAACATTTTCGGAGCCTCGGCGCCTTCGGCGTACAGCACATCAAACGCGTCTTTCAGGTATTCAAAGAAATCGTCGCCCTTGTTGAAGCCCTGGACCTGGGTGAAGCGCATGTCGTTGGTGTCCAGGGTGTACGGAATCACCAGATGCGCCTTGCCGGTCGGGTTGTTCGGTTCCCAGTAGGGCAGGTCGTCGTCGTAGGTGTCACAGTCGTAGAGGAAACCGCCTTCTTCCATCACCAGCCGACGGGTATTCGGCCCGGTGCGGCCGGTGTACCAGCCCAGTGGGCGCTCGCCGGTGATTTCGGTGAGGATGCGGATCGCTTCGAGCATGTGCTCGCGTTCCTGCGCTTCGTCCATGTACTGGTAGTCGATCCAGCGATAGCCGTGGCTGCAGATTTCGTGGCCTGCATCGACCATGGCGCGGATCACATCCGGGTGGCGCTGGGCGGCCATGGCCACGGCGAAGATCGTCAGCGGAATGTCGAATTCCTTGAACAGTTTCAGAATCCGCCAGACGCCGGCACGGCTGCCATACTCGTAAAGGGATTCCATGCTCATGTTGCGCTCGCCTTGCAGCGGCTGCGCCGAGACCATCTCCGAGAGGAAAGCTTCGGACTCTTTATCGCCGTGCAGGATATTGCGCTCGCCACCTTCCTCGTAATTGAGCACGAAGGACAGCGCGATGCGGGCATTGCCCGGCCAGTGTGGGTGAGGAGGGTTACTGCCGTAACCGATCAGGTCGCGTGGATAGTCAGCGCTCACTGCAGTCTTCCTTCTTGTTCGTGTCGACTTATTCAAAGTCAGGGTGTGTGTGGCGGCCTGGCGATGAGAGGGCAGGCTGGCGTCACAGCGATGGAGTGATTGTATACAACTTTATATCCACTTTGTAAGCCTGATTTTTTGCATTTTTCACTGACTGTCTACTTTGAAGGGTACTGCAAGAAACCTGCCTGACTGGTCAGCTAATGAATAGAAGGTCCTCTGATCTTATGGTTCGGCGCAAGATTCGCTGCCAAAGGCTGAATGACGGTGGCAGCGGTAAAAATGTCGTTTTTATTGTGTACAATTTTTATTAAAAATGTCTTAATCAGTCGCTCGCCGCAGCTTTTCGTGCTCCGAAACGGTGCGGTCTCCTTTTCAACTGACTTCGGGAGGCGCGAGGTCTGACTGCTCCACGCAGGCAGGCGCGCAGAATCAATGGGACGTTTGACTACACACGTTTTGGACGCTGCACACGGTTGCCCGGGCAGTTCGATCAAGGTCGAGTTGTACCGCGTTGAAGGTTCGCAGCTGGAATTGGTCGCCACTGCGCTCACCAACAGCGATGGCCGTGTCGATTCGCCGCTGCTGCAAGGTGATGACTATCGGTCCGGGGTTTATCAGCTTCAGTTTCATGCGGGTGATTACTACCGCGCCCGTGGGGTTCAGCTGCCTGAGCCTGCGTTCCTGGATGTGGTGGTGCTGCGTTTCGGCATCTCTGCGGAACAGGATCACTACCATGTGCCGTTGTTGATTTCGCCGTATAGCTATTCGACCTACAGAGGAAGCTAGGACTTTCCCCCCAAGAATCCTGCGCATATAGCTTCTTTGGTCTTTCGCCCGCTCACACTGCGGGCTTTTTTTGGCCCTGAGATATGTGGTGTTGCTGATGACGCCTTCGTGAGCAAGCCCGCTCCCACACTGGATCTTCTGCGAATACATTATTTGTGACCGGCAGAGATCAAATGTGGGAGCGGGCTTGCTCGTGAAGCTTTTGCTTTTAACGACTCAACAACGAAGCCGCACCAGCCCCGCTAAACAACCCCGCACTCACCCGGTTAAACCAGCTCTGCCCCTCGCCGCTGCGCAGATACCGCGCCGCGCCGTGAGCACCCAGCCCATAAGCCAATTTGCACAGCAGATCCAGCACGGTCCAGGTGGCAATCATCACCAGTAACTGCGGCAAGAAGGGTTGCTCGGCACTCAAAAACTGCGGCAGAAAAGCGGCAAAGAACAAAATGTCTTTCGGATTACTCGCGCCGAGCATGAACGCGCGCCCGAACAGTGCGCGAAAGCGCGGCACCGGTGCAGCCTGGGGCACTTCGGCGCCTTGGGATGGCTGACGCGATTGCTGCCAGCTCTGCCAGGCGAGGTAGAACAGGTACAGCGCACCGACGATTTTCAGGGCGCTGAACAGCTGTTCCGACGCCAGCAACAATGCGCCCAAACCCAAAGCCGAAGCACTGAGCAGGCAGATCGACGCAATCACGCCTCCCAGAAACGCTGGGTAAGAACGGCGCAAACCGTAATTCAGACTGTTGCTGATCATCAGCAAAGACAGTGGCCCCGGGATCAGGATCACTACCAGCGCAGCGCCGCTGAACAGCAGCCAGGTTTCCAGACTCATCACTTTCCTCCCTATGTGCAAAAGCCCCACCCGACGGGGTGAGGCTGTTTTGAAGCACCGTTTTTTGAAACGTAAACGGCTTACAAGAAAATGAACTTGGCGATGAAAATCGCGCAAAGCACCCACAGGCTGACGGAAATTTCCTTGTACTTACCGGTGCCGGCCTTCAGCGCCACATAAGTGATGAAGCCCAGCGCGATGCCGTCGGCGACCGAGAAGGTCAGCGGCATCATGATCGCGGTAACGATCGCCGGAATGCTGTCGGTCGCTTCGTCCCATTCGATATGCGCCATGCCGCCCATCATCAGCATCGCCACATAAATCAGTGCACCGGCGGTTGCATAAGCGGGGATCATGCCAGCCAGCGGTGCGAAAAACATTGCGGCAATAAATAGCACACCTACGGTCACGGCGGTAAGACCAGTCCGACCACCCGCTGCTACGCCAGCGGCACTTTCCACATAGCTGGTGACTGGCGGAACACCGACCACCGCACCGAACACGCTGGAAGCACTGTCGGCTTTCATGGCGCGGGAAAGGTTTTCGATCCGGCCGTCAGCGTTCACCAGGTTGGCGCGCTGGGCGACGCCCATCAGGGTGCCGGCGGTGTCGAACATGTGTACGAAGAGGAAGGCCAGCACCACGCTGATCATGCTGACGTTGAATACGCCGGCGACATTCATGGCCATCCAGGTCGGTGCCAGGCTCGGCGGGGCAGACATGATGCCCTCGTAGTGCACCAGGCCCAGGCCCCAACCGGCCAGGGTCACGGTGATGATGCTGATGAGGATCGCGCCGAACACTTTGTGGTAGCTGAGCACGGCAATCATCAGGAAGCAGATGGCCGCCAGCAGCGGGCCAGGCTCGCGCAGGGAACCAAGCTTGATCAGAGTGGCCGGGCTATCGACAACGATGCCAGCGGTTTTCAAACCGATCAGCCCCAGAAACAGGCCCACACCGGCGCCCATGGCAAAGCGCAAACTCACTGGAATGCTGTTGAGCAGCCATTCGCGAATCCGGGAAAAGGTCAGGAACATGAACAACACACCGGAAACGAATACCGCACCGAGGGCGGTTTCCCAGTTGTAGCCCATGGTGCCGACCACGGTGTAAGTGAAGAACGCGTTCAGGCCCATGCCCGGCGCCAGGCCGACCGGCCAGTTGGCATACAGGCCCATCAGCAGGCAACCCAGCGCGGCGGCGATGCAGGTGGCGACGAACGCCGCCCCGTGATCGATGCCGGCATCGGCCATGATGTTCGGGTTGACGAAGATGATGTAAGCCATGGTGATGAAGGTTGTCAGACCGGCGATCAGCTCGGTCTTCACCGTGGTGCCGTGCAAGCTGAGTTTGAAGATGCGCTCCAGCCAGCCATTGCGTAATGGCGGCGAGAGTTCCAGCGTCGGGGCTTCGGATTTGCGGCTTTCCACAGCGAATACTCCTCAAGAGTTTTATTGTTATTTCCAGGGCCGGACCCATGAGGGTGGCAGCGACCCTTTGAGGTACTTGCGAATTTGTTGACCTGATGGTCAGGAACTCGCACGAAGCGAATTATGCTTTTGTATACAAATAAAGCAAATAATGTTTTTGATTTTGTAGACGAAAAGTTTGGCAATAGGGATATATCGCCAGGAAGGACGCCTTCGCGGGCAAGCCTCGCTCCTACAGGTGAGCGCATTCCCCTGTGGGAGCGTGGCTTGCCCGCGATAGCTTTAGATCAGTCGATACACATGTCGCGGGCAGAGCGTTCAGTCAGCTGTCACCTGACTTTTCCCCAAGGCCAGATTCACCGCCAGCCACCCATTCACTGCCGTCTCCCCAGCCTCGGCAAACACCCGCTCCAGCAATTTCACCTGCTCGCGCCGCAATGACTGCTCGAACCGCGCACCATCGTCGGTCAGTTCCAGCAGCCGCTTACGCTTGTCGGTCTCGGACGCGACGCTGTTCACCAAATGCATTTCCACCAATTGTCGCAGCGGAATGTTCAGCGCCTGCTTGCTCACACCCAGCAACGCCAGCAACTCCTTGACACTGAGGGCAGGGTAGCGGGCTATGAAAAACACGATGCGTTGATGCACCCGGCTCAAGCCGCGACGCTCGAGCATTTCGTCGGCCTTGGCGGTGAACGCCTGGTAACCGAAGAAAAACGCTTCCATGGCTTGTTGCTGAGTGCTGGGGTTTTTAAGGTCAAGCATGTTGACGTATCCGCTCGGTCTGTCGTAATTTCGGTCAACCAGTTTGACTCATTTTCCTCAGGCCTCGCTACCGGTGACCCCATGGCTTTTTCCGAACGTGTCTCGCGCCTTAAAAGTTCTTTGATCCGTGAAATCCTCGCCGCGGCCCAGCACCCGGAAGTGATGTCGTTCGCCGGCGGCTTGCCGGCCGAAGCCATGCTGCCGAAAGTCGAGTGGGCGGACATGCCGCTGTCCATGGGGCAATACGGTATGAGCGAAGGCGAGCCGGCGCTGCGTGAGGCGCTGGCGGCCGAAGCCCGAGCGTTGGGCGTGCCGTGCGAGGCGAGTCAGGTGCTGGTGGTGAGCGGTTCCCAGCAAACCCTCGATCTGGCGGCCAAGCTCTATATCGACAAAGGCACCGAGATCCTGCTTGAAGCGCCGACTTACCTGGCGGCGTTGCAGATTTTTCAGCTGTTCGGCGCCGACTGCATCACCGTCCCGCTGGAAGCCGATGGCCCGAACCTGGCGCAATTGCGCAACCGTCTGGAAAAGCACAAACCCGCGTTCATCTACCTGATTCCGACGTTTCAGAACCCGTCGGCAGTGCGTTATAGCGAAGCCAAGCGCGACGCAGTGGCGGCGTTGCTCGACGAGTTCGGCGTAACCCTGATCGAAGACGAACCCTACCGCGAACTGACCTTCGACGGCGGCAGTGCCACGCCAATCGTCAGTCGCTTGAACAAGGCCAGCTGGATCTACACCGGCACCGTGTCGAAAACCCTGTTGCCGGGCCTGCGGGTCGGTTACCTGATCGCCAGCCCGGACTTGTTTCCGCACTTGTTGCGGCTCAAACAATCGGCCGATCTGCACACCAACCGCATCGGGCAATGGCAAGCGCTGCAATGGATCGGCACCGAGAAATATCAGCAGCACCTGGGTGAGTTGCGGGACTTCTATCGGGTTCGTCGGGATGCATTCCAGTCAGCCCTTGAAAAGCATTTTGGCGACCTGGCGCAGTGGAACGTGCCGCAGGGTGGGCTGTTTTTCTGGCTGACGCTCAAGCAGCCGCTGGATACCCGCACGCTGCTCAAGGCTGCGCTGGCGGCGGATGTGGCGTTTATGCCGGGCGAGCCATTTTTCCCAGAGCCGGACAAGAACCCCGGTCATCTGCGGCTGAACTTCAGCCACATCGACCCGGCGAGGCTGGACGAAGGGCTCAAGCGATTGGCGACGGTGGTGCGTCAGGCCCTGGCGGCAAAAGCGGCTTGAGGGGAGGGCGTAAACAAATAAACCGGCCTATGGGCCGGTTTATTTTTGTCTGTAATTTGTGGTGGTTGGTCTGGCCTCATCGCGGGCAAGCCCGCTCCCACAGTGGATCTGTTTTAAACAAAGATCCCATTTACTCTACAAATCCCTGTGGGAGCGGGCTTGCCCGCGATGGCGCTGGTCGAAGCACCACAAAACCATCAGGCAGCAGCAAACCGCTTATCCAGATAATCAATGATCACCTTGGATTCATACATCCAGGTGGTCTGGCCATTCTCTTCGATGCGCAGGCACGGCACCTTGATTTTGCCGCCTTGCTCCAGCAGAGCCTGGCGATCCTGTTCGTTGTTCTTCGCATCGCGCAACGCCACTGGAACGTTCAGGCGGCGCAGGGTGCGGCGGGTTTTCACGCAGAACGGGCAGGCGTGGAACTGATACAGGGTCAGGTCCTTGGCGGCGGTTTCGACCTGAGCCTGAGCGGCGGCGGGGCGCTGCTTCTTGCCTGGACGAGTGATGAAGTCGATGAAGATGATCAGTTGGCCGAGGCCGATACGAAGCGCTTTAACGAACACGGGATAAGCCTCACAGGGCAAACAGAAGGCGCGCAGCTTACCTGATTTTTCGCAGGCGAAAAAAAACCGGCGATCAGTGCCGGTTTTCTTTGTGCTGCGAGTTACTTGATCAGGCTGAGAAACTCGCTGCGGGTGGCCGCGTTTTCGCGGAACTCGCCGAGCATCACCGAGGTGATCATCGTCGAATTCTGTTTCTCCACACCGCGCATCATCATGCACATGTGCTTGGCCTCGATCACCACCGCAACGCCCAGCGCGCCGGTGACTTGCTGGACCGCATCGGCGATCTGGCGGCTGAGGTTTTCCTGGATCTGCAGGCGGCGGGCGTACATATCAACGATACGCGCGACTTTCGACAGCCCCAGGACCTTGCCGCTCGGAATGTAGGCAACGTGAGCTTTGCCGATGAACGGCAGCATGTGGTGCTCGCACAACGAGTAGAGCTCGATGTCCTTGACCAGCACCATCTCGCTGTTGTCGGAGCTGAACAAGGCACCGTTGGTGACCTCTTCCAGTGTCTGTTCATAACCGCGGCAGAGGTACTGCATGGCTTTGGCGGCACGTTTTGGCGTGTCGAGCAGGCCCTCGCGGGAGGCGTCCTCGCCCAATTGGCCGAGAATCTCGGTGTAATTCTGTTCCAGGGACATGAAACTACCTGTGGGATTTTACGCAAAGGGCAAGGGTACGGTGACGGACACGGCGCTGCAAGCGTGAAGCGACGGCATTACTCGTCGCGACCTTCCATCATGGTGCGTTTGAGCATCACATAAACCGCTCCGGCGCCGCCGTGTTTCGGTTGGCACGAGGTGAAGCCGAGCACCTGTGAATGCTGACGCAGCCACGTGTTGACGTGACTTTTGATCATCGGCCGCTTGCCGTCCAGGCGCACAGCCTTGCCGTGGGTGACACGTACGCAGCGGATTTCGAATTTGGTCGCTTCGGCCAGAAAGGCCCACAAGGTTTCACGGGCCTTTTCCACGTTCATGCCATGCAGATCGAGGCTGCCTTCGAACGGAATCTGTCCGATCTTGAGCTTGCGCATCTGGCTTTCCTGGACACCGTCACGGGCCCACATCAGCTCATCTTCGGGGCCGACATCGATGACGAACTGATCGGACAACCCGTCAACGGTGGTGGCATCGGTGCGCACAGTGGCGGCCTGGCGCAGCTTGGCGATTTGCGCGCGGTCGGCCTTGGGTTTGCCGGTTTCGGCGCGATCGTGCTTGATCGGCTTGACGCCTTGGATCGCGCTTTTGAACAGGGAAAAATCGTCGTCTTGCATGTCAGCCTCCGCGAAGGGCGGCCAGTTTACCCAAGTCGGGACGAATCGGGCGCGACAAAACGTCCGGCTTTGGGCTTAGTCGTGTTTTTTCATCAGGTGCGGAGACATGTTCAGCTCTCGCGACTGGCGCGAGCGGCGACGGCAGCGGCGCCAGAGCCACACGCCGATGTACAGCACGAACAGGCCCACGGCCAGAATGATCGCCGAGCCCAGCGGGCTGGCATTCAACTCGCCCAGCGCCGGTGGGCGGCCCAGCAAGCTGGCCGCGCCGGCCATCGCCAGCAACACACCGCACGTCGCCAGCAAGGCAGCGAACGCTGCGCCGAAGCGAAAACGCCAGTTGCTTTGGCCTTTGGGCCGCAAGCGGCGTGCATCAAAACCATCGGATAACTTCATTCCGACCTTCCTCAATGGGTATCGGCCCTTCGACCGGGAGTTGACCGGGATGTTCCTGAGGCTAGGGCAATTACAGCAAATGAGAGGCTTTTGCGGATGAGCGGCGGCATGGACCGCTCATCGAAGCGTTGATCAGATCAGTTCGCGGGTCTGGGCGAGGGTGGCGAAATTGTCCGCCATGATCGCCATCTCGGTGTGCTGAACATGCTCGGCGCTCAGGACGCCACCCTTGTAGGGCAGGTCGCGAGTCGCGCAGGCGTCTTCAACCAATGTGCAACGAAAGCCCAGGTTCTTCGCGGCACGCACGGTAGTGCTGACGCTGGAGTGGCTCATGAAGCCGCAGACGATAAGGTCCAGCGAGCCGAGATTCTGCAGGCGCTCCAGCAGTTCGGTGCCATGAAACGCACTCGGCAACAATTTGCCGATGATGGTTTCGTCGCCCTGTGGCTCGAGCCCCGGGATGAACTCGCCGCGCTCGCCTTGCGGGTCGAACAGCCCACCGACGGTGCCGAGGTGGCGCACGTGCACGATCGGCCGACCGGCTGCACGGGCAGCGGCCACCAGTTGCTTGATGTTCGCGACGGCAGCATCCATGCCGCTCAGTGCCAAGGGGCCGCTGAGGTATTCTTTCTGGGCATCGATGATGACAAGGGTCGCATGACCCAGATTGGCCGCTGCATAACCACGGCCGCTGAGTTGAAACATCGTTTTTGGAACGGACATTCTGGGGCTCCTTCGGGTGGGGCTTTTGCGACATTGTCCTCTGGCTGAGCGCTTCTGTGAATCGCTACCATCGTAGGCACCGCCGTTGTTGGGTCGCAGCCTTGTCAAGATACTCGTTCTGTTCAATAGCTTGCTTAAAAAATAGAAGAGTCCTACATCTGATCCGGTGTTTTTCCTGCGTCGTCGTGGCGTCTTTTGGCTGTTAGAATCGTCAGTCGTTTTTTCTGGAGTTTGCCCCGTGATCACTTCCCGACTTCGTACCCTGCGTGACCATATCCGTTGGGCCGTCAGCCGCTTCCATGGGGAGGATCTGTTTTTCGGCCATGGGACCGACAACGCCTGGGACGAAGCCCGTCAACTGGTGTTGGGTGCGCTGCACTTGCCGTGGGAAATCGCCGACAGCTATCTGGACTGCCGTCTGGAAGATGACGAACTGGTCAATCTGCAACGCTTGCTCAAGCGCCGCATCGAAGAGCGCATTCCGACCGCTTACCTGCTGGGTGAAGCCTGGTTCTGCGGCATGTCGTTCATTGTCGACGAACGCGTGCTGATCCCGCGCTCGCCGATTGGCGAGCTGATCGAAAAGCGTTTCGAACCGTGGCTCGGCGCCGAGCCTGCACGCATTCTCGACCTGTGCACCGGTTCCGGTTGCATCGGCATCGCCTGTGCTTACGAGTTCCAGAACGCCGAAGTGGTACTGGCCGATCTGTCGTTCGAAGCGCTGGAAGTGGCGAACCAGAACATCGAGCGCCACGGTGTCGATGAGCGGGTGTTCACCGTTCAGGGTGATGGTTTCGATGGCTTGCCGGGTCAACGCTTCGACCTGATCGTGTCGAACCCGCCTTACGTCGATGCGGAAGATTTCGCCGACATGCCGGACGAGTATCAGCACGAACCGGAGCTGGGCCTGGCCTGTGGCGACGACGGTTTGAACCTGGTGCGTCGCATGCTCGCCGAAGCGGCGGATCATCTGACCGAGAAGGGTTTGCTGATTGTCGAGGTGGGTAACAGCCAGGTTCACGTCGAGGCGTTGTACCCGGAAGTCGACTTCGCCTGGCTGGAGTTCGAGCGTGGCGGGCATGGGGTGTTCATGCTGACAGCGGAGCAATGCCGCGATCATCAGGCGTTGTTTGCTTCTCGCGTCTGACCTGAGAATGCCTTCGCGGGCAAGCTACGCTCCCACAGGTTTTGTGTTGTGTCCAAATGATGATGCACACACAAAACCTGTGGGAGCGAGGCTTGCCCGCGATGGCCGCCCCTCGGTCTCAAATCTTTACCGATGCGTAGCAATCCAGATCAACAACCCCGCCTGAAACACCGCAAACGCCACCAGACAGGTAATGGTAAAACGCAGCCCGGCGTCTTCGCGTTTGTACTTGCTGACTTTTTCTTCGTGCTTCTTCAGTTTGACTTCCTGTTCCGCCAGGTTCTGCTCGGCTTGCTGGAGCATCTGCGCGGCTTCGAGGATTTCTACCTGCTGCAACTTTTCGCTATTCCAGTCGCCGAGCAAATCACCGACCGACACCTCTTTAACGCTGCCCTTCAAATGCTGGGCGTCGGCGTAGACCACATCAAAACCATGCACCCGCAGAAAGTGATCGCGGCGCAGGCGAGTGTCTTCGTTCAGCGCATCCTTGTTGTTCAGGTCAGTGCCGTCGACGGTGTAGGCGGGCCATCTCTTCTTCGCCCAGATAATGCCCTGAGCGGCCATATAGCGCCCGATGCCGCGGTTCATCGGCTCGATCTGCAAACCGCTTTCCGGCCCGAAATGCACGCGTTTGGTCGTGTGATTGACCCACACGTCCAGATGATTCTGTTCTTTGCGCACACGCTGGCCCGGCAGCTTGATGGTCATGCGCATCAGGCTGTGTTCCTTGCTATTGCGTTCGGCGTAACCGAATTCGACAAAGCGCAACGGCCGTCCACCGGTATTGCGGTCGGTTTGCAGCGGCGCCAGGCGGAGCATTTTGTGGTGCTCGACGTGGACGTCCGCCCACGGCAGCTCGACCGCTGGCGGTGCGTCTTTTTCAGCGGTGGTGTCGGGTGAAGTCTGGGTATCAGTCATAACGGCGAGATCCTGTCCAAGCCCTGCTTGCCGCCAGCCAGTGCGCTGGCGACAAAGGCTTATCGGCCGTTTTTTTCAGGACTGGAGGGTCAACAGCGCTTAAAACAGCGCTTAACTGGTGCGAAGTCCGTCAATAAACCCGAGGATTCGCGCGCCGAGTTCGGCTGCCAGTGGTAATTGCGGATCTTTATAGGAGGCCAATTGCCGCTTCACGTCGTTGGGCACGATGCGCATCACGTGGTTCATGCCTTCGATCAGCGCCAGTTCGGCGTCCGGTTTGGCCGCCTTGAGCGCCTGGGCATCACCGACGCCGACCTGAATGTCGTTGCTGCCCTGGATGATCAGCGCCGGCATTTTCAATTTGGCGAAGGCCGCCGCCGGGTCTTGGCGGAACAGCGAAATCAGATACGGCTGCACGCTGGGGCGGAAAATCACCTGCAATTGCGGGGGCACGTTGTCGTCGGTGTGGCCGGCCTTGAGGCTGTCGAGTAGCTCATTGCTGCGCAGCATCAAGGGAGGCGGCAGGCGATTGCTTAGCTGCTGGCGCAGGACCTGATCGATCGGTCGGGCGCTGCCGGACATGGAAATCACCGCCGCGGCATCGACGTTTGGCGCCGCCAGGCTGGCGATTAACGCACCTTCGCTGTGGCCCAGCAAAATCAGTTTGCCAAAGCGCGGATCGGCTTTGAGCTTGTGGCCCCAGGCTTCGGCGTCGACCACATAGGCCTCCACCGACAGATTACGTTCGTCTGGAGTCGCAGCCAGGCTCGCCGCCACGCCACGCTTGTCGTAGCGCACGCTGGCAATGTTGTGTTTGGCCAGCACCCAGGCCAGCCGTTTGAGGCTGTCGTTGCGTCCGCCGTCGGGGTTGTTTCCGTCACGATCCGTAGGACCGGAGCCGGAAATGATCAGGACAACCGGTACAGGGGTGTCGGACTTGGGCAGCAACAGCGAGCCGAAAAGCTCGCCACTGCCGGTGTCCAATGTGATCGGGCGTTGCAGGACAGTGGCCTGTGCAAAGCCGGTAAACAAGGTAAGGCTCAAGGCTAGAACTCGCAGCATCATCACGCCATCATCAACAAGGTGCCGGTTGGACTCGCAGGCACCCATAAGGTTCGAGGATGAACTAGTCGGGTAGCCTGCGTATACTGGCGCGCATTACGTATTTTAGTTTCGATTTCACGGAGCGTCCCGCATGTCCGGCAATACCTACGGCAAGCTGTTCACTGTCACCACCGCGGGCGAAAGCCATGGTCCGGCGTTGGTCGCCATTGTCGATGGCTGCCCGCCGGGCCTGGAGATTTCCCTTGAGGATCTGCAGCGCGACCTGGATCGCCGCAAGCCCGGCACCAGCCGCCACACCACCCAGCGCCAGGAAGCCGACGAAGTCGAAATCCTCTCTGGCGTGTTCGAAGGCCGCACCACCGGTTGCGCCATCGGCCTGTTGATCCGCAACACCGACCAGAAGTCCAAGGACTATTCGGCGATCAAGGATCTGTTCCGCCCGGCCCACGCCGACTACACCTACCACCACAAATACGGCGAGCGCGATTACCGCGGCGGCGGTCGCAGTTCGGCCCGTGAAACCGCCATGCGCGTGGCGGCAGGGGCGATTGCGAAAAAGTACCTGGCCACCCAGGGCATCGTCATTCGTGGCTACATGAGCCAGCTCGGCCCGATCGAAATTCCGTTCAAGACCTGGGATTCGGTGGAAGAAAACGCTTTCTTCAGCCCCGACCCGGACAAAGTGCCGGAGCTGGAAGCCTATATGGACCAGTTGCGTCGCGACCAGGATTCGGTCGGCGCGAAGATCACCGTGGTTGCCGAAGGCGTGATGCCTGGCCTCGGCGAGCCGATTTTCGACCGCCTCGACGCCGAACTGGCCCACGCGCTGATGAGCATCAACGCGGTCAAAGGCGTTGAGATCGGCGCCGGTTTTGCCAGCATCGCCCAGCGCGGCACCGAACACCGTGATGAAATGACCCCGGAAGGTTTCCTAAGCAACAATGCTGGCGGCATTCTCGGTGGCATCTCGTCCGGTCAGCCGATCGTTGCGCATCTGGCACTTAAGCCAACCTCGAGCATCACCACGCCGGGTCGCTCCATCGACATCCATGGCAACCCGGTTGAGGTCGTCACCAAGGGCCGTCACGACCCGTGCGTCGGCATCCGCGCCACGCCGATTGCAGAAGCGATGATGGCCATCGTGCTGATGGATCACCTGCTGCGTCACCGCGGGCAGAACCTCAATGTGCGCGTGAGCACTCCGGTGCTGGGTCAGCTTTAATGGCTGACCTTATGGCCGCCGGGGTCTGACGACCGTGGCGGCGCTCCCGTACTGGCGGCTTTCCAGTTTCTATCTGTTCTATTTCGCCTTGCTCGGTTCGACAGCGCCATTCCTGGCGCTGTACTTCGATCACCTGGGCTTTTCCAGTGCGCGCATTGGCGAACTGGTGGCGATCCCGATGCTGATGCGCTGCGTGGCGCCGAACATCTGGGGCTGGCTCGGTGACTACACCGGGCGACGGCTGGCTATCGTGCGGTTCGGCGCGGTCTGTACGTTGCTGACCTTCTCACTGATTTTCGTCAGCAAAAGCTACGCGTGGCTGGCGATGGTCATGGCCTTGCACGCCTTCTTCTGGCACGCGGTATTGCCGCAGTTCGAAGTCATCACCCTGGCGCACTTGAACGGCCAGACATCTCGCTACAGTCAGATTCGCCTGTGGGGTTCCATCGGTTTCATCATTACCGTGGTCGCCCTCGGTCGAATGTTCGAATGGCTCAGCCTCGACATCTATCCGGTCACGCTGGTGCTGATCATGGCCGGGATCGTGGTCAGCAGTTTATGGGTGCCTAACGCGCAACCGATTCAGAGTGAACGGCTGGCGGGGGAGGGATTCCTCCAGCAATTGCGCAACCCCGGGGTATTGGCGTTCTACGGTTGCGTGGCGTTGATGCAGATGAGTCACGGGCCGTATTACACCTTTCTGACCCTGCACCTTGAGCGACTCGGTTACAGCCGCGGGCTGATCGGCATGCTCTGGGCGGTCGGTGTGGTTGCCGAAGTCTTGATGTTTCTGGTCATGAGCAAAATCCTTGCGCGTTTCTCGGTACGCCGAGTGCTGCTGGCGAGTTTCCTGCTGGCGGCTTTGCGTTGGTTGTTGCTCGGTTCGTTTGCCGAGTTCCTCTGGGTGCTGCTGTTTGCCCAAGTGCTGCACGCCGCCACCTTCGGCAGCTTTCACGCGGCTGCCATCCAGTTCGTGCAACGTAGCTTCGGCGCGCGTCAGCAAGGGCAGGGCCAAGCGTTGTATGCCGCGCTGGCCGGCACTGGCGGTGCACTGGGCGCGCTGTACTCCGGCTATAGCTGGAATGCCCTCGGCGCCACATTGACCTTTAGTATTGCCAGCCTCGCAGCCTTTGCCGCTGCCGTTATCATTGCCACACGTATGCAAGAGGACAGGCCATGAGCCTTACCCGTGAACACCTCGCCCAGGAAATCATCGACGCCGGGCGTTTTCTGTATGGCCGCGGCTGGTCGCCGGCCACCAGCAGCAATTACTCGACCCGCCTGTCGCCGACCGAAGCCTTGCTGACGGTGTCTGGCAAGCACAAAGGCCACCTGGGCATCGACGATGTGCTGGCCACCGACTTGTCGGGCAATAGCCTGGAACCGGGCAAAAAACCGTCCGCCGAAACCCTGTTGCATACTCAGCTCTACAGTTGGCGCCCGGAGATCGGTGCGGTGCTGCACACCCATTCGGTGAATGCCACCGTGCTGTCGCGCCTGACGCCGGAAGACTTCATCGAATTCGAAGACTATGAACTGCAAAAAGCCTTCAGCGGCATCTCGACCCACGAGTCCCGGGTGCGCGTGCCGATTTTCGACAACGACCAGGACATTGCACGGCTGGCCGCCAAGGTGCAGCCTTGGCTCGACGCCCATCCTGATTGCGTCGGTTATCTGATCCGCGGCCATGGCCTCTACACGTGGGGCGCGCGCATGAGCGACGCGCTGCGGCAGATCGAGGCCTTTGAATTTTTGTTCGAGTGCGAGTTGAAGACGCGCTCGCTCTCGAACCATAAAGCATGAACCGTTAAGGAGTTGCCCAGATGAGCAGCCTGTCCGTTTATCACGTCTCCAGCCCTGAAATACCGAACAAAGTCCTGACCCACCTCGAGGACATCGCCTCGACCCTGGCCGAGCAGGGCGTGCGCTTCGACCGTTGGCAGGCCACGGCGAAAATCCAGCCCGGTGCCAGCCAGGAAGAAGTGATCGCCGCGTACCAGGAGCAAATCGACAAGCTGATGACCGAGCGCGGTTACGTCACTGTCGACGTGATCAGCCTGAACAGCGATCACCCGCAAAAAGCCGAGTTGCGCGCCAAGTTCCTCGATGAACACCGCCATGCTGAAGACGAAGTACGATTTTTCGTCGCCGGCCGTGGCTTGTTCACCCTGCACATCGGCGATTACGTCTACGCCGTGCTCTGCGAGAAAAACGACCTGATCTCGGTGCCGGCCGGTACGCCGCACTGGTTCGACATGGGCGAGCATCCGCATTTCGTCGCAATCCGACTGTTCAACAACCCCGAAGGCTGGGTGGCCAGTTTCACCGGCGACGACATCGCCAGCCGCTTCCCGCGTCTCGAGGACTGAGTCGATGCCGATCAAAGCGATTCTCACCGACATCGAAGGCACCACCAGTGCGGTGAGTTTTGTGTTCGACGTGCTATTTCCCTACGCGGCCAAACACCTGCCGGATTTCGTTCGCGAAAACGCCGAACGCGCCGACGTTGCCGAGCAGCTCACCGCTGTTCGGCGTGACAGCGGTGAGCCGCAAGCCGACGTCGAACGGGTCATCGAAATTCTCTTGGGCTGGATCGCCGAAGACCGCAAGGCCACGCCGCTCAAGGCGTTGCAAGGCATGGTCTGGGAGCAGGGTTATCAGGCCGGGCAGTTGAAAGGCCACGTGTACCCGGATGCCGTCGAAGCGCTCAAGCGCTGGCATCAGGAAGGCTATCAACTGTTTGTGTATTCCTCGGGCTCGATTCAGGCGCAAAAACTGATCTTCGGTTGCTCGGACGCGGGGGATTTGTCGCCACTGTTCAGCGGCTATTTCGACACCACCTCAGGGCCCAAGCGTGAAGCGCAGTCCTACGAGCGCATCACCCAGGCAATTGGCGTCGAGGCTTCGCAGATTCTGTTTCTGTCCGACATTGTTCAAGAGCTGGACGCGGCGCGCACTGCCGGCATGGCAACCTGTGGCCTGGCCCGTGAGGGCGGGGAACTGGCAGGGCATGTGACCGTCGACAGCTTTGCGCGGATCAATCCTTCTGCCCTGTAAACCCCCTCCTACAAGGATTGCGCGAAGCCAGAAACAACTCAGGCCGTGAAGCGAAAGCTCTCACGGCCTGTTTGTTTGTAGCGTTGTAGCGTTTAAACCGAGTGATAGGTCGGCAAGGCGAACCGTTGCTGGCTTTGCAGCATGGAGATCTGCGGCAGTTCGCTGGCCTGTTCGGCGATGTCACGGCGAATCGCGCTGATCACCCACGACAGCTGATCGCCGGCATGTAATTGCTGGTAGGAAATCGAACGTTTGAAGACTTTGCCGTCCGTACTGCGCAGGGTCAGCAGAATGCCGCCGTCAGGCCGTGGCTGGGTGGTCACTTCGAAGTTGGAGAACAGCGACGAAAATTTTTCCTGGATCAGGCTCATGTCTATCAGCTCCGTTTGTGCTTGAAGGGCAACATGGAGAGGTAGTTGCAGTGATTGTGCCAGCCCCTGATTTTTTAAAAATTCATATAAATCAATAAGTTAGTCTTTTGGCGTTTATATGCTTTCGTGCAATCTGCATGAATGGCCATCGTGCATCCTGCATTTTGCGTGGTCGGCATCGGCTCGATGGAACCAATTACAACGCCAGAGTTCCGCTTTTCGATGTCTGGTCCGAACGCTTCGGCTGCGGATACAAAACATTTCAAAAACTGCGTGTACAGCTCAAGAACCGCTGACGTATTTTCGGCCTCAATCAACGCCACCCGACAATAAGAAGATCGAACGGGAGCATCATGAGCCGCACGCTGAACGACACGATCACCTGGGGCATGATGCTCCGCAAGCTGCCTTCCATTGCCAAAGCCATTCCCCGCGTGGTGAAGGGCATGAAAGCCGCCAACGTCAAGGACCCGACCCAACCGTGCGGCCTTGGCTGGAGCTTCGAGCAGGCGACATTGCGTAATCCCGATGGCCCGGCCTTGCTGCAGGGCGAGGTAGCGCTCACTTATGCACAGGTCAATCAGTGGGCCAATCGCGTCGCCCATCACTTGATAGCCCAAGGCATCGGCAAGGGCGATGTGGTGGCGATCTTTATCGAAAACCGTCCGGAACTGCTGGTGACGATATTGGCGGTGGCCAAGGTCGGCGCGATCAGTGCCTTGCTCAATACGTCCCAGACCCGCGATACCCTGGCCCATAGCCTGAACCTGGTGGCGCCGGTGGCGATCGTGGTCGGAGAAGAGCTGGTTCCAGCCTTCAATGCGGTCCGCGAACGGGTGTCCATCGACTCAGCGCGCACCTGGTTTGTCGCCGATCAAGACACTTATCGCGATCCGGGCAATTCGCCCGATGGCTTCATCAACCTGATGACGGTCAGCACCGAAGCGTGCAGCGATAACCCCGTCAGCAGCCAGAAGGTTTTTCTCGACGATCCTTGTTTCTACATTTACACCTCGGGCACCACCGGGTTGCCCAAAGCCGGGGTGTTCAAGCACGGCCGCTGGATGCGCAGCTCCGCCAGCTTCGGGCTGATTGCCCTGGATATGCAGCCGCAGGACATCGTCTATTGCACCTTGCCGCTGTACCACGCCACCGGGCTCTGCGTGTGCTGGGGCTCGGCAATCAGTGGGGCGTCGGGGTTTGCCATCCGCCGCAAGTTCAGCGCCAGCCAGTTCTGGAGTGACGTGCGCAAGTACCGGGCGACCACCCTCGGTTACGTCGGCGAATTGTGCCGCTACCTGGTGGATCAACCGCGCAGCGTCGACGACAGTCGGCACAGCGTGACGAAGATGATCGGCAATGGTCTGCGCCCCGGCGCGTGGAGCGAGTTCAAGACGCGTTTTGCCGTTGACCATATCTGCGAGCTGTACGCCGCCAGCGACGGCAATATCGGCTTCACCAACATCCTCAACTTCGACAACACCATCGGTTTTTCCCTGATGTCCTGGGAACTGGTGGCGTACGACCACGACAGCGGCGCACCTACGCGAGATGCCAAGGGCTTCATGCGCAAAGTGGCCAAGGGCGAGCAGGGTTTGCTGCTGGCGAGGATCGACGACAAGGCGCCGCTGGACGGCTATACCGATCCGCAGAAGACCGCAAAAGTCGTGCTCCACGACGTGTTCAAGAAGGGCGACCGTTACTTCAATACCGGTGACCTGCTGCGCAATATCGGGTTTGGCCACGCGCAGTTTGTCGATCGCTTGGGCGACACCTACCGCTGGAAGGGTGAAAACGTCTCGACCACCGAGGTCGAAAACATCCTCTTGCAACACCCGCAGATCGCCGAAGCCGTGGCCTATGGCGTGGAAATCCACAACACCAATGGGAGGGCAGGGATGGCGGCAATCACGCCGGCCGAATCCCTGGCGACCCTGGACTTCAGCGAGTTGCTGGCTTTCGCCAAGCAGCAAATGCCTGCCTATGCGGTGCCACTTTTCCTACGGGTGAAAGTGAAAATGGAGACCACCGGGACCTTCAAATACCAGAAAACCCGACTCAAGGATGAAGCCTTCGACCCGAACAAAACCGGCGATGACCCGATCTACGCCTGGTTGCCGGGTACCCAGACTTACGTGCAAGTCACCGAGCGGGTACTGGCGGATATTCAAGACGGTAAGTACCGCTATTGAATGTGGCTATGGCCTCTCATGAGAAAAAAGAAGTGACAGGTTCCGGAGCGCTCGGGAAACTATCGGCTTTTCCGATTGACCGAATGTGGAGTCCCCCAATGTCAGACAAAAGCCGCCAGATGACGCCCGAAGAAGCTGCTGAATTTGCCGAACAGGTGTTCAACAAAGCGCGCGAGGGCGATGCGGCCATGATGGCTGCGCTGCTGACCAAGGGCTTACCGCCGAACCTGCGCAACCACAAGGGCGACACCTTGCTGATGCTCGCGGCGTACCACGGCCATGTCGAGACGGTAAAAGTCCTGCTTGAGCACAAGGCCGATCCTGAAATCCGCAACGACAACGGCCAAAGCCCGATTGCCGGTGCAGCATTCAAGGGTGATCTGGCGGTGGTCAAGGCGTTGGTGGAAGGTGGCGCGCAAGTGGAAGGTTCGTCCTTCGACGGTCGCACTGCGTTGATGATGGCGGCAATGTTCAACCGCGTCGAAATCGTCGACTACCTGATCAGCAAAGGCGCCGATCCGAAAGCCAAGGATGCCAACGGTGTGTCCGCGCTGGACGCGGCCAAAACCATGGGCGCGGTGGATACCACCGCACAATTGCAGAAACTCCTGGCCTGATCTCTGTGGCTGCGGGGCTTTTGTGGCGAGGGGGCTGCCCCCTCGCCACAGGTCCGCATTTCATCCGTTAATGCGCTATCCTTCGCGCCCTCAAATCCCCCTCGCTACAGGATCCACCTCATGAAAGCCGCACTCGTCGAACTCATCAGCAAAATCAGCTCCGGGTGCATGAGCGATGACGAAATTCTGAAAGTCGCTGACGAAGCGGCTCAGGCCTACGCCGATCCCGAGGCTTTTCTGGCGGCCAATCCGGACATCAACTACGACGAAACCTTCCCGATCTCGTTGGGTGAGTGGGTGGTCGTCGGCAGCTTGCCGGAAACCGTGCTGTTCCAGGCTGACACCTACATGGACCTGTTTGCGCAGATCGTCGCTTCGTTCGGCCCTGGTGTCGATTTCAACATCAAACCCAAGCAACTGGCCAAGACCGAAGCCCTGACGGCGCTCAATCGCATTCAGGTGCAGATGAGCAGCATGAACAAGGAAAACGGCGGTTACACGCTGATGAACTTCAGCCAGTTGCTCGATGACGAACTGCAAGTGGTGCTGGTCTACGGTAACGACGTGCCACGGGTTCTTGAATTGTGCGCCGAAGTCGGCATCGCCGCCGCGCCCTCTCTGGAAGCCCTGAAAGTGGCGATCCACGTCTGAAACCGTCTACGACGGTAATAAAACGGAACCCTCGCAAGGCCCGTCTATCCTAAGAGTGCATACCACTCTTCGGGAGCGTCACCATGGGTTCCACGTTCAACAGCCTGGTTGGCCTGATTATTCTTGCCCTGGATATCTGGGCCATCATCAACGTGCTTAAAAGTGGCGCCGAAACCGGGATGAAAATCATCTGGGTGCTATTGATCCTCCTGCTGCCGGTCCTGGGCCTGATCATCTGGGCCATCGCCGGACCAAGGGGCAACGTCCGGATCTGATCGGTTTCGTGCAAGCAACACGGAACCTGTGGGAGCGTGGCTTGCCCGCGATGCAGGCGCTGCGGTCAGTCAGATTCACTGCAGCGCTCCTATCGCAGGCAAGCCAGCTCCCACAGAGGATTGTGTTGAACCATCAGTGACGTTCGACCTGTCATATTCCGCGACATAGAATGCGCGTCTTTCCCGGTCGATCGAGGCGATCAATTGGCCGTCATGGGCGGGTAACCGTCCGTTGCCACCCGCATTCACGGAGCACTTCCCATGAGCAATACTCCAACCAGCGAGTACCTGGAAACCCTCTACGAAGGCTATGGCCAGCGTTTTCGCATGGAAAAACTGCTGCACGAAGTGCGCACCGAACACCAGCACCTGGTGATCTTCGAGAACCCGCGCATGGGCCGGGTAATGGCGCTGGACGGCGTGATCCAGACCACCGAAGCCGACGAATTCATTTACCACGAAATGCTCACCCACGTGCCGATCCTCGCCCATGGCACCGCCAAGCGCGTACTGATCATCGGCGGCGGCGACGGCGGCATGCTGCGTGAAGTGGCCAAGCACCGCAGCATCGAGCACATCACCATGGTCGAGATCGACGGCACCGTGGTCGACATGTGCAAGGAATTCCTGCCGAACCACTCCAAAGGTGCGTTCGATGATCCACGCCTGAACCTGGTGATCGACGACGGCATGCGTTTCGTCGCTACCACCACTGAAAAGTTCGACGTGATCATTTCCGACTCCACCGACCCGATCGGCCCGGGCGAAGTGCTGTTCTCCGAGAACTTCTACCAGGCTTGCCGTCGCTGCCTGAACGAAGGCGGCATCCTGGTGACCCAGAACGGCACGCCGTTCATGCAGATAGAAGAAGTCAAAACCACCGCCGGCCGTCTGCGCAGTCTGTTTCCGGACTGGCACTTCTATCAGGCGGCCGTGCCGACCTACATCGGCGGCGCGATGACCTTCGCTTGGGGCGCAGCCAATACCGCCTATCGCAAATTGTCCCGCGAAACCCTGCAACAGCGGTTCGCCGGCAGCGGCATCATCACCCGCTACTACAACCCGGAAATCCACATCGGTGCCTTCGCCTTGCCGCAATACGTTCTGCAAGCGGTGAACAAACCCAGCAACGACTAAAATGAACATATAACCGTGTAGGAGCGAGCAAGCTTCGCTCCTACACAGGTTTTCTGTGTTTTTTTTCATGCCGGCAAGCGGTAATCCGTTTGAACGATCACTTCGGGCAAAAGTCCAGATAGAAGTAAGCCCATCCATGGGTTTTATCGAGGAGGCACCGATGCAAAAGTGGAAAATCACTTTCGTGGATGATCACGGTGAAACAGTGGACGAACTCTTCGAGTGCGAGGAATGCCCGAACAGCGAGCAAGCCGCCAAACTCATTCGCGCCCGGCGCCTGCCTGTCGCTGCCGAACTGGATCTCAATGATCTGGAGGGTCGTACCGATGATCCGACCGTCAAAAGCCTGAAATCCCAGAACAGCATTGAAATCATCAGTATTACCCCGATCTGATACACCTCTTGTCACATTCACAACCAGACCTTGGCAGCAGCTCTATCTTGGGGCTACTCTGCAAGCGAGATCAGCGAATGACTCGCTAAGGTCTGGTCTTGTCAGCTACATGCTTGTTTCCCGTCGGCAACCTCTGTTGCCGTATCGCTCTCACCAATCGGTTGAAAGTGCAGGGAATACGGAAAGTCTATCCATCAGTCTGAGGGGGACGTTTCATGAGCACAGCCTATCAAGAAGACATCAGCAGCAGCGTGCTGCGCCGCATGAAAGAAGGCGGTTTCGACTTTTCACGATTCCATCCCATCGAGTTCTACGCCATTTTTCCGGACGAGGAGCGGGCACGCAGGGCGGCAGGTCATTTCAGTGGTGAATCCTTAAATGCCCAGATCAGCGTGCGCGACGACGGCGCGTGGCATCTGGAACTGAGCAAAGTGATGTACGCCACCTACGACGGGATCGGCGACTTTGAGCAGGACTTTGAGGCGGTGGTCGAGCCTCTGGGCGGTATCATCGAAGGATGGGGCGTCAAGCAGGAGGTACGAGGGCTACTCGCATAACTTTATGAACAGTGACAACACTCAGCAACGGCTGACCTTTGGGTTGGCCGTTTTCGTTTTCGCGGTTTGAAAAGGCCAAAGATCGCAGCCTCGTTTCACTCGACAGCTCCTACATTGGAATGCGTTCTCCTGTAGGAGCTGTCGAGTGAAACGAGGCTGCGATCTCTTGATCGTGTTTTTGATTCATAACGTTTCAAAAACGCAAAAAAAAGCCACCTGAACGGGCGGCTAAAAGGGAGTTTCGGCAAGTGTTCGGTCATCTTTCCAGCGAATGCGCCGATTATCCGCATCGCCCCCCGGGCAGTGAAATCAACTCTGACTATGCTGCAGATAGGCGACAGCATTGCTTCGCCATGAAGCGGGGGCGATCAGGTTGGGGCATTTACCGCACAGGATTGGTGCGGTGCATGCAGCGCCATTATCCAACTGATTGATATCAAAGCGTTTATGCCGATGGCACGGGCCTTGCGAAGGCTTGGATGTCCGGGTGACAAGGAGTACGGCATGATCCGCACCTATTTTGATGAGATGTACGATGCCGGCGGCCAGGTCCGCCCGCATTATCGGGAGTTCGCCCGTTGGCTGGCCGAAACGCCTGACGAGCTTTTGGCACAACGGCGACGCGAGGCCGATCTGTTATTTCATCGTGCCGGGATTACATTCACGCTCTATGGTGATGAGCAGGGGACAGAGCGCCTGATTCCCTTTGACACCATTCCCCGCAGTATCCCCGCCAGTGAATGGCGGGTCGTCGAGCGCGGCTGCATTCAGCGGGTCAAGGCATTGAACATGTTCCTTGCCGACCTCTATCACGAGCAGCGCATCATCAAGGCCGGCATCATCCCGGCCGAGCAAGTGCTGGCCAACGAGCAATACCAGTTGGCGATGCAAGGGCTGGACCTGCACCGCGATATCTATTCGCACATTTCCGGCGTCGACCTGGTGCGCGATGGCGACGGCACGTACTACGTGCTCGAAGACAATCTTCGTACACCCAGCGGCGTGAGCTACATGCTCGAAGACCGCAAGATGATGATGCGATTGTTCCCCGAGTTGTTCGCGGCCCAGCGCATTGCACCGATCGACCACTATCCGAACCTGTTGCTCGACACCCTGAAAAGCTCCAGCCCGATCGACAACCCGAGCGTGGTGGTACTAACGCCAGGACGCTTCAACAGCGCGTTTTTCGAGCATGCGTTTCTGGCCCGGGAAATGGGTGTTGAACTGGTGGAAGGCGCGGACCTGTTCGTGCGCGATGACAAGGTGTTCATGCGCACCACGGACGGGCCGAAAGCCGTCGACGTGATCTACCGACGCCTCGACGATGCCTTCCTTGATCCATTGGCGTTCAACCCGGACTCGATGCTTGGTGTTCCAGGCCTGCTGTCGTCCTACCGCTCCGGCAACGTGGTGCTGGCGAATGCCATCGGCACCGGGGTCGCGGACGACAAATCGGTATATCCCTTCGTCACGGACATGATTCGTTTCTACCTGGATGAAGAGCCGATCCTGAAGAACGTGCCTACATGGCAGTGTCGTAATCCCTCTGAACTGTCCCACGTGCTGGCCAATCTTCCAGAACTGGTGGTCAAGGAAACCCAAGGCTCCGGTGGTTACGGAATGCTGGTGGGGCCGGCGGCGACGGCAGCGGAAATCGAATCTTTCCGCGAGCGGATCAAAGCCAAGCCCCACGCGTACATCGCCCAACCGACGTTGTCTTTATCGACCTGTCCGACCTTTGTCGAAAACGGCATCGCTCCACGCCATATCGACCTGCGTCCGTTTGTATTGTCTGGCCGCGAAACCCGGGTAGTGCCCGGCGGTTTGACCCGTGTCGCCTTGCGCGAAGGCTCCCTGGTGGTGAACTCATCCCAGGGCGGCGGAACCAAGGACACCTGGGTGGTCGAGGATTGAAGGAAGCCTGCCATGTTAAGTAGAACTGCCTCGGATCTGTATTGGATGTCGCGTTACCTGGAGCGGGCCGAAAACCTCGCACGGATGCTCGACATCAGTTATTCGCTGTCACTGATGCCTCAGGACGGTCGTGGCGACGGCTTGCACGAACTCGCCATGCCGTTGCTGATCACCGGTACTCTGGACGATTACCTGGAGCGTCACGGCGATCTGCATGCCGAACGGCTGCTGCATTTTTTCGCCTTGGATGCGGCCAACCCGGCGAGCATCTACAGCTGCCTCGGTGCCGCGCGAGCCAGCGCCCATGCGGTGCGTGGGCGAATCACCGCGGACATGTGGGAAAACATCAACTCTACCTGGCTGGAGATTCGCGGGATCGCCGAGCAAGGCTTGAGTCGCTACGGCATGAGCCGTTTCTGTGAGTGGATCAAGGAACGTTCCCACCTGTTTCGAGGCGCGTCCTACGGCACCATCATGCGTAACGACGCGTTCCGCTTCATTCGTCTGGGCACCTTTATCGAAAGGGCTGACAACACTTTGCGCCTGCTCGACGCCCGTTACGAAATGGCCGGCGATCAGGCCGAAGCAGTCAGCGACGGCACGGCTCACGCCTATTACCAGTGGAGCGCCTTGCTGCGGGCCTTGTCGTCGTTTGAGGCTTACACCGAGATTTACCGCGACGCCCCCGGCGCCCGGCACGTGGCCGAGTTGTTGCTGCTGCGCGCCGACGTGCCGCGATCCCTGCGCGCCTGTACCGAAGAAATCGACCAGATCCTCGCCCAATTGCCGGGGGCCAATGGCCGTCCCGCGCAACGCCTGGCCGCGGAAATGGACGCACGCCTGCGCTACACCGGTATCAACGAAATTCTCGACGAAGGCCTGCACGCTTGGCTGACCGAGTTCATCCCGCTGGTGCGCCAGTTGGGCAACGCCATACACAGTTCCTACCTGGAGGCTGCATGAGACTTTCCATTAGCCACGAGACCACCTATCACTACGAAGATCAGGTGCGGGCGAGCATCCAGTACCTGCGACTGACCCCCCATGACAGCGAGCGCCAACACGTGCTCAGCTGGCAGCTCGACCTGCCACGCCCGGTGCGCGCGCAACTCGATCCGTTCGGCAACATCCTGCACGTGCTAACCATGGACGAGCCCCACGAGGCAATCATCATCGGCGCCCGAGGGCAGGTGGACATCGACGAACTGCGCGAAGCCGAACATGAAAGCCAGTCGGCGCTGCCGTTCCTGCGCTTCACGCGCCTGACCGAAGCCGACGAAGCGCTGCGCGCATTTGCCGAGAAGGCCTGTAAACAACGCCGGGATCGTACGGCGCTGATCGATTTGATGCATGGCCTGAACCAGCACATGACCTACACGCCGGGTTCCACCGAAGTGGACACCAGCGCCGCCCAGGCTTTCGCCGGGCGTTCCGGGGTCTGCCAGGACCACACCCATGCGTTCCTCGCCTGCGCCCGCAGCCTGGGCATTCCTTCGCGTTATGTATCGGGGTATTTGTACAGCGAGAACAGCGAACACCTGGCCAGTCACGCCTGGGCTGAAGCCTGGCTGGATGACGCCTGGTACAGCTTCGACGTGACCAACGAACTGGCCCGCCCGGAGCGTCACCTGAAACTGGCCGTGGGTCTGGATTACCTCGACGCCTGCCCGGTGCGCGGCATGCGCCGTGGTGGTGGGTGCGAGCAGATGCATGCGAAGGTGTTTGTTTCTCCGACGCCTGCGCCGGTGATCTCCGTCCAGCAGCAGTAGCAGCGATTCACTGTGGTTAGGGCTTATCTGTGGCGAGGGGGCTTGCCCCCGTTGGGTCGCGAAGCGGCCCTGAAATCTGCCTCCTCGATCCGCCAGATAGATCGCGTCAGGCGGTTTGCGTCTGCTGCGCAGCCGAACGGGGGCAAGCCCCCTCGCCACAGGGGTTATTTACTTGGCTGAAGACACCTTCCGCCCCGCCATATGCTTCAAATACCCCACCAACAACTCCAGATCCCCCTCCGGCAACACCGTTGTCGCGAACGCCGGCATCTTCGCCTGTGGCCACTGGCGCAAGCTCTGCGGATCACGAATGTAGCGCTTGAGGAAATCCGCGCCGAAATACTCGGTCGGGTTGAACGGAATATTCAGGTCCGGCCCGAACTGCGCATCTCCCGCGCCATTCAATCGATGACAGGCCAGGCAGTTTTTCTGAAATAGCGCAAAGCCCTTGTTCACCGGATCGTCCGCCTTCAGCGCAGGATCGGGCAGCAGGGCAGGGAAGCGCTCGGCCACCGGGGCCATGCGCTTGATGCTCGCTACTTCGAACGGCCATTGCTCGGGGCTGATATTGCCCGCTTGTGGATCGGTCCAGACCAGATAAAACGGCCCGGCACTGTGCTTGCCCTCGGACAATGCTGGCCATGGCTTGGCCGGGTCTTCAATTGCCAGCCAGGCCCGCGCGCCCTGGGTATTGAGCAACGGCGCGGCAGCCAGTTCGGCGGCAAAACCGTCCAGGGCAACGGCTTGCAGATGATCGTCAGGCTTGATGCCCGTCAACAACGCCGCCAACGGCACGGCGCGATAGCTCATGTCCCGTTTGTAGGAAACGTCGTTGGTGATCGTGATGGTCTGAACCTGAGGATGCTTGAGCAATTGCTCGGTCTGCCAGGTGCGAGAACTCGCGCCTAGCTCCAGATTCAGCTGTGCGGCAGACAGAGGCATGCTGAGCAGCAAGGCCCCAAATAGAGTGAGCGCTTTCAAGTGATCGCCGTCCATGTCGTGGAAGTGCCGCAAAGGTTGGCACAGCCACGCTGACCCGGGTAGCGAGCCAATCACATTTTTATCAGGCGAAATGAAAACCCTGATGTTCGATCAGCCAATCACCTTGGTCAGGTTCGGCAAAATCAACAACAGTGTAGTGGCAAATAGAATGAGCCCGGCTTGACGAACTTTCGAATGCTTGAACATGGCTTGACCGCCTTTTTTGTTATTTCCTGATGCCTGCCTGCCTATCTCCATGACGGCAGAGCGCTGCACTTCCTTGTATGACGAGTGCCTCGGCAAAACCCGACGACAACTTCGTACAGGTTTACCTTAGGGCCCGCGTCACGATTGGCTTAGATCCATTTCGTATGTGCTGAGCACTCATCGCTTTTAAAAAGGCATGAGGCCTATGGCCAGCTTCTTGGGCGCCCGTTTGCTAGACAGCTTGGTGACTTGAATCGGTTTATCCGATAGCAGACTACCGTTCGTCTGAGCGTGACCGTCAACGCCAATGAGCGCTGTGGTCATTGAATCCACGGCTGCTCGGCATAAGGTGAGGGCATAAAGATCAGGTCACACGGTCTCCCGTAGGAGCTGCCGCAGGCTGCGATCTTTTGATCTTCATTCACCCTCAGGTTTCGAGGACGTCATGACCCAAGCTTTGATATTCGACGCGTTACGCACCCCCCGTGGCAAAGGCAAGGCCAATGGCGCCTTGCACAGCGTCAAGCCAGTGAATCTGGTGGCCGGGCTGCTGACGGCGCTGCAGCAGCGCACGTCCCTGGACACCAGTCAGGTCGATGATGTGGTGCTCGGCTGTGTGACGCCAATCGGCGATCAGGGCTCCGACATCGCCAAGACCGCCACACAGGTGGCCGATTGGGACGTCAGCGTGGCCGGGATGCAGCTCAATCGCTTCTGCGCGTCGGGGCTGGAAGCGGTGAACCTCGGTGCGATGAAAGTGCGTTCCGGTTTCGAAGACCTGGTGGTGGTCGGTGGCGTCGAATCGATGTCCCGCGTGCCCATGGGCAGCGACGGCGGGGCCTGGGCGCTGGACCCGGAAACCAATTTGCACAACCACTTCACGCCTCAGGGCGTGGGTGCGGACCTGATCGCCACGATTGAAGGTTTCAGCCGTCAGGACGTTGATACCTTCGCGTTGCACTCCCAACAGAAGGCGGCGCGGGCGCGGGCGGACGGTTCGTTCAATAAGTCGCTGGTGCCGGTGCAGGATCAGAACGGCATCATCCTGCTGGATCACGATGAGTTCATTCGCGCCGAATCGACGATGGAAGGCCTGGGCAAGCTCAAGCCAAGTTTCGAAATGATCGGGCAAATGGGCTTCGACGCCACGGCATTGCGGGTTTACAGCCAGATCGAGCGGATCAACCACGTTCACACGCCGGGCAACAGTTCCGGGATCGTCGATGGCGCGGCGCTGATGCTGATCGGCTCCGAGGCCAAGGGCCGGGCGCTGGGCTTGCAGCCACGGGCGCGAATCGTCGCCACGGCGGTCACCAGCACCGACCCGACCATCATGCTCACCGGCCCGGCGCCGGCCACGCGCAAGGCGCTGGCCAAGGCCGGGCTGCGGGTCGAAGACATCGACCTGTTCGAAGTCAACGAAGCGTTCGCTTCGGTGGTGCTCAAGTTCATCAAGGACATGGCCATCGACCCCGACAAGGTCAACGTCAACGGTGGCTCCATCGCCATGGGCCACCCGCTCGGCGCCACCGGCTGCGCGATTCTCGGCACGCTGCTCGATGAACTGGAAACCCGGCGCCTGCGCTATGGCCTGGCGACATTGTGTGTCGGCGGCGGTATGGGCATTGCCACCATCATCGAACGCCTCTGAGCCTGACTTTAAGAAAATCCGACTCAAGGAAAATTGCCATGACCCAAGCCATCCGTTACGAAAAGGGTCAGGACCAGATTGTCGTCCTGACCATTGACATGCCGGGCCAGAGTGCCAACACCATGAACGCGGTCTACCGCGACGCCATGGCCACCTGCGTCGCCCGACTGGTCGCTGACAAGGACGCCATTGCCGGCGTGATCATCACCTCGGCCAAGAAGACCTTCTTCGCCGGCGGCGACCTCAATGAACTGATCAAGGTCGGCAAACCCGAAGCCAAAGCCTTTTACGACATGGTGCTGACACTCAAGGGCCAACTGCGCACCCTGGAAACCCTTGGCAAACCGGTGGTCGCCGCCATTAACGGCGCGGCGCTCGGTGGCGGTTGGGAAATCTGTCTGGCCTGTCATCACCGCGTCGCGCTGGACAATCCGTCGGTGCTGTTGGGCCTGCCGGAAGTCACCCTCGGCCTGTTGCCGGGCGGCGGCGGGGTAGTGCGCATGGTCCGCATGCTGGGCATTGAAAAAGCCCTGCCGTATCTGCTTGAAGGCAAGAAAATCCGGCCGCAACAGGCGTTACAGGCGCGGTTGATCGACGAGTTGGCAGCCGATCGCGATGAGCTGATGGCCAAGGCGCGGGCATGGATTGTCGCTCACCCGTTCGCTGTGCAGCGCTGGGACGTGAAGGGTTATCAGATTCCTGGCGGCACGCCGTCGGATCCGAAGCTCGCGCCGATGCTTGCTATCACGCCATCGATCCTGCGCAGCAAAACCCAGGGCTGCCTGCCCGCGCCAGAGAAAATCCTCTGTGCTGCGGTGGAAGGCGCCCAAGTGGATTTCGACACGGCGCACCTGATCGAAACCCGCTACTTCACCGAGCTGATCACCGGCCAGGTATCGAAAAACCTCATTGGCACGTTCTGGTTTCAGCTCAATGAGATCAATGCCGGCGGCTCGCGGCCCCAAGGCATAGCGCCTTATGTGACGAAGAAAGTCGGCGTGCTTGGCGCCGGGATGATGGGCGCAGGTATCGCGTTTGTCAGCGCATCAGCCAGCATCGATGTGGTGCTCAAAGACATCAACCTCGCCTCGGCAGAGAAGGGTAAGGCCCACTCGGCGGCGTTGCTGGACAAGAAAGTGGCGCGTGGTCAGTTAACCCGGGAGCAGCGCCAAGAGATTTTGGCGCGAATCCATGCCACCGAAAACGATGCGGACCTGGCGGGTTGCGATCTGATTATTGAAGCGGTGTTTGAAGATCGCGAGCTTAAAGCGCGGGTCTCATCGGCTGCGCAAACAGTCGTCAGCCCGGACGCGGTCATCGCCTCCAACACCTCGACCTTGCCGATCAGTGGCCTGGCCACCGCCGTGCCGGACCAGACGAAATTCATCGGCCTGCATTTCTTCAGTCCCGTGGAGAAAATGCCGCTGGTGGAAATCATCAAGGGCGTCCATACCAGCGACGAAACCCTGGCTCGCGGATTCGATTTCGTCCTGCAAATCAAGAAAACCCCGATCGTGGTCAACGACAGCCGCGGCTTCTTTACCTCGCGGGTGTTCGGCACCTTCACCAACGAAGGCATCGCCATGCTTGGCGAAGGTGTGAGCGCGCCGATGATCGAGACCGAAGCGCGCAAGGCCGGCATGCCCGTCGGGCCTCTGGCGATCTCCGACGAAGTTTCCCTCAGCCTCATGAGCCATATCCGCGAGCAAACCGCCAAAGACCTGCGAGCAGAAGGGAAAAACCTGATTGAGCACCCGGCGTTCGCCGTGATTGACTTGTTGCTCAAGGAATACAAGCGTCCGGGCAAGGCCGCTGGAGGTGGTTTCTACGATTACCCGGCCACAGGGCAGAAGCATTTGTGGCCTGAGCTGAAAAGCCGTTTCGAGAAAGCCGATGGGCAGATTTCGCCGAAGGACATACGCGATCGACTGCTGTTCGTACAAGCCATCGAAACCGTGCGCTGTATGGAGGAGGGCGTGCTGACCTCGACGGCGGATGCCAACGTTGGCTCGATCTTCGGCATCGGCTTCGCGGCCTGGACCGGCGGTGCGCTGCAATTCATCAACCAGTACGGCGTGAAAGACTTCGTCGCTCGCGCCCAGTACCTGGCTGAGCAGTACGGCGAGCGCTTCACACCGCCTGCGCTGCTGCTGAAGAAAGCCGCCAAAAACGCGCTGTTCTAAGGGGCGTTCTAAGGGACCGATGACGCGCTCCGGGGCTTGCCTTGCCACTGTGTTTCAAGGCAGGCTCTGGGGTGTGCATTATTCCCTTCATGTGTCAGGTATTTTTTATGTCGTTACGCATCTGCATTCTGGAAACCGACATCCTGCGTCCGGAACTGGTCGATCAATATCAGGGTTACGGGCAGATGTTCCAGCGTCTGTTTTCGCAGCAGCCCATCGCTGCCGAGTTCACCGTGTACAACGTGATGCAGGGCGATTATCCCAGCGATGACCTGACCTTCGATGCGTATCTGGTCACCGGCAGCAAGGCCGATTCCTTCGGCACCGACCCGTGGATTCAAACCCTCAAGACGTACCTGCTGAACCGGTACGAACGCGGCGACAAACTGTTGGGCGTGTGCTTCGGCCATCAATTGCTGGCGCTGTTGTTGGGTGGTAAGAGCGAGCGGGCGACCCAGGGTTGGGGCGTCGGCACCCACAACTACAAACTCGCGGCCAAGGCGCCATGGATGAGCCCGCTGAGGGAAGAGCTGACGCTGCTGATCAGCCACCAGGATCAGGTCACCGCGCTACCGGAAAACGCTACGGTCATCGCCTCGAGCGATTTCTGCCCGTTCGCCGCGTACCACATCAACGATCAAGTGCTGTGCTTCCAGGGGCATCCGGAGTTCATTCACGATTACTCACGGGCATTGTTGGATATTCGTCAGGAAGCGCTGGGCGAGCAGATTTATTCGAAAGGTATGGCGAGTCTTGAGCACGAGCATCACGGCACTACCGTCGCAGAGTGGATGATGCGGTTTGTGGCGCACAAGCCTGAGGGTGAGTCGGTTAAGCCTTAAAAGCTTCGCGGGCAAGTCGGATCGCCGCACCGCTCGCTCCTTGTACAGGTACGCCGAAACCCTGTGGGAGCGAGCCGGCTCGCGATTTTCGCAGACGACTCGGTACTGACTACAACCACCCCGACCGCTTGAAGCTCGCCCACAAACCGACGCATCCAACGGTAATAAACCCCAATACCCCGAAATACCCGTAATGCCAACTCAACTCCGGCATGTTCTGGAAGTTCATCCCGTAGATCCCGGCCACCGCCGTCGGGAACGCCAGAATCGCCGCCCATGCCGCAAACTTGCGCTGCACCACGCTCTGCCGTGACGCCTCCAGCAACACCCCGACCTCGATGGTCTGGCTGGCAATGTCCGCCAGAGTCGTCAGGTCTTCCATCTGCCGCGTGACATGTATCTGCACATCGCGAAAATACGGGCGCATGTTCTTGTCTATGAATGGAAAGCTCAGTTTCTGCAACTCTTCACCGATCTCCACCATCGGCGCCGCATACCGGCGCAAGCGCAATACATCGCGGCGCAGGCTGTGGAGTTTCTGGATGTCGCGCTCGTTCAGGGAGCCGCACATAACGTTTTGTTCCAGCTCATCGATCTCGGCATGGATCGCTTCGCCCATCGGCTGGTAGTTTTCAATCACGAAGTCGAGGATGGCATAAAGTACGAAATCTTCCCCATGCTCCAACAACAGCGGCCGCGCCTCACAACGCTGTCGGACATAGGCGTAGGACGCCGAGTGACCATTACGAGCGGTAATGATGTAACCCTTGCCGGCGAAGATATGAGTCTCGATGAACTCCAGTTTGCCTTCATTGCGGATCGGCGAGTAAGTGACGATAAACAGTGCGTCGCCGAATGTTTCCAGCTTCGGTCGGCTGTGTTTTTCCAGGGCGTCTTCGATGGCCAGTTCGTGCAGGTTGAACTGGCGTTGCAGGTTGAACAGCTCCTGGGCGTTCGGCTCTTCGAGGCCAATCCACACAAAGTGGCCAGGCTTGGCAGCCCAGGCAGCGCCTTCGTCGAGGGTGATATTGGTGACTTTCTTACCGGCGCTGTAAACCGCAGCAGCAACGACTCTACCCATGATGGTGATTCACTTCTTATTAGCCGTTTTTCTGTAAAGACTGGCGGTGCCAGGCAGGATTCAGCTTAACCTTGTCTGCTGCTTGAGAGTCAGCAAAATCTGCAGAGTTCGCAGGCAAAAGAAAACCCGCACAGGGCGGGTTTCTTTCAGGCGGCTTGCAGTTGCCGATCCATCGAGTCGATACACTCGCGCATCTGCTCGCGGCACTGGGCGATTAGCATGGGCATGTCATCCAGACTCAATCCAGCCGTAGGAATCGCCGGCAGCGAACGGATCAGAATTTTCCCACTGCGCCAGCGGTTCAATCGCATGTGCTTAACGTAACTGCTGACACACACCGGTACGATGGGCACGCCCGCGGCAATCGCCATCTGGAACGCGCCTTTCTTGAATGGCAGCAGCTCTTCACCGAGGTTGCGCGTGCCTTCCGGGAAGACCCAGATCGAGGTGTCTTCATGCTGCAAGGTGCGAGTAGTGGTCAGCATCGACTGGCGTGCCTTGTGCGCATTGCCGCGGTCAATCAACACATTGCCGGCCAGCCAGAACAACTGCCCGAACAGCGGCACCCACTTCAGGCTCTTCTTGCCAATGCACACGGTGCGGCGGGGCACCACGTTGCCGAACACAAACAGATCGTAGTTGGACTGGTGATTGGCAATGATCACGCAGCTGTCAGGCTTAGCCATCAACGGCCCGACGTCGGCCTTCACCCGCAAACGCAAAATGCACATCGCCGGCCACGCGTACAGACGTGCGCATAAACGGCTGTTGTCCGGATTAAACGGCCGGCATAGACCGAGGATCACTCCAAGCACGCCGGCCAGAATAAAGTGCAAGCCCATCAATAACATACGAAACACAAACAGCATTTAAAGGGCCCACCGGGACAAAAGGTGGCGCAGTGTACGGATGTGCACTGTTTTCGGCAATTGCCGCTATAGAAGTGGGAGATAGCCGATGTTTGAGCGCATGTTTCCGACTTATGGGTCAGATGCGGTCTAGAGCGGTTGTAAGGTTTTAAACCAAACACGCAAGAAAAAGCCCGACACGACGGTCGGGCTTTTCGGTGCAACGCGTTAGGGCTTAACCCATATGCTCCTGATCCAGGATGATCGCGTTGTCCAGTGTCTCCAGCAGCGCCTTGCGCACTTTCAGCTTGGTGTTCTTGTGGGCGATCATGTTGAGCTTCTTCAACTGACGAGCCGCTGCCAGCGCCGCGCCTTGCAGCTCTTCGGCCGACACCACCACATCAAGGAAACCGGCATCCACAGCACTCTGCGGATTGAACATCTCGGCATTGATCACCGCACGATGAAACGCCGACTTGCGCAGACGATCACGCGCCAGCTCGATACCGGCGTGGTGCATGGTCATACCGATCTGCACTTCGTTCAGACCAATGCTGAACGGGCCATCGACACCAATGCGATAGTCAGCCGACAACAGAATAAACGCACCCTTGGCCACCGCATGCCCAGGGCAGGCCACAACCACCGGGAACGGGTGTGACAGCAGACGACGAGCCAGGGTCGAACCGGCAGCCACCAGTGCCACAGCCTCTTTAGGGCCGGCCGTCATCACCTTCAAGTCATAGCCACCCGAAAAAATACCTGGCTGACTGGTAATGATCACCACCGCCCGATCCGCCACCGCTCGATCCAGCGCAGCGTTAAACGCAACAATCACATCCGGCGAGATGGCATTGACCTTGCCATTACTCAAGGTCAGGGTCGCGATACCGTCTTCGAGATGGTAAGAAATCAACTCACTCATGACGCCAATCCTTCTAATAAAGTAGGGCAGACGTTACCCACCGCCGTAGGCCAGGTAAAGCGCCGTGACTGACTCGCCAGTCACCCTTTCGCCGCCCGCCAGCCGTAGTCAGCCACGTCCGCCGCGCATTGGCTTCTATATAGAAGGAAAGGCGAAGCCGGAGATTGGCAGGTTTGCCATGCCCTTGAACGGCACGAAACGGATAACGGCGTTAACCGCATGAAAATTCTGAAAAAAATGTTTGCCATAAGAAAAGCTTTCGACTACATTAGCGCGCCTCGACAGACAGAACATGTTTGAAGAGATACGGTGAAGTGTCCGAGTGGCTTAAGGAGCACGCCTGGAAAGTGTGTATACAAGAAATTGTATCGAGAGTTCGAATCTCTCCTTCACCGCCACATTTTGAGAACACAAACCCCTGATTTTCCTAGAGAAAGTCGGGGGTTTGTGGTTTTTGGCGTCTGGAAAAAAGCTATATGGGACCAATCTGGGACCGGAGCGTCTTTTTCTGGTTTAGAGACGCAAGCCTGCACCTCGTTGATATCTGCACCTACAATCAGCGTTGAATACGCTCAATTCGCGCAGAGGCGATCATGGATCCAGGGAATGTTTCAGCAATCATCTCGGCTGTTGCAGGTATTAGCGGCGTTTTGTTCGGTAACACCTTCGTCCTTGTTAAAGAGTGGTGGGTCAAACGAAACAAGATCAATCAGGACATGGCGTATTTAGGGATCATCGTGGCTTCCCATTTGGATCGATTTGCGACTGAATGCTTCGACGTTTGTGTGGACGAGGGCACGCTGTACGGTCAACCGGCGGGCCAAGATGGTCATTATCAAACCACTACCCCGCCCCCTGTATTTCGTCCGCTGGAGCTTGACGTTGATTGGCGGCAGTTACCTAAAGATTTGATGTATTCGATTCTTCGGATTCCCGATCAGCAGGACAAGCTTCATGGAAAGCTTCGAGGAATTCAGGACTTCAGTTACGATCCACCGGATCATCCTGAATATTTCTGGACAAGGAGGAGGGGGTACGCCGTATTAGGGCTGCAAGCATCTGACGTAGCGAAAAAACTGCGTTCGCATGCAGGGCTACCCGCCGACGAACCTTTACCGGGTGAATGGGATCGGGATAAGAGCATGAGTGAAGTGATAGCCCATTTAGATGAGCAAAGAAAAATTCACTTTCGGGACCCTTCTCTGGTTGGAGTCAAATAACCTTCAAGGAACACAAAGGAACCCTAACCATGAGTGGGCCGAACAATCCTGCCACCGTGGGCCGTGCCCGGGAGCAGATTGCCAAGATCGTCGGCGCTGAGTCGTATGCCGCTGTTGATCTGCTTAATCTCTGGGCGCGAGGGTATGTGGAAGCGTTGTACGCTGAAGGGCTGATCGACTGGGCCAAGTACTGTCTCCTGAACGATGCGGTCGACCAGCAGCGCGACCAGCGCAAGGCCGAATTGAAGGCGGCCGGGAAGGACTGAGCGTTAACGGCGTTATCGTGAAAGGAACCCTCGGCGGCCGACTACACTACCCGGGGCAACCCATCAAAGGAGCGACCCCGATGCAAATGAGTGAAGCGGCAGAAGTGGTGCAGGTGACCGGCGCGACCAGTGCCAACCAGAAACTGGCCGAGGGCTGGACGCTGCTGGCCATGGTGCCCAGTACCAATAAATCCGGTCTGGCGGATGTGGCCTATGTGCTGGGCAAGTCCGAGCGGGCTCCGGAAAAGGAAAGTGTGTCGGCGCCTTTAGGCAGTTTGGTGAGTAAAGTGGCAATGAAAGAGTAGAGTGCCCGCCGCGTTACGCATAACGGTGTTATCGTTAAATGCCCTACACAAAAAAGCCCGCCAATCGGTGGGCTTCTTCATTACCGTTAACGCGAGCTGTCCGGGATTCTGTGAGTCGGAACCCACGTTGAACCTGAACGGCTTGTGGGCTGGAGGCGAGTTTATCAGGAGCAGTCGTGTGGTTAGACACCTTCCCGCACGTGGGCCTTGCTCCTGAAAAATACCGCCGTCTTTTCCGGTGTTGGAACCGGGAGTTTTACCTTTTGCCAGGAGAATAATCCTCGCTTTGCCAGCGGGCGCTAACCCAAGGCCACTTAGCTGTGTTTTCCGGCAAATGCCGTTGTCGCCGAACTCAGAGACGATTTCTGTTGACTACGGTTAGCAGAAGGTGCCCCGCTATCAATCCACTCCTTCGCCTCTTTAATGCAGCAGTAGTGGACCACCGTTGGCTCCGCAGAGCTGAAATAGCTGCTGAAAGCCAGCAGATTGATGCGCTCCAGCGGACGGTTTTTCAAGGATTCGTAGCCTGGGCTAGCGTAGTACTCCTGGATCAACGGAAGGAGCTCATCTTCTTCACCTAGATGAGCAGACTGAAAGTACCAGTTGTACCGGTTGAAGATTGGGACCAGGCGCTCGGCCACCTGCATTATCTGTGAGGGGTGCATAGCCAAGGCGAAACATGCGCCGAAAAAGGTGTCCATCTGTAAAGGAGACTGGCCGGACTCGATCTTGGCCCACGCGCTGGGCGTCTTTCCTATCGTCTGAGCAATGTGTGCCTGATGAATATTACGATCGAGTCGAATGTCCTTGAGGATGAGGACGAGTATTGTTGAGAAGCAAGAGGTGCGTTGGATGGGGTGCGTGGGTTGCATAATGTCGTTTCCTGAGCGAGGGGATGATGTTCTGATGGGACATATCATGTCCTGAGTGGATTATGCATTATCCTACCAGGACGCATCAAGTCCTGATGGGATTTTGGTTGGCTCGTAAAAGGCCCCGTACCTTTCCTAAGTGCGGGGCCTTTTCTCTTCTACAACTTCAGCGCCATCTGCAAAATACCAACGACATCCGGCCCATCCTCGTTAATCCACGTCCCATAGTGCTGCCGAATCATATTCCCGTTGGTATGCCCCATCTGCTCGGCGATCCAGTCAATCGAGGCAACACCAGTAGTCAGCAATTGACTTGCATAGGTATGCCGACACTGGCCAGGCCCGCGATAACGAACCCCGGCCGCACTCAAATGAGCTTTGAAAAACCGATCCCGCACGACAAAGTCGCTCACATGAGGCAGACCGCTTTTGGTGTTCAAGAACACAAAGTGCAGTTTGTGCTGCCGCACCGTCTTGTTATCCCGCTCAACGATATCGACCGTCTGCGCCTTCTTGACCGAATTCATCGCATCAATTTTCCGCAACGCATCCCACGCAGGCTCCAGCAGCCGAACCTTCCGAGTAGAGCGCCGGGTTTTCGTCACGCGGTAGGCCCCTCGCACCTTGGATCGGCGGAAAGTTACCGTTCCTTGTTGCAGATCGACATCCTCCCAAGCCAGGGCGATGGTTTCTGATACTCGTGGCCCCGCCCAAATCATGAACTGAATCATCAACAGCTCTTGCGTGCGATGGGTCGGTGTTTCGAGGATCTGCTTGATTTCCGCCCTGGTGAACGGGTCCGGTGCTTCAGGGTCGGGCAAGCGAACAAATAATCCTTCGGTAGGATCATGAGCCACTTTCTTGCGCGTGCGGTAAAGCCGGAAGACCTGTCGCACGTTGCTGATGATGTCCCGGATGGTCTTGTTCTTCAGCCGCTTCGACAGCGTGTCCTGCACCCATTCCTGCAAGTCCAGGTGATCGATCTGGTCGATCTGAACCTTGCCCCAACGCGGTCTGACATGTACCTCGGCCTTGTTGGCATAACCCCGATAGGAGGTTGCGGCGACGCTGTTGCTTTTAATCTTCAGCCACAGATCAAGGTAATGACCGAAGGTGTTCTCGACCAGATTGGCTGAGTCAGGAAAATGCCGGCTGTAGTTGAAGGTGCCTGCCTGTATCTCGTATTCGATGATGTTTACCAGGCGCTGTGCTTGCTCCCGGTTGGCCGCGGTGTTGCCGCCGGGGATGAGCTCTCGGTACCGCTTGCCATTGAAACGAAAATAGACCCGTACCGAATTGCCACGGGCTTCTACGCCATGTGCCATATACGCCCCTACACGATGAACTGAGCAACTGATCAGTAGGCTGAGAGCAGAAAGGCCCGTTGTCGGGCCTTTCTGTGTCGCGTTGCCTTGGATTTGAGTGTTGCTGATCAGTCCTGACGAAGTAACCAGAACAAGCTGGCGCTTTTTCTAGGTCGAAGGGCGACGCCTGACCGGGCTTCCTCGGCCCGACGTTTTGCGTTGAGCGCCTGGCGCGCTTTGCTGCACTTCTGGTGATTGCCATGGGCGCGGGATTTGCCGCATTGGTCGCAGATGCCTGTGAGGTCCAGATTCCAGGGGAAGGATTTGCCATTCTCGGCCATGATTTCGCTCCTAGTCACATGCGCAACGACTGATTGGAAAACCTCGGTGCCGCCAGTTGCGCCGCCCCCTGTTCATGTTGGCCCTGGACTTCGCAAATGAAGTAATGAAGCTTCCGGTTTTTGGCGGTCAATGCGGCCGTCAACTGCGGGACGGTTGCAATGCACTGTTCATATGCATCAGGTTTGATCCAGCGTTGAACTGGGATCACCTGACAGTCGGTGTGGGAAGCGTCGACGCATAGGTACATCAGGAGGAGGGCGGTCATGATCATTGCCCTCCAGTCAGTATGCGTGTCAGCGCGTTTGGTTTGCCTTCGGGTGTCAGCTTGTCTACCGGTTGGGTGATGTGTCGACCATTGCCAGCACGCACCGTTGCGACCTGCCCATCTATCTCGGTGATCACGCCTTCACGAGCGCTGAAGCGGTAGTCACGACCAACTGCTGTGATTTGGACATAGCTGACCCGATCACCGATAGCGAGCGGGTTCGTGGTAGCCTCTTCGGTACCGCCTTTAGGTTGATTCACTTGCATGGTGCTTCTCCTTTTGTGTGGTCGGTGTCGGGGAGCTGCAACTCCTCGACACCACTTTCAATTCATGGCGAGCTGGTTCAGCTGGCTTTCCGTACCAGATGAACAATCAAGTCGTTGTATAGATCGTCCTCCTCGACGGTTGATTGCCATTCCAGAACTGCATCAATCTGTTGGCGAGTGCAGTCATCGATCAGCAGTGTTCGCTGCCCTTTGTGAACCCGCACTTCCATAATTCGAAGCAGTCCGGATGCCGCATAAGATTCCGCGTGGATGATGCTGGCGTCCTTTCCTTCTCCTAAAAGCGTTGCCTCAATAGTTCTCAATTTGGTGGTTTTACCGGTGGCCATTTCGCCGGTGATGACTTGGATCTGCATGGTGCCGCTCCTTTGGTTACTGCGGTTTATGCGCCCTGGAACACCCAGCAGCGCACGGTGGTGGGTTTGTTGAACATCGAGTTGCCGGCGGCTGCTTGTGCAGCGCGAACCGCGCTGTACGTCGGCTTGTTGACCTCCACCAACTTGCGGCTGCGGCTGTTGATCAGCAGACCGCGCAACGTCTTGAGGTCGGCGAGGTTCTGCCGATGCTCGCTGGCCTTTTCGGCAAAGTCGTTGAGGTTGATGGCGATAAGTTTCGGGTCGGTGCTGTGGTTGACCTGAGGGCCTTCGCCCAGGCTTTCGAGGTATTCGAAGACTTCCCAGAACTCAGCCACCAACGGGTGATCTGCGCTGATCGCGGATTGCCGCTCAAGGGCCATCTCTGTGAGCTGCTGGTGCGTCGTAACCACTTGGTTCTCATCCAGTGGGCAGACCAGGCACAGGCAATCCACCAGGGCCATCAACTGGCTGTGGTTTTTGATGATCCGCTCAACGCGGATTTCTTTGATCTTACGCAGGCGCTGTTCGTGGACAAGCACACGCTCGGCGAACTTCGCCATGACTTGCGGTTCTGCACGGACAGCCAGCAGCAGAAAGTGGCTTAACTGTTCAACCGGTATCAGGTTCAGGTTGTCAGCGGCTGCACGGCTCTCAGTGGTGACTTCAGGGCGTGTGAAGTGGGATTTGATAATCCGGGTCAGGATCGCCTCGGAGGCGCTGACATCGGCGTTCTGGCTGATCGCAATGGCGCCACGAAACGGAGGTTCATAGGTTTCGTTGCCGCTGGTTTTCATACCCTTGGTGCCGAGCGTTCCGCCGCCGAAGAAGTCCTTCAGTTCATCCCAGTCGAAACCCTTGGCGTGCGCCTTGTCCGGTTCGTTGCGGTCGCCTTCGATCAGTACCACTGGCATGTTGGACACCTGGCCCATGGCTCGCTGGCGGCCGGCGCGGGTTGATTTCGACGGGTCAAACCCTTCGTGTTCCCGGCCCAGCAGTTTCCACAGAAAGGTCAGCAGGGTGGTCTTGCCGGCGCCGGCTTCACCAGTGACCTCAAGGAACGGGAAGGACTTGTACTGCGCACGGATCTGCTCGGCGAACAGCGCTCCAAACCAGAACGCCAGAGCGACAATGCCCTTGGCGCCAAAGCACAGCCAGAGCATCGGCAGCCAGTCGGTGCGGTAGACCTTGCTGTCACGTTGAATGTGCATGGCGATCGACTTTTGCAGCGTCTTGAGTCGCAACTTGCCGAACTCGAAAAAGTCTTCCTTGTTCACCGAGCTGATGATGCCGTTGCGCACCGCGATGTCGCCGAACACGTAACAGCCGTGTTGCTTGCTGTAGCCGATGAAGTCGATGGTCTCCACGGTTTTAAGGCCGAAGAGCTGGTCTTTCATGATTTTGTCGAGCTGCTGGCCGCTGCCGGTGAACACCGCGCCGGCCGCCATGCTGAGCAGGCGTTTCTTGAATTCGCTGGCGGCGGCGACCTGGCCACCGGTGAAGGTGTTTTTGACGCTGCCGCTGTCGTGGGGGAAATCGACACGGAAGTAATACCAGGATTCATCGGTGACTTCGTTGCGCTGGAAATACAGCGCCTGCGGGTAGCAGTTGGCGATTTCCACCACACCACCGCATTGACGAAGTGCTTTGTCGCGGCGCTGCTTGTCATTGAGCAACTGGTCTTCGTGGCGTTCGGAGGATTCCAGCGCCTGCATGGCCTTGTTGAACTTCTCTAGGTCCATCTTGAACCAGTACAAACGGCTGTCGAAACCGAAGTGAAATTCATGGCGCTCTCGCCAGTCGTACATCAGCACACCTTTCTCTGACGCGCTTTCAGCGATCAAAAGGGAGCCGTGGTAGCGAGCGGTGACCAGGTCTTTTTCTATCTGCTCGACGCGTTGGGTTTCGTCATCGATGAATACCCAGCGCTGGTGCAGATCATTCCAGTCAACCTTGCGGCTGTCGGGTTGAGGGATCTGCGCCGCTTCGCATTCGTAGCCGAGGGCGCGGGCCTGACGCACCCAGCGCTTGGTGTACTTGTGCGCACCGGGCTCGTTATCCAGTGCCCAAACCAATTTGGGCAACTTGCCGCCACGCAAGCGTGACAGCTCTTTCAGCGACTCTTCGGGATAGGCGCCGGACGACATCGCCGATACCGCTGCGATGCCGTTATGCACTAGGGCGATGGCGTCGAAGATGCCTTCGACGATCCACAGTTCTTTAACGTCCAGCAGTTCGACGCAGGGCGGGCACCACCAAATGCCGCGGGGGCTGTCACCGGGTTTGAATCGGGCTTTCATCTTGCCGAAACGGTGCGGCCGGTCGATCAGCCGTTCCCAGTAGCCGCCCTTGTCCAGGGCAAAGCGCACGGTCGCGCTGCCGGCATTCAACTCGCCGGAGAAATACGTCTCCTGGGTGAACCAGCCTTGAATCAGGTCGAAGCGAAAGCCGCGAGCAAACTCTAGGTAGGCACGCGCCGTCGCGTTGGGATGTTGCTCGGTCGCTGGAGCGCGCTTGCTCCAGTCGTCGAACAGGTCTTCGTAGATTTCCTTCACATGCCAGGTATGGCCGCATTTGCCCCGACCGCAACGGATCATCCACGGATCATCATGGAAGGCGTACAGCTCTTTCTTCTTGCACGACGGGCAAACCCCTTCGCGCATGTACTTGCCAGCCTTGTGCTTGAGGCCGTAGTCGGCCTGAAGGCGTTGCAGGATGTCGGCGCGTAGGTCGTGTTTCATGTTCATCGGGGCTTACTTCACTTCGCCGAGACTGTGTTTAAGGGCGCCAATCAGGCGTTTTTGCGCAGCCATCACTGGAAAGGCCGCGAGCAACGAACCGTGCCGTAAACCCTCAGGGATCAGTCGAAATCGATCGTCATACCAGTACTCGTTAAATTGCATCGAGTACTGGGTACGCAGTGCCTGGAGCAAGGCTTCTGCCTGTTCGCGGGGCAGTTTTGCGGTGATGGCGATGTCGATTTCCATGATCCACCTCGGATTTCGGGCAAAGCTCACCCAAACCCACGGGAAGCGGGGGCAGGGCGGGTTGTTTAAAAGGGGTTACTGAGGGGGGGGCTTATGCGCGGAGTCGCGTTGGGCGAGTAGGGTCTGCGGTAGCAACCTCGCCGGGACCGGGTAACGCAGGTCAGCCCGGATGTCGATCAGATGGACAACGGTGCAGCTTGGGCTGGTACCCCAGTCCACGCCGATCCACTTACGCTGGTTGGCGACCTGCAATCCGGTCCAAGCGTTGTGCACGAGTTGCTGGGCCATGAACACCGGCACTTCCATTGAGGTGGTCATGTGTCGTACGCAGTTGTCGTAGAGCAGATCGGAATCCACCAGGTATTGCGCTTCGTGCCGTTGCAGGTAGGCGAACGCCACTCGTTGCATGCTGCTGCGGTAGTCGTGGGTCAACTGTTCGTGGTTCATTGCACACACTCCATTTCCATTTGGTCGAGCAGGTCGGGTTGATCGTTGGCGGATTTCATCGCGGCGCGGCGTAGCGCTATGTCAGCGACAGGAAGACGCACGGAAGGGTTGGCCATGCCGCTCGGGCTCATTTCGTGAGTCATTTCGAACTGGGCACGTACCGACCAGCCGCAAGCTTCGTTGGTGCATTGCAGGTAGGCGACACGCAGGAAAATATGCGTGCCTTCGCTGGTGCGAATACGCATGCGGCTTTGGCAGTGGGGGCAAACAAGTTTGTAAGTACTCACCCAGCGAACCCCCGGCCGTGCAGTTGGATGGTCGCCAGCACCTCGGCGTAGCGGGCGGACATGTAGTGCATCAAGGCCGTGATAATCGCTTCTGCCTCGCTGGACTCAATGACTCCGTCGTCCAATGCTTTGGCTATGATTTGATCAACCATGCCGCGCTTGGCTGCGGCTTTGACTGACCGGCTGTACAACTCGACGTTGTCCAGGTCTGCCGACGCTGTCAAAGGGACAAACATGCCGCCATATTTGGCAGCGATGTAGTCCGGTAGGAAGGCAGTACCTGCAATTTGTTCAAGCCGGTGAATGTGGTCATCGCTCAGGGGGCGGCTACCGGCATTCTCGTAGGCTTGGTTATCGAACTTCTTAATGGTCATGCCGAGTTCGGCAGCGGCATATAGACGCCCGCCTGGATAGGCGCAGATGACTGCGCTAACGACGTCTTTCCTGTTGGCTAGAACTGGACGTTTCATCTTCTGGTTTCCTCCATGAGCCAACAGGCCTAGTTTGTGACGACGCCGTGTTTAATGCCGAGCAACACGGCAGCGCGATGGGCTTCGCCCCGCAGACATTTCTTTTGTCCGTTCAACACTGCGTACACCGTCGACGGATTGAGGTGATGCTGATCGGCCCAGTCTTTCGCTGACAAGCCTCGATGCGCGAGGCGCTCTCGAGCCTCTTGGCATGCTTGCTCGGTGGGGTATGCGTTCGGCATAGTCTCGTTTCGTGTGATTTCGTGTGATGACAGGCGAAGTATTTCCCATGATTGTGGGAATGTCAACTCGCCATGGAGACGTTTGTGGGAATTGGTGAACGCCTAAAAGAAGAACGCGAGCGCTTGGGGTTTAATCAGACCGAGTTTGCGGCGAAAGCCGGTGCCTCGAAGAACAGTCAGTACAACTATGAAAAAGGCGAGCGAAGCCCTGATGCGAACTATCTCGCGGCGATAGCTGAGAACGGCGTCGATATTTTGTACGTGGTGACCGGTGAACATAAACCTGTGAGCGCCGACTGGGTCAGTTCTGATGCGGCAAGTTTTCTGCTTTTTTATCGGAGCGTCAGCGAGCTAGATCGCGATGTGTTGCTCCGTATGGCTGCTGCCTTTGCGAAGGTCGCGAGCATCGATGAAAAAAAGGACAACGATTGACCTGGTTAGCGAATGCACAGATGAGTGGATGTGGTACGCCGGCCATTGCAAGGGTGGGGTGAGAACGGTGTTTACATGACCCTGCCACCGAGTTCGCCGGCGCTGTAAAGCCTAGCGTAACGGCTACTTACATTTCCAACGTGGTGCATAGCTACGGGAGTAACCATCTGGGGTGGCGACTCCCATTCAATCTAGACCCAAGTGATTTGGTGGGGCTGGTGGCACAGAAAAACGTGCTGAGAATGGGGGACTCCCGGGCGGTTCAGGTGCTGCGAATAGCGCCGGCGCCCTTCACAAGGAAATGGAGTACGCATGATGGAAAGCCTTACCCCTTTGGAGCACCTCTTTCTGCACTTACTGGCTAAGCTGGATGATCAGCAACGCCAGGATGTGCTGAGGATCATGGAGGCGCTCGTGCAGTCATCGAAGTAAGGTAATAAAAACCCCAGCTATGGCTGGGGTTTTTTATTATTCATTGTTGTTACCGATCGTTCGATGATGGCGGATTAGGTCCAGTCGGAGCAGTGATAGGCACCATTGTTTCAGCTTTTATTGCGCTGTCCGTCGGAGTCGCGTTGGCAGGCACTGAAGGGGAGGCTTCAGGTGCCCCAATCGCAAGTACAACTTTACGTGCAGAATCATTAGGTTCTTCAGTCGCCACAGCGGCGGTTGAAGAATGCTTTCTAAGGATTGCCTCAATTACCGCCATATCCGTTGTTTTATAGTTTGTAGCATCCTTTAACTTGTCCTTCTCAATGGCTTCTCTCAAGCTCTTGACTGTTTCCAATCTTTTCTCTTCTACTGCGGTTTCTTTTCTTAATTCTTGATGTAGATCTTCGAGTATTTCTTTCTTTGAGTAAAACTCGTAGCCATATAATAGTGCGGCAAATATGGGGGTGGAGTTAAATGTGAGTTGAATTATGCTTTGTATGATTGGAGTCTGTATGCTTAGCTGCGCCTGAGGAATGAGCAGGAAAAATATCAGAGACGCTAGGTTTAAGGATATCTGGAATTTATCGAAGGTTTTTTTTCGCGTTTCTTCGGTTCTGAATTGATAGTAGTCTTGTTTGCGCTTGCTAAATGCAATTAAGTCGTAGCGTGAGATCTTTTCATACGATTGCACGTAGTCTTTAAATAGCCAGCCAATCACTACGGCAACAATGATGCTGATGATGTATCTTAGAGCTATTCCGTAATCAAATGAAATGTATGGGGTTAGGAAGTGTAAGAAAATACCTGCGACTAATGAAGCTGCGGCAGTGTAGATAAATAATTCTGTATTGGTTCGCTTTCCTTGTTTAAGTGCTATTGCTCTTTTAAGATTCATGGCTCAATCAAACCTTTTTCAATAAGGTCTACAAGCCATGTCGCCATTATTTCATACACGTGTTGGCGAACTGGCAGCGCATTTTCGTAAGGTACGTACTCATTGGTTTTTATTTGTAGTTGATCGCCTACAATTCTCCCTGATCCTTTAAGGTCAATCGTGAGGCCTTCCTCTCTTGCGTCTACTAAGCCTTGCGCAATATTGGATAAGACCTTCTGGTTTTCAGGAGATGTGTTGTATTTGTAACCTACAGCAATCTCTAATTGTAGCTCTGAAATATCTGCGCCCATTACATGGCGTAGTTCAGCAACTCTATGCTCGCCAATAAGTGTGCTTAATACTTTTATTCCATCATCGCTATCAAAGGAATACGGGTCGTTCGCCAAAGGTAAGAGTAAACTAACATTCTTTACCTTTTTATCTGTTAGGCTGATATTGTTGGAAGTTAGTGAGTGTGCTTGAAGGGTGAACAGCTCATTGTCTTGGATTTCGTGAACGTGCCTAAGGAGCGCATCGAAATACTCTTCGATGTCTTTTATGCCGATTGCCTTGCTTTGCATTATTAAGACATGATTTTGGAAAACTGCTACAAAGGCTAAGCTTTCAAGATATTCTTTGGATCCGTCTGTGGACATAGATACTGAGGGTAATGATTCGCACTCTATCGTTTCTTTTTTATAGTCGGTAGCGAAAATTGGGATGCTGTTTCCAGGCTCGACATACATGATTTCCATAAATAGCATGGAGAAAAGATCGTCGTAGCGAGAAATAAAAATATGTGGTTCTGTCAATTTCGAAGCGTCGCCAAAATGGCCACCTTCTGGGTAAAAGCATCTGAGGTCAGCAGTTTTTAATGAATGTCTTTTGCTTCTTTCCAGGATTTCTTGAAGATTATTTGGCCTGGACAGCGGGTTAGGGTGAAAAGCAGCATGCCTATAGTGAAATGCCTTCCTACGCTTATCACTGATCATTTTGTTGTTGCACCCTATTTAACTAAAATATTGATGATTGAGTTTTATAACCGCTTTGCAAAATCATCCATGATAAATGGCCAATTCGCCGCGGCGACTTTATCAAAATGGTGTCATGTCTACCAGCTAGTCAGACGAAAGCGTAGATGAAAAAAACATTGAGGCTTTCAGACGCAAAATGTAGAGGATATTTACTCGCTTTTTGCCCATTCCCGCTGCACAGCGCGCTTCGCGCTTCTTTCACTCGCGTACAACCAACGTAATCGACGCGGCTTGCTCTGATCCCCCGCGGTCACCCTCTTCTCCTTCCCAGTCTTCTTGTCTCGGTAATACGCGATGATCCCTGTGAAATCCCGCTTGTTCTCCTCGGCCAGATCTTCGACTGTGTCCTCCGGCAACTTGCTCTCCAGCTCCAGGCTGACCGTGTAACCGTTGTCCGCACTGAGGGTGTGCTGCACGTTGCCGCCGTACCAGATGATTTCGTTAATCTCAGGCTTTACGCCTTCGAGTGTGTAAGTCAGCTCAGGTATCAAATCCGGCCGGCCCATGGCCAAGGTGTAGCTGAGGGTCGCGCTGCCGCGTTGTAGCCGGTTGAACTCGGCCCGGGCTGCGCGCAGGGCAGACTGGCGATCACTGTAGGTGTGGCGCAGATCCTTGAGGTTTTCCCCACCGCCGGCGATGGCTTCCTGTTTCTTGGCGCTGTTCACGTCGTAGAAGTACGCGCGCACACCGTCGTAACTGTCGCGGTCGGCTTGCAGGTAGCGGTGTTGGTCGCCGTCGGCGCGGGTGAGGGTAATGTGGGGCAGTTCGGCGCCGCTGGCGGTCTTGCCGCCGCCGGCCGGCAGGCATAGCAGGCAGCCGGCCTTGACGCTGACCACTGCATCGAATTCTTCCCCCACGCGACTGATTAGGTTGGCGTCGGACTCGTTGGCCTGATCGAGCTGCAGGATGGGTAATCCGTCGAGAGCGCCGGCGATGGTCGCGGTCAGGCCGTTGCCCAAGGCGATGTCGCCCAGGACGTCGCCGAGTGTGGTGTTGCTCCAGCTACGTTCGCGTTTGGTCTTCAGACCTTTGCGCAGATCCGCCGAACGGGCACGAATACTCAGCACGTCCGGAGCGCCGCTGTGTTCGGTTTCGTCGACGGTGTAGGTGCCTTTGTCGACCAGGCCGGTATCGCTCCATCCGAGCCAGAGCCGAATCACGGCGCCCTTGGGCGGAATGGCCAGCAGGCCGTCGTGGTCGCTGAGGGTGATGCTTAGTTGATCGGCCTCGATGCCACGGTTATCGGTCAGGTCCAGGCTCATCAGCCGCGGGCTGATCAGTTTGGCGATGTCGTTACCGTCAACGGTGATGCGAAACGCCGGCACTGGGTAGGCGGCCTCGCGACGGTAGCGTTCGGCCGTGTCATTCAGGAAACCGGTGACGCGGGAAAGGGCTGCATCGATCACAGCAACGACCTCATGATGCCAACCCCTGCGCTGGTACCGGCGCCGATAAGGTCTATGCGGTCATCATCGATGCGCTTGAGGCTGATGGTGAATTCGATACGTCGTGGCGTGCCATCTCGGAAAAAGAGGGTCTTTGTTTCGCTCAGGCTCTCGATGATCCACAGGCCGTAGATCCGGCCGCTGCCCTCGACCATGGGCCAAGCCTTGCCCGTGTTAGCCATCAGGCGCAGGGCGTCGAGGCTGAGGGCACTACCGGCCAGCTCCGGGAGGATGATGCCGGGCAGGGTGATCGAATCGTCACCGCGCCCGACAAATTGCCGGGCCGGTGCGGCGCCGACGCGGTTGCTGCTGGCGTGGCGCCATTCGGTTTGGCGTTGCAGCTCCTGGTAGGCGGCGGTGGACAGGCTGAAGACGAACATGCCCAAGGCAAGCATCATGGGTGGTTACTCCAGGTCGGACAGTTTGCTGCGCTGGCGGGCGCTTTTTTCGCTGGCGATGCGGGCCAGCTCCGCACGAACGGCGCGGCTGATCATCTGTGCGTCCATGCCCGGAGTGGTGTGAATGTTGATTTCGTAGTTGTCGTGGCTGTCATAAGCGGCGGCGGGCGCCGGACTGATCGGCGACCGATCATCGACCGACACTGAAGACGATGCAGCGGCCCCAGTAGGCAGTTGCGGCAACCCGATGGCACCCAGCGGCCCGGCCATGGCGCCGAGTGCCTGCTTGCCAGCTGACACGACTTGCTTGCCCATGTCGGTGATGGCGCCCAGCGGGCCGCCCTGACCACCTTCCAGACCTTGAGTCAGACCGGCCATGGTGAATCCGCCCAGCGCGGTGAACACGCGGGACGGGCTGTGGATACCGAGTTTTTCCTTGAACATGCTGATGGCCGAGTCGGCAACTGAGCTGACGGCGCTTTTTATTTGCCCCAGCCCGGCCAGCAAGCCGTTGACCAGGCCGTTGACGATCATGTTGCCGAACTCGGTGAAGCGGCTCGGCAAGTCCATGCCCAGGTAACTCAGCACGCCGGCGAAAGCCTGGTAGATCAGGCCGATGGGGCTGAAGTTGGCGAGGGTGTTGAGGATCCCGCCAATGCCGCCGCTGAAGCCGGCTTTGATTTCGGTCCAGGCGTTGGCGAAGTAGAGTTTCACCGCATCCCAATTTTTATAAATTAGGTAGGCCGCGCCAGCGAGTACCGCGACTACGGCCGCGATGGCGAGCACTACGGGGTTAGCCGCCAGGCCCCAGAGCGCAATGCTCACGGTGCGCAATGCGGTCAGCAGGGCACCGCCTATGGTGCTGGCCAACAGCCGAACCCCTTGCGCGAGCATTGGGAAGGCGCTGCGTGCCAGACCGGTCAGCGTGGGGGCGAGCTTCTGCATCACCCGCAGCGTGCCACCACCCTGCATACCGAACATGGCCATGCCGTAGCGAACCACGGCAAATGGGCCGAGCAGACTCGCCAGAGTCAGTGCCAAGCCACCAAACACAAACGATAGACCGGCCACGAGCGCCACGACCTTGACCAAGCCACCGGCGAGTTTCGGATTCTCCCTGGCCCAGGCACCCACCTTATTGGCCATCTCGCCCAACGTGCTGATCAGCTCTTTCAGTTCGGGTGCAACGGCGGCACCAAACTCAGCCATGGCATTGGTGAAGCTGCCCTCGGCGGCTTCCATGACGTTGGTCAGGGTGCTGAGCTGTTCGTTGACACGCGTGCGCAGGTCGGCCTGGTTCTGAAGCTTCTGTTGGACCTCTTTGTAACCCGCCAGCCCCTTGTTCATCATGGTGTTCAGGGTGGTCATGGTTTCGGAGTCGTCACCGAACAGATCCTTGATGGTTTCCGTGCGGTCTTCGTCGTTGAGCGCCTTGAGCTTTTCGACCTGGGCGAAGAGGTTCTCCAGACCGGCGAAGTTGCCGTCTTTGTTGGTGAAACTGAACTGGATCTTTTGGCCCTTCAACTGGCGGATCTTGTTGACGTCGTCGACCTTGTCCCTGTCCAAGCCCGCCTGAAAAATCTTCCGGTAGGCGTTACCGGCGGCGCCGCCTTCCATGCCGGCCTGGTCCATCATGACCAGGAGCGGCGCCAGTTCGTTGGCTGCGTCGATGCCCGACTTTTTGATGGTGTCCATCACCGGCGCGATTTTGCTGAAGCCCTGGAGCATGTTGGTCGGGTCAACGCCCGAATAGAAACCGCGCTGGATGGTATCCATCAGCGCCATCATGTCCTTCTCGGTGGTACGGGTGGCATCCTGCATCTTGGCCGCGAATTCGGCCGCTTCGGCCACCGGCATTTTCAGTTGAATGCCTAGGTACGCCGCCGCCTCACCGGTACCGCCAAGAATGCTCTGCGCGCTCAAGCCCTGGCGCCGGAGCATCGTCATCATTTCCTGAAAGTCAGCCGTGGTACCGGGCAGACGGTCGCCCAGTTTGGTGGCAAGGTCGGTGATCTTTTTGAAGTCCTCGGCGACCTTGCCGGTGCCGTCCATCATCGAAACCTTCAACTGCGTAGCCGAGTCTTCGTTCGGCGAAAACGCTCCAATCGCCTTGGCAATCGGACGGCTCGCCGCATAGCCCGCACCCAGTCCACCGGCACCGTTCACAGCCATGTTGCCGGCCAAGCTCTGGGTCTTTTCCATCTTGCTGCGTTCGATTGCCAGGCGTTTTTGCTGTGCGTTCAGCGCGACCAATCGCTTGCCCTGTTCGCTGATGCTGGTGTTGGTGGCACCAATCTGCTCACGCAGCTGACGTTCGTGAGCGCCGAGGTCCTTGGTGCTGATACCAGCGCTGTACAGTTTCGTGCGCAGTGTCTGAAGTTGTTCGCTCTGCTGTTGGTGCTGTTCCTTGAGTTTCTGCGCTTCGCGAACGGCGGAGCGGAAATCCTTGGCCATGCCCTTGGTCGGAACACCGGTGGCGGCGAACTGTTTACTGAGTACCCGAACCTTGTCGCGAGCAGCGGTGAGGGCTTGTTCTGTCTGCTCGGCGGCAGCGCGCTGGGTGCGCCAGGCGCTTACGTCCTTTTGCTGGGCGTTGAGTTCCTTGAGGCGGTCACGCGCCTCCTTGAGTGCGCGAGCGGCGCCGATGCTGCCCTTGTCGATGGCCTTCAGAGGTCCGCTCGCACGGTCGATGGCGTTGAGCAATACCTGAAGTTTTAAGTCATTCGCCATCGGTGGAACTCCGCACCCTGGCGCGCTCGCGCCACTCCATCAGTTCTTGCAAGCCCAACTGATCCATATCAGCCGGCGCCCAGTGAAAGACCACGGCCAGGTCGGCCATAGCGTCCTCTACGCAACGAGGGATGCGTCCGTCTTCACCGATCTCTGCAACAAAAAATGAGCGACCTTGTTGCCACAGGCGAGCAGGTCGGCAGGATCCATACCTGCGGCTTCCGGCGCGGTAATGCCTGGGGATGTGATGCGTGGCAGCACCTTGAGCAGGGAGGCGACGTCCAGGTTCAACAGGTCTACCAGGTGAACGCCACGCAGCTCGCCAGACTGCGGTTTGCGCAGGGTGAGGGTGTCGATGCTGGTTTTGCCACGGATGATCGGCGTGTCGAGGGTGACGGTGTTGTCGTCGGCTGCTGGCAAGGTTTCGAGGGTTTCTTCGGATTTCATGGGAGGCTCCAGGGTGCAGGGTTATCCGCCCCGGGCGGGGCGGTGTAGGGTCAAAGGCCTATGGCGGTGCGCTGTTTTTCCAACATGTCCACGCCGTTGACCTTCTCGATGAAGTTGAGCAAGTCGATCTCGATGATTTCTTCGTTATCAACGATCAGCTTGTAGTAGGTGCAGGTGGTGGTGATGCTGTGTTCGGTGTCTTCACCGGGCTGGGCGTCGCCCATCTCGATGGTTTCGTGACGGCCGCGCAATACGACCTCCACCGCGCTGACTTCGCCGGTGTCGTCCTGCTGGAACGAGCCGGCGAAGCGCAGGCCAATGCCGGCGGCGTTGACGGCGCCGAACTGGCGCAGGGAAATCAGATCTAGCCCACCGGTCTTCCATTCGAACTGGATGCCGTCGTCGGAGAAGCCGAGGTCAGCCTTGACGGGGCCGTTCATACCGCCGCCGCGATAGGCTTCCATCTTGCGGCCGAGCGGGGGCAGGGTGACCGTCTTCACCACGCCGACGTAGCTGTTGGCGTCGTTGAAGAGGTTCAGGTTTTTCAGTTTGCGAGGCATGGCCATGGCGGTGTTCTCCGGTACGCAGGCGCGGGGTCAATTCCCCCTCAGGGGAGGTCCGGTTCAGCTGTTGATCTTGTTGGCGAAGTTGATCAGGTAACGGTCAGTGATGCGCTGCCGCAGAGTGAGGTCTTCCAGCGGTGGCACGGGTGTGTAGTCGTAGTCGAGGAACAGCTTGCCGGCCTTAAGGGTGTCCTTGTCGTTGATGTCTTCCGGGTACCAGCAACTGCCGCCGATCAGATAGCCTGAGGCGATCAGTTCGCGGAATTTGGCATTGATGCTCTCGATCATGTCGCGCACCAGGGACGGATTCATCGGCTTGTCGATGGCCCACATTTGCGCCTCGGCCATCGTGTCGGCGAGGATCTGCGCGGTGCGTGTGTAGTTCTCGAAGGCGAACAACGGATCGTCGCTGCACGTCCGGCTGCCCCAGTAGCGGAAACCGCCCTCATTGATGAGGGTGGTGACTTCGTTGCTGTTGAGGTAGTTGGCGTCCGTGGCGGGGTTTTGCAGATCCCAGAACACGTCGGCACTGATCCCGGTGACGCCGTTGACGGCCACGTTGGACAGGGTTTTGTGCCAGCCCACCTCTTGGTCGATCTTGGCCCGCAGACCAAGCGCGCGGGCAATGGCCGATGCCTTCACAGTCGCGCTGGTCACGGTGTTCCAGTTCTGGAAGTCCGGCCAGATCACCATCACTTCCCGGGCGCCGAAGTTTTCGCGGTAGGCGACGGCCTCTTCCTTGGTTTTGCAGTTCCAGGCGCTGACATAGTTGAAGGCGCGCAACTGCTGGCCAATGCTGACCAGGGCGGTGGCCACCGGTTGGCTGTCGAGGCCTGGCACGCCGAGGATGCGAGGCACCATACCGACCTTGGCCTTAGCGGCGAGCAGGGCTTTCATGCCGGTGTACTTGCCATCTGCGGTGGTGGTGCCGATTAACGCGCTGGTGGTTGCTGCTTCGGTTGCCCCTTCCTTGACGCGCACCACAATCACGTAGGGCTTGGTCTGGTCGGCAATGGCTTGGAGAGAGGCTGCCAGCGTGCCCTTGGTACCGGCCTTGGCAATAGCGGATTGCACGTTGGTCAGCAAAACCGGTGTGTCCAGTGGGAAAGCATTGGCATCAGCGTCTTCGGCCGTGCAAACCATGCCGATAACAGCGGTGGGGATGGTGCGGATGGGGCGGGTGCCGTCGTTGAGTTCGATGACCCGCACGCCGTGGAGATAATCGGCCATGGGTTTGCCTGCGCAGTGAATGGGATGACAGTGCGCAGGCTGCCGCGTGCGCGCCTGATCGGCGAGCACTGGAGATTGTGAGAGCGGGGATTACAGGGAGAAGTGTTGATCTTTTCTCCTGGACCGCTTTGACGGCCCAGGGTTGGAGCAAGGAAAAGTTAAATCGCGTCCAGCTCAGCGATCACCAATTCGCCAGCGGCGACCACCGCTTCGACCGTTGTCAGCGCCGCCAAAGACGCCTTGCCGCCGATGCGGGCTGCCTCGATGCGAGCCGCCACCGCCAGCCAGGAATCACGGGCTTCAATCACTCTGTTTGCCTGCGCTTGCGGGGTGATCTGCAAAGCCTCTGCTTCTGCCTTGAGCAACACGTAGTCGCTGGCATCCGCTGGCGAGCCGGCCGCAATATAGCGCTCGGCTTCATTCGCCTTGAGCAAATACATTGCATCCTGGCCATCGATCCGCGTTGCATTGCGTGCACGCGCCTGCGCCACAGCCGCATCAATCCCTTTCTGAACCTGCTCAGCCGCAGCCCCCGCCAGCACCAACACCGGGACTCCTACCGTCAACGCATCCTCGACGGTAAACGCCGAATAAAACTGCCCTTCATATGTGAAATTAAGCCGCATATTTAGTCACCGATTTAAACAAGGTTTACGTTAGTAACGACACTTCTGGTCGCGCCATTGGAGTCAAAAACAACGCCAGTCAAATAGTCACCCGACCATTTCGCGCCAGCCGGCAAGGTATTGGATTGCGCCGCAAAAATAATCGGACTACCGGCCGTTTCGATTAATGGCGTGTTTTTAACCACCGGACCCACGCGGCTGATCTTGTTCAAGTACAGCGAGACAATGCCGGTTTGCCCGTTGATCGTGTGACGAGTCAGCGCGGTATCGCCCAGCTCGATCTCACACCCTGTCACATGAACCATGCCCATCGGACGGTCATAGCGACGGAAGAAACCCGTGTAGACGTTGTTTGTCGTTGACTCGGGCTTCGAATAGTTGGCCGTGCGAATGCGGATGCTCCCCAAAACAACGGTGGAACTGTCCAGCATAAAACCGGTGGTCGAGTTGTCCTGATTCCCCGCGCCGTCAGCCCCGTTTGCCTGCACGCAAATGTTGCGCAGGGTGGGCATCACCGTCTCACCCTCGGTGACAGTAATTGTCAGGTTCTTGGATGCGACGAAAATCAAACTCTCGATCACATGTTCATGACCAGACAACCGGACGTAACCACCACCGCCGTAAGGAATGGTGTTCACGGCCTTCGCAACCGTTTTAAACGGTTTGAGTTTGTCGCCCGTGCCGGCGGCATCATCGCCAGTAATAGCGTTCACGTAGTAAGTCTTGTTCATCGCCGGGACCGCACTTATCGCAGCGGCCACGGCGTCTTTAATGCTCTTCTCTTTGTCCTGAAACATTGCAACAAGGCGAGTAGCCTCAGCCAGCAGTGCCGACATGCCCATAATGATTCCCCTGCTTTATTTCTGTTTAAGTTGCGAAACTTCGTTTTTAAGCACCTGGATCGACTCACCCATTTCCGCGATCGATTCTTTTTGCGTCATGTAGCCGCGCATCAAATTCACCAAGCTGGTGGTGCAGTCGCCCGCCAGGGCATCGACCGCTGCTGCTGCCCAGCCCCCTTCGTGGTACATCGGATAAACCGGGTAGCGCAGGTACAACCCGCCGGCGCCCTCGATTTTCGGCAGCACCGCGTAGATGCCCGAGGCGCGTACAAGCCGAGGCGTTCCGGCGCTATCCAATACCCAGCGCGGGCTCGCCCCTGTATCTGCCGGATCGGGATCTAACACCGTGTCAGAGAACATCTCGGCCGGCGTGAGGTAGTGCCGAGAGTTATCGCTGCGTCCAGTCCAGGCGGTTTGCGCAGTTGCACCATCGCCGACCGCGGCATTTACCGTGGCGATGCCGTAAGGGTTCCAGCCCTCCAGCGGGGTACGCAAAATCAGCTCCAACGGAATCGCATAGCTGTTGCGATAGGTTTGGCCATCCGCCGCAAACGATGCCACCTCGGGGCGGGTGTTGGACGCAACGAACAACGTTGGATCGTTGTAACTACGCAGGCCCTTGGTGCGGCCGCTGGCGTTACGCTCGTGCCCATACCGGCGGTTGTAGTAAGCCGCGTTCAACAGCTCGGCGCTGTCCCACTTGGTCAGCTTGGTCACCACGCCGCTGTCCGTGTACTGCTCGACTAGGTTCGCCCCGGCGCCGTTCAGCCCCGGAACCTTGGCCATCAGTTCATCGAGTAGGTCGATTGTTGGGGATTCGTTGTACGCGCCCCAGGTAGGATCGGCCGATAGCTCACGGTTGATACGCCACCGCTGACGGCGGCTTGTCGCCACCTGCGGCCCCGTAAGGTTTGCGTGCCAACGCTGCAACGGCAGATCGAGCGGGGTGAGGAGTTTTTCCACGGGGTAATCCCCCACACTGCCCACGTCCGCGACCGATATACGGTAGCGCCAGGCCACGTACTGCGGCCGCCCAGTCTTGGAAACTTGCCGTACCGAGCCGGGGATAAATGATCCGTTTTCATTTCGGCCGCTGTAGCCGGTGGCGCCCATCAAAAAGGTCCGCGTCAACAGATCGCGATAACCGTTGATTTCCTCCAGATGGCGGAAGCTTTCAAACGTGTCGTTCACCTCATCTGTCAACAGCTCCGGCCAGATTTCTAGCACCGACAGGTTCCAGCGAAAATGTGGCCGGTAGTCACGAATCTCCGTATCACGCGTAGCAAAGGCCCGAAAGTATTCGCGCATTTCTGCGACCTTCGCGGGAATGCCAACCGCCGCATTCACCGACGCGGGTGCTGCTGGTGGAGCAATGTCCACCATTGCCAGGTAGTTACCCGGCGCAGCGCTGCGCAGGCGGTAGTCGTTATGCCGCGTCCTGACCATATGGCCGTTGATCATGGCCGCGATTTCACCCAGTCCTGGAGTAGCCAGTAGGTTGGGATGGTTGTGTAGGTTGATGGCCGAATAGGCGCCGTCGAACGTTCGGTTGAATGACTCGGTACCGGCAGAACCGTACTGGCGACTGCCCAAAACACCGGACTGGCCAAAGGTCCGGAAAATTTCAGCCAGGTATTCCGACTGGCTCGACTCGGCGACCCAGTCTGTTTCGATGAAATTGGTCAGCGGGTAGTTATGAGTTTTGCCTTCCGCATGTTCGGCCGATAGGTCCTTTTTAATGCTGGCCAATTCGACTTCGACAAACTCTTTCACCCAAGCGCGAGTCGCCTGAATGACAGAGCCGTCGAGCATCAACGTCACGTTGTCGGCATTGCTGGTGGTGAAGATGGTGCGAATGTTGATTTCGCGACCGGCACCGGTGGCAATGAGCGGCTTGAACGACTCAGGGTATTTGCCGATAGCGTACAGAACACCGGTGTCCGTCCAGACGGCAACTTCACGAATCCAGAAGCCACCGACGTTCTGAGGGATGATCGCTTCGACCACCAGCCATGCCGTGTTTGTTTTGTCTTGATACAGGTTGCTGAAGCTGCCTTCCCAGACTTTACGTTTCAAGGCGACTTGCGTATCGACGGGGTTGTAGGAGGCGCCATTCCCGTCACCGACGCTCATCTTCACCAGCTTGATCGGCTTCCCAGTGGCCTTGCACTCGGCTTCATATTGAATGCCGGCCTTGGTCAAAATCGTATAGAACTCTTGCGCTGCCATCACGCCTCCAACGGGTAGATAGTGGTCAATTCACCCGCGTCCACGGCGATGGACTGATAGGCCGGTTCGGCCTGTTGTTCCAGCGCGGTGACGTGCAGGGGGTGGATAGTCGTTTGTTCGCCAGAGTCACCGCCGACCGCCTCCCGGGCGGGATAGGCATGCTGTTCCAGCAACGTGGGTTGAAGCGGATAAAGCGTGGTCATTTCGGTGGTGACCGCGACACTCGTCGCGTCCCGAGCCGTGCAGGTGAGTTCCAATAACGTGACGTGCAGCGGGTAAATCGTAGTGACTTCGCCCTCGACAGCGCAGGCACCGAACCAGAGAGCGGCTGTGGTTTCCAAACCAAAGGCGAGGCGAGTCATGTGCCGACTAACCGGCTTGGCGTCATCAATGAGCCGGGTCAGCTCCTGGTACATTTCTTCGGTGATGCCGGTATCCAGAACCTCGACCTTCAGCGCAAAGGTGCCGGGTTCACGCTCCGGTACGGTCTGCCACCATTCCTCCACCTCGATCAGGTAGCCCAGCGGCTCGACCACACGGCGCAGCGCGCCCAGAGTGCCTTTGCGCGCATGGATGTAGAACGACGCGCGGATGGCCGTGCGCTTGGCTGCCTCGGACCATCGAGGGTCCCAGCGATCGACCGAGAAAGCCCATGCCAGGTAGGGCAGCAGGTGCTGCGGACACAGGTCCGGGTTGTACAGCTGGCGCAAAGGAATCGGCACACGCTGGATGTCTGCCAAGGCTTGGGCGGCCTGGCGTTCAAGTGGGGTGACATTGCGCGGGAGCAGGGTTTGGGCGGTCATCACTCACCCCCCAGGGATAAATCGATGTCCGTGCAAAACGGGGCCTGGTAGGGGGTGGCAACAATGTCTTGCCAGTTTTGCAGCACGACCTTGCGCACGCCTTCAACGTGCAGCGAGGCGTGCACGATGGATTCGGACACTTCAAGCCCAAGGCGACGGCGCTGGTTCACGAACTTCAACAGGCGTGTCTTCGCCGCTGCAAGAGCGAGCTCGCCCTCGGGTCCATTGCTCAGCATGTAGAGCTTGGCTTTCACCTGGTAGTTAATGATGTCGGCGCCCCGAACGGTCAGCCGATCGGCTAACGGGCGGCGATCCTCGTCACTCAGGTGCGTTTTGACCCTGGCCAGCAGCGCAGACGAGGCAGTACCGTCGCCGAGCAGCGATTGCACGATCACCACCACTGCGGCAGGTGCAGGGCTTTCAGCGGTTGCGTCAGCCACTTGGCCATCTGCCGAGCGAGCATGAAAGATGTAGCTGTTGCGGGAGCCTGCGGTGCTCAGACCTTCCCAGGCCATTTGCGCACGCTCGCGCAGGCTGTCGTCACTCTCCATCACCCGGGGGATTGGCGGTATCGCGGATGGCTTGGCTTCCTGAACGACCAGGCGTGCGACGTTGTAATTCGCCGCGATGTTTTCGAGATCGGTGCCTTTGGCCAGGGCCAGCATGTTGGCAACGGACGCCTCATTGACACGCTGACGCCAGACCGTCTCGCGGTAGGCGTTCTCCTGGAGCAGCTTGGTCAGCGGCTCCGACTCCAGCGCAAGGCGTGCAGCGATTTCGGCCTGTTCTTCGACTGGCCAGAGGCTGATCGCGTAGGCCTTGCGCTCGGCAAGGATCTGCTCGAAATCGATCTGTTCGACGATCTGCGGTGCCGGCAGCTGAGCCAGGTCGATGGCGACAAAGGTACTCATACGCTGGCCCCCAGCTGCAGCGGGACGCTAAGACTCAACGGCTCGTTGGTGTCCACACGGCTGCATTCGATGTCCATCACCGTCTGGCCTTGCAACGTGGCACCCTGGAACTGCACGCGGCTGAGGGTAATTCGGGGTTCCCAGCGCATCAGGGCCATGACGGTGGCGGCATAGACGCGCAGGCGAGTGACGTCATTGAACGGATGGTCGACCAGCTCCGGCAGCAAGCTGCCGTACTCCCGGCGCATCACGCGGGTGCCGAGGCGAGTGGTCAGGATGTCGGTGGTCGACTGGACGATATGTTCGACGGTGTCGATCGCGGCGCCGGTTTCTCGGTTCATTCCGGTCTCCCCGTTTTTCCGCTGCCTGGCATCACGTCGCCGTGCGGGTGGTTGACCAGGCTGATGTCGGCTGCCACAACGTCATCCGTCACGATGACTTTTCCAGTGATGGCTTGATTGCCTTCCTGGGTGTAATTGCCGGTCTGCGTGTAGTCACCTTCGTGGGTGATCGGCCCAACGATGTGAATACCGCCGCTGCTGATCAAGTCCGTGGTACCGCCTTCCACCAGCACGGCGCTGAGGTGGTGAGCAACGCTGTCGTACTCGATGACGGTGCCGTCGTGATAGGTGCGGCGATGTAGACCAGGGCGATCGCCATTGGCCGGATTGAGGTCACTGAAGATGCCGGTCAGGGCAATGCCGTTGCCCAGCTGACCGGATGGGCTGAACAGAATGACTTGCTCGTCGACTGTTGGCGGGTCCCATTCTTTATCGGCACCGGCGCGCAAGGCGATCCACGGCAGCCAGGCAGTGGTCAGCGTTCCAGTATTGACGCGCACACGCGGGGGCTTCATCTGGACTTCGGCGATGGTGCCGAAGCGGATGAGATTTTCAATCAGGCGGGCGAGGGTGGCTAGATCATTCATGGCGCCGATGGTGACGCCGCGCGCAGGCGACTACATCTACCGCGCCTTGTAGAATACTGGTCTACAGGATCACATGTTAGATAATCTTATATGCGTGAATAAAAGCAGGCGACGAAATGACCGATGTAAAATTTTGTGTTTTTTGCGGTAATCCACCAGAGTCAAAAAATAAAGAACACGTGTTGCCGCAGTGGTTACTAAAAATGACTGGGGATCCTCGTAGGGTAGTCACAATAGGTTTTAATTATAAAAAACAAAAAGAGATTTCTTTTGATTGGACTTCCTTGGTAACTCCGGCTTGCGAGGCTTGTAATACTGAGTTTTCAGTGTTGGAAGGGCAGGTGCGACCTGTCATAGAAGCATTATTAGAAAAAAAGGCGCTATGTTCTAAAGATTATTTTGTTCTGCTCGATTGGCTGGATAAAGTTCGTGTGGGATTGTGGTTGAATTATCATATGCTGCAAGGCAATCCAACTGGAATTGATCCTTCTTTTTACATAAAGTCTCGGCTGCGTAAAAAAGATAGGTTCTTGGCTGTATATCCAATGGCTCAAGATGAGCAAGGGCTTAATGCAAGAGGAGTCGAGACACTAGCTTTTCATGGGGCGCCTTCAGCTTTTGGTTTACGAATTAACAATATCTTTATTGTGAACTGCTCTAGTGATTTTCTATTCTCTGCACGGTGTGGTTTTCCATTTCCATCTAAAATGGAATTAGTGCTTGACGGAGAAAATGCTGGTCATATGCAATTGGGTGACTTTTCCGCTACAAAAAAAATCAAGTATCCGTTGCTCCGTTTTTCGTTGCATAAACCTTCTGTTTATATTTTTCAACCGATAATGCAGGAGCCGATGAGTTCACCGTTAGAGACAGAGCGGATGTTTTTAGGTGGTGATCCTAAAGAGGATGAGTTTTTAGTCGACAACACTATGGGGGAGGAATATCCAGGAGTAGGGAAACTTTACCGGCAGACGAATGGCCGGGTGATCAGGATTGACGATGAAAATGAGTTGATTGAATTTGACTCAATAACTGGGAGTGAATGCACGACTGCGGGAGTTTTGGTTTCACAAGTGTATGAGTTGCAGAATTATTTGCAAAGTCTTTATCTCCCTTTGGCGCAAAGTATAAAAGTTAGAGCTGATTGGAATGAACGACAAAAAATAATGATCAAGTTGAATAAGATGGTCGTAAGAAGTCTTTTGAAGAAGTCTAAGCCCCATTAAGTTCTGGGTTATATGGTTCTACCAACGATGTGTTTGAGTAGCTCGTCGCGGAGCAATTCGAGATCCGTCTGGGTAAAACCCAATACTTCACGTTGATCATACTTTACGTCTGGTGCACCCCGGTCTGCGCGATCCTTCAGCCCGTATTGGTGCACCCGCGCAATACGGGCAATGCGCCCTGTGAAACCAACGCTGATTGAGTTGCCGTCACCCTGAACCTTGAGAAAGCTAGCGGTGCGCAGCTTTTGGAACATCTGAACCTTCCGCTTCACCCGCCCGTGTTTGCCGCGCAAGTTGCGCTGCTTGCGAGGGGCATACTTGCTACCGTCTGGGTTGCGCTGGATGATAACTCGTTGCTGCTGGCTGCGGCGCAAGGCCTGACCGAGGCTTCTAGCCAGCCTCTTGCGTGATGCGGGTTCCAACTGCCCGAGCAGACCGGCCGCCCAATCTTCCAACGCTTCCAGTCTGTTAGTCATGCGGGACTACCCATTCACTACCTGTGCCCTGGGCACCTGGAATCCATGCGGGGTCTAGAAACGCCGCGACTCGCTGAGGTTCACCAGGATGTCTGATGGTGGTGTTGCCTTCGGAGTCCTTGCCTACAACCACACGTTCGGTCAGCGGTAAGGTCAGGCTGAGGTCGACTTTACTGTTGTCGAGAATGTCGGCTTCGAATTGGATGCCGGCGGCGGACTTGTTCAGGTTCTCCAGCAGCTCGGATTGATGGACGCTCAGCCAGCCGAGCAGGGGCAACATGACATTGTCGGGGTGGCCGGCGAAGTCGGTGAGGATGACTTGCAGGTCGAAGCTGTATTCGAATGAGAGGCTGGCCACAGCAGTACAACGAACTTTGCCATTATCGATAAAGATCAGCAGTCGCTCGGGGTTGTGTTTGAGTTCAGCAACGGTGGCCAACAGATGAGCGCGCAGGCTTTCGGGTTTGTTCATGGATTGGCCTGTTGATGTTGGTAAACCATGTCGACCTGACCCGCGCATTCCGCCCAGGCGGATTCGACGTGGTCCTGGTCGCTGAGTTGATCGCCGTTACGGTGTGGACTGGTCGCCGGCAGAGTGCAGGGCACCACGGCCGGACAACCACTGACGATAAGCGTCGGCGCCGGTGAGGGTGGGGCGCTCGCGCAACCGGCGAGCAGCATCAGGCAAAGGCTGATCAGCCCAATCGCGTAATTCGGCATTTTCACGTTTCAGAGCCTCAATGGTGAGTTCGCGTTTTGCCAGGCCTTGGCGCAATTGATCCTGCTGGCTGCGCAGGGTGGTCTGGGCTTCGCGCTCCTGTTGCAGGGTGATTCGGAGGGTATTGGCGGTGGACAGGTTGCGGCCGGATTCTTCATGGGCGGCGTCCGCATCCTTGGTTGCCAACTCTGTGTTCTTGTCGGCAACGGTGATGCGCTGTTCCTGGCTCCAGATCAGCAACGCCAGGGCACCGAGCAGGGCGGTGCCGTACAGGACTTGGCGCAGGGTGCTCATGCGCGGTACCAGCCCAGCTGGTTCATGGCACCGACGTCCATCTTTTCCAGTGGGCCGCGAATGATGATGACTTTGCACCCTGGCGTCAGAAAGTGAAGAGCCTCGGCCAGTTGCTCCATACCCTCCTGTTCGGTGTTCTCCGGCACCACCAGCAGTTCGCCGTCCTGCACCTTCAACCGTTGTACTGCGTCGAGATCGATCATGCCGCCACCGCCTGGCCACAGTCGCAGCCGGCGTGCCGTTCAAAAGCGCGCTGAAGTTTGATGTCATACAAATTCCGCTGGTAGTCGGGGCCGTTGTAGAGCTTGGCGAACTCAGCCCATTTGCGAGCCTTCAGAGCCTTGTACAGAACTGGGTCGGTTTCGATGAAGCGCACGAAGGCATCGAACTGTTGTGATTCGCTCGCGCTCATGGACGTGACAAAGTCCTGCACGCTGGCATAGCCGAGGCGCTTCCAGTGGAAGCCCATGATCTGAAATGCGCCCCAGGAAGCGGACTCCAGTGCGGCGGTGTCATCGATCAGGCGAGCAGTAGCCAGGCGTTGATGTTCGGCGGTACCGCCGGCATAACCACCGGCTTTCGAGTTGACGATGGCCGGGTTGGTTGCGGCGAGTTGATCAGCGTGATGCTTGAGCTCGGCGGGGTCATCACCCTCCTGTCGAACCTTCGACAGCTGGTGGTACATGATGTGCCGCTCGAAGAGAATCACCGGCTTGCCATTGTCGAGAAAGCCTTTGCCCTTCGATTCAACCTCGTTGACCGCATAGACGCTGGCCAGCGGCACATCGAGACGTTGAGCGGCGTTGACCAGGTCGACATTCTTCAGCAACTGCTGGCAATCATAGCCGGCGAGCATTGTCTGGGTCTTGCTGCCGGCGATGCCATCGGCGACTAGGCCGACTTTCAACTGATAAGCGCGTACGGCGGCCTCGGTGACGTCACCGTAATCACCATCGATGATCAACTTGGCGCCGTGATTGTTCAGATTCTTTTGCAGGACGCGCACCGCTTGCGAACGGTCGCCGTGGCGAAGTGTGGTCATAGTTGCTCTACCTTGCGGGTGAAAAACTTCCTTGCTGCGGCGCGGGTACCTTCGACACCGAGCAAGCCGATGACTCCGCCAAAGAAAGGCGCGGTGGATGCCGGAATACCCAGCAACGACAAGCCGTGGCTGGCGGCGAGTGCCAAAGCGCCGCAAAGCGGCGCCTCGATCGCCATACGCCGCAACGTGCCACCGCCGTACATGATTCGAAGGGCGGCAATGATCAAGGCCAAGATGCCGGCATACAGCGTTGGCCAGTTCTGTTCGAGCCAGGCGGCGAGCCAGGCCCAGGTATCGGGACGGTCAGGCATGCGTTTCATTCCATGGTCCAGAGTGAGTGGTTTCAAGGGCGCGGGGTTGGTGGGTCAGTCCCATAGGTTCACCATTTGCCGTTGAGGGGCGGCCGTTTGGGCTTCGGGCATTTGCACGGCCAGGCCTTGGGGCAATATCGGGCCGTGATCGGCCAGACCAGGGTTGGCCTCAAACACCGCCTCGGTCACCCCCGCCGTGCGACCGTAGTGACGCCAGCACAGCGCATCGACGGTGTCGTTTTGATGGGCGCGGACAATGACGGCCATCAGATCAACTCCACGGTAGTGCGACCGAGGCCGAGGAAGTCACGCACCGCCCAGCGCTGGTCTCGGCGCAACTCGTCGATGCTCGGTGTGAGTTCATCGGCGTTCTGGTTGCCACTGTTGGTACTGTCGTAGGAGCGGTAGCGCTCGCAGATTTCTGCGCCGGTCGCGGCGTAAATGGCTCGCTGGTACAGGTGAATGTATTGCGACACGTCTTTGACTTTGTCGGCCGGGACATCGGTGAGGGTGGTGTATCCGTCGGCCTGCTTGGCCAGGCGCCAGTTGGTGAGCTCCCGGTTGATGCTGATGGCGGCGGCGATGGTCGCGGTTTCCAGTCTGATCGGGGTGACGCTGGCATCGAGACGCAGGGTGCCGCGCACACTGTCCAGGTCGATTGATGGCCAGAATGGATCGGTGTTGATGTGTTCGGTCGGCGCAGTGCCGCCCGCTACGAATCCGCTCATGGAACTGCGCTCTGCAATAGGTCGCCGGTGGTCGGGGCTTCACGTTCAGGAGGAGCGGCCTGGCCGATCCGCGCCGAGCCGGCGGGGTGCGTGGGGACGCTCAGTTAGCTGCCGGGGGCAGCGAGTTTGTTGAGGAGGCGCTCGGCGCGCTCCAGATCCTTTTTGCCACCGCAGGCGTCGTGCAGATCGATGGCTTTCTTTAGCAAATCGATGCCAGCCTGTACCTGTCCGGGTTGCCCTGGCAGCTCTTCGGTAATGCCTTCCAGGGTGGCGCGGCCAGTGGCGAGGAACAGCTTGGCGCGGGCCTGATCGGGCATGTCTTCAGCTTCGGTAAGTTCTGCGGTGCGGTGCAGGATGGCCAGGTCGAACGGCTCGTTGATCTTTTGGGCCTTGAACGCTGCCGTCGCTACTTCTTCCGCGACCAGGCAACCCAAAGTGCGGGCGAAACGGTCGGGCATGACCATTTTGTGTTTCAGCACGTACTCAGCGATGTTCAGGCCACCGGTGAAGTCGCCGGCATCGATGCGCCACACCATCACGGTGGTTAGCACTTCATCCTGCGCACCTTGGCCGGCTTCAAGCACGCCCTGCACATAGGGCACGTAGTCGGGCAGCAACTGACGTTTGAGTTCGGCCTTACCCTGGTTCGACTGGACCTGTTTCAGGCGCAGGCGATCTTGCAGCAACTGGTTCAGCTGATGCTCGTATGCGGTAGCACCGGCCATGGTTTGGGTCGGCTCGGTCGCTGCCGCCTCAATGGCGGCAGTGACGCGCTGGAAGTGACGACGGCAGGGGTTAGTCATGGTCGTCTGCCTTACGCGATTTCGATGTTTTCAGCGAGGGACGCACATTCCAGGTCCTCGATGACGTAAGCGTCGTTGACCGATTCGTAGTTCTCGACGCGGTCGCGTTTGGCGTTGTCGAGGACGGTGCGGCGACGGCTGCCTTCCTGCCAGTAAATCGATAGGTTTTCGAGCTTGGTTACCAGCAAACCGCGGGCCGGGAAGTACGGCACACGCACCGCTGGCAGGTTGCCCAGGCGCTTCTGGCTGGTGACGATATCGGCGGCCAGCATTTCAGTCGGCGCGTTTTCCTTGTTGATGATCGGAAAATACTTGTCGGCCAGCAGCTGACGACCGCAGATCACCACCAGATCCGGGTCTTCCTGGTACCACGGCGCGATAAATTCCTCGACCATGCTGAAGACCAGGGCGTCGAGGTTGGCGAAGTTCTTGCCGGCGCCAATGGTGATCTTGCCGGAACCTTCGATCACTTCATCCATGACCCGTGCGGCGTTTTCGGTACGCATCTTTTGCAGCCAGCCGACGTTGACGTCCTGGCGCAGTGGATTGGTTGCCGGGTTTGAGGTGGCAGCGCGGCTGGTACCGTTCCAGCCGATCAGGATGCGGTCCAGCGCCTGGCGTTTCAGGATCGCGTCACGAATACGTGCCTGGAAGTCGGGGAACTTGGCCCAGGCATCCAGCTTGCTGTAGCGCAGGTGGGTATCAAAGTTGGTCTGCGAGCAGAAGTAGCCGCGATCATCCAGAGTGGTGATGTCAGTCGTTTCGCGATCCTTCTGGGTGGTGTCGGTGGTCCCGGCGTTTGGTCCGCCGATGCCCATGCCGATCTTTTCGCCCATCTGTTCGGTGACGCCGTAGATGTTGATCGAGCTGAGGAACTGACTGGACTCCTGCATGCGGGTTTCGAGTGTCTGAGTGACGCTCGGGGCAGTGGCGAATTTGGTCGTGACGTCAGGCACGCCGTGCAGCTTGGCCAACTGGCCCAGGTAAGCGTTGAACAGGCTACGGGTATCGTTACGCATGGTGATTGTCCTTCGTTATTCGGGGGCTGTGGTGGGGCTGACTGTCAGCAGTCGGTCACGACCTGGTTATCGCCGCCGGATACCGGAGGGCGCGTCTTCTGGCTATGGTCCTGGGTGTTCGAGAGGTTGGTCTTCAGCTCTTTCAGTTCAGTGCTGACCTGGTCGAGCTGAGTCTTCAGTCCCGCTGAAAATTGCTTCTCGGCGGCCAGCTGGTCGGGCAGGTCTTTGACGTGTTCGGCAATGGTCTGGACCGCTTCGCCGATCTGGTAGAACTCGGCGTCATCCTTGGTCTGCTTGCCGGTCAGCAGGCTTTTCACGGTGCTGAGCAATTGGGCGCCGATGCCAGGCTTCTCCTCGAACTCTTCGAACTTCAGTTCGGTCTCGACTGCCTCGGTGAACATCGAGGTTGCGGAGTAGTGGCGATCCTTGAACGGGCTGACGTCCGGCTTCTGCGCCGAGAACGCCAGTACGTCGGTGCCCAGGCTGGCCGGCGAGTCGGTCACGGCCAGGCCGACGATGTAGGCCTCTCCGGTATCCGCGAAACTGTCGTCGATTTCGATCGAGGTGTAGATCTTCTGTTTCGCCTTGTTCATGGCGATCAGTTCAGCGGTGGGCTCGACCTGGGCGAACAACGCGAGCTTCTTCTGACCGTTGATGTCGATCTCTTCGGTCTTCACCGCCAGCACATCGCCATAGGCCTTGAATGGACTGTCCGGCAGCAGACTGCGGAAGTGCTCCAGCCAGATTCGGGCGCCGTAGGTGGACGGATTGAAGTTTTTGGCAGCCTGTTCCAGCCAGGCACGTTTGATGGTTCGCTTATCCGAGGTAGCGCCCTCGACGGCGACGCGGAACCAGTTACTGCGGAATTTCTTCATGCCGGGAATCCTCAATGCGTTGGGCGCCAAGTGCGTTGCAATGAGGGGCATGGTCGTGACGCGCGCGAGTTGCGGCAACGAGGCGGGACTGTAGAGGTGGAGGGTACAAGGGGCGGTGCTATTGAGCCGCAGGCATGGGCGGCAGCATCGCGGCCATGACTACGACCGAACTGCTGCCCATCGATCCCCGCCGCCAATCCAAGTTTCTCTACTGGATGGGTTGGCGCATCTGCGAGATTGCCGAGGCTACGGGCGAAAAGGAAAAAACGCTACACAGCTGGAAGGCCCGCGACGAGTGGGATCGGGCGGACAACGTCGAGCGCATCGGCGGGGCGCTGGAAGCGCGCTTGGTGCAGCTGATTCTCAAGGAAAATAAGAGCGGCGGCGACTTCAAGGAGATTGACCTGCTGCACCGCCAGCTGGAACGGCAGGCGCGCATTCAGCGCTTCCAGGGCGGCGGTACCGAAACCGAACTCAATCCGAACCTGGCCAAGCGCAACGAAGGCCCGAAGAAGAAAAGCCCGAAAAACGATATCAGCGAAGACCAGATCGAGCTGCTGCGCGAGGCGTTTATCGATGGCTGCTTCGACTACCAGAAAGACTGGTACCGGGCCGGCAATCAACGCACCCGCGTCATTCTGAAGAGTCGGCAAATCGGTGCGACTTACTACTTCGCCCGAGAGGCGTTTATCGATGCCCTGGATACCGGGCGCAATCAGATCTTTCTGTCAGCCTCGAAGAACCAGGCTTACTTGTTTCGCGGCTACATCCAAGCCTTTGCCCGCGAGGTGATCGGCGTTGAGCTGACCGGCGATCCCATAGTGTTGCCGAACGGCGCCGAGCTATTTTTCCTCGGCACCAATGCCCGTACCGCTCAGGGCTACCACGGCAATTTCTACTTCGACGAATTCTTCTGGACGTTCAAGTTTGAAGAGCTGAACAAGGTCGCCTCGGGCATGGCGATGCACAAGAAGTGGCGCAAAACCTACTTCTCGACACCATCGAGCATGGCACACGAGGCCTACACCTTCTGGACGGGCGAGCGCTTCAACAAGGGCAAGCCCGCCGCGCAGCACACGAAGGTCGACGTGTCCCACGGCGCACTCCAGCAAGGGCGGTTCTGCGAGGACCGGTTGTGGCGGCAGATCGTCACAATCCTCGACGCGGAGCAGGGCGGTTGTGATCTGTTCGACATCGAAGAGCTACGCCGCGAGTACAGCCCCGAGGCGTTCGCCAACTTGCTGATGTGCGAATTCGTGGACGACGGTGCAAGCATCTTCCCGCTGACCGTATTGCAGCCGTGCATGGTGGACAGCTGGGTCGAATGGGCTGAGGACTACAAGCCGTTCGCCATGCGCCCGTTCGGTGATCGTCAGGTGTGGGTCGGCTATGACCCGGCAGAAACAGGGGACTGTTCCGGCTTGGTGGTGTGCGCGCCGCCATTGGTACCAGGCGGCAAGTTCCGTGTGCTTGAGCGCCACCAATTCCGCGGCATGGACTTCGCTGCCCAAGCCGCCTCGATCAAAGGTGTTTGCGACCGCTACTGGGTGACTTACATCGGAATCGATGTCACCGGTCTGGGTAGTGGCGTGGCCCAGCTGGTCCGCCAGTTCTTCCCAGCGGTCACCACCTTCAGCTATTCGCCTGAAGTCAAAACGCGCCTGGTGCTCAAAGCATATGACGTTATCCACAAGGGACGGCTGGAGTTCGACGCCGGCTGGACCGATATGGCCCAGTCGCTGATGGCCATCCGCAAAACCATTACCGCCGGTGGCCGCCAGTTCACCTACACCGCCGGCCGCAATGACAACACCGGCCACGCCGACCTGGCCTGGGCGCTCTTTCACGCACTGCACAACGAACCGCTTGAGGGGCAGACGGCTGCCAATACTGGGCGGATGGAGATTTTTACATGACCGAACAACTCGCCAGCCAAGCACTGCTGCCCGCGATCAAACCCGCTGCCGGGACTCAGGTCTTCAGCTTTGGCGAGCCGACGCCGGTGTTGGGTGGCAGGGAGGTATTCGACTACCTGGAATGCTGGTTCAACGGACGCTGGTACGAGCCACCGCTTTCCCTCGACGGCCTGGCCCGGTCGGTGGGGGCGAGCGTGCATTTGCACTCGGGATTGATGTTTAAGCGCAATTTATTGAGTAAAACCTTCATACCGCATCCGATGTTTTCCCGTGCCGCGTTTGAGCAGTTCGCGTTGGATTCACTGTGCTTGGGCAATGCTTATCTGGAACGCCGACGCTCGGTGCTGGGTGGGACTCGGCAACTGGTGCCGCCACTGGCGAAGTACATGCGGTCTGGGCCAGATAACCGGTTTTATCAGGTACAAGGCTGGAAAAATGAGCATGCCTTCGAACCAGGCTCTATTTTCCATTTGCGCGAGGCGGATCTGCACCAGGAGATTTATGGGTTGCCGGAATGGATCAGTGCCTTGCAGTCGGCGTTGCTCAATGAGTCAGCCACCTTGTTTCGACGCAAGTACTACGAGAACGGAAGCCATGCCGGCTTCATTTTGTACATGACCGATGCGGCGCAGACCGAAGCCGATATTGATGCGTTGCGCAAGGCGCTCAAAGAGTCAAAAGGCCCCGGGAATTTTCGCAATCTATTTGTGTACTCGCCAACGGGAAAGAAGGACGGCATACAGCTTATTCCCGTCAGCGAGGTCGCCGCAAAGGACGAATTTAACTCGATCAAGAATCAGACGCGGGATGACGTGTTAGCTAGCCTGCGGATACCGCCGCAGTTGATGGGAATTGTTCCGCAAAACGCGGGCGGGTTCGGATCGATAAGGGAAGCGGCACAGATCTATATGGCGAACGAATTGGAACCGATTCAAACGCGCATGATGCAGCTGAATGACTGGCTGGGAGAGGATGTTGTGAAGTTCAAACCTTATGATATTGCCGGCAGCGAGTAAGCCAGGCCACGAACCGGTGCTTCAACACCGGTTCGATGCATCTTTTAGAATGTTTAATTACAAAGTGTCTGATGGCTTCCAAAGTCCTGTAATGCTTTCGAATTCTACATCCTTCCAGTTCTCTGACCATTTGCTAAAGAATGCAATATCGACGGAGTTTGGTTTTGTTATGCATTTGTCGATTTTTACCATGGAGGGAATTATTATGGCATCGCCAATTATAAGTGCCTCACCAGATTGTAATGTAGGAAGATTCGAGATTAGATCGCCAGAAGTATCTGGAAGTAGTTTTCGTACATAGCTCTGGTCATCTGGATTTGTCAGGCGCATCGCGACGAAATTACTACATTGAGAAAATATCGTTTCGGAGACTTCAGATGGGCGCTGACTAATGATAGCAAGTGTAACACCATATTTTCGACCTTCTTTAGCAATCCTCTCTATCGCATTTTTGGAGGCGCGATAGCGTGTTAAGTCGCTCCGAGGAACATACTTGTGCGCCTCTTCATAAACTAGGAGTATTGGTGTTTCACAGTCTGATTGTTCCGATAAAAGTCTTTTGTAATAGTATCCGAACTCAAACAGAATTCGGGATATCAGAGAGACAGTAATGCTGAGTACTTCAAAAGGTATACCGCTAAGATCTATGACAGTGACGTTGGCTTCACTGTTTTTTTGATAGCCTAAAAATTGCTGTAGCACACCCTCGATAGTAAGTTCGTCAACATCTTTAAATAAGAAGTCTAATCTAGAGTTGCTGATGGTGTTATCCAATCGCATTAGGAATCTTTCAAATTCACCGGTGTATGGTCCGTTTACAAAATCGGCGTTAAGCTTGTCAAATTCGTATTCCGCTTCAAAGTATTCGGGAATGCGCGATTCAAATACTTTATTGTCTTTGTCTTCTGGCTTGCGAGCCTTCTTCTTGTTGACCAGTTCAGCGTTCATGTTTTTAACGTAACGGATGACCTCATGTATATCAAATTGAAGTGGCGAATCAAAAAAAACCTTTTTACCCTTATTGTGTAATTTTTTATTTTCAATGACGGCATGTCTAAATTGCGACACTTGGTTGTAGGAGTTGTTCTCGGAACTTTCAATGAATAGTTCGCTTAACTCATCTCCATCAAATAACCAGTATGGGATTTTTAATTTTTCCGAGTTCAAATAATTGCAGCCAGGGAATGCGCTTTTATATTCGCCGTGTATATCAAATATGACAATGTGAGAATTGTTTAGTCCCTCGAAGGTCCCATGTTTTGAATCTGCTGCTGATTGTAGGAGTTTCGCGACTGTGTGGGATTTTCCCGAGCCTGTAGAACCTACTATCGCAAAATGTTTGTTAAAGAATTTATTGCCGTTTATAGGGACTCGAGTGCTGTGGCTATTTACAAGTGATGAAAAGATTAATTTGTCTTTTGCTGTTAGGTCTGTGGAGTAAATATCATCAAGCTCTTTTGCTTCTAATATGCGTATGCTGTTATTAGGTGGTAGCGGAATTCCATGGCCACCTCTTTTGAATATCATGCCTTCGTCCGTCTCGTGAAGAATGCCTACGAGCTTTACATCCAATAGAAAAGAAGGCGATCTTGCCGGAGAGTTTGCATCGTTTATATAGTTGTCTTTAACTTTGTAGTTATCTATAACGCCAACAACATGCTGTCCTGCGTGATCTCTGCACGGCACCCCGACATAGCTTCCTATACTGAATTGTCCAGAAAATTTTGAAGGGTCAACTATTTCGATAATCAATGCATCAGAAGAGACGCTTACAATTTTGAAATTTTCCGAGTTCATATTCACCTCTTGAGTAATTGCCAAATTTCATCGCAGTTGAGATCGTTAATTTGGAACGAAGGAATGTCGGTGTAATCGCTAAATGTATCGATGTCGAAATAGTAAATCCTGTCTGGGCGCTCGTAACCTGTATGGGAGTTTATGAAGTTGGCGAGTGTAACGATGCGTGCTTGGTAAGATATTTGACCTAATGTCTCAAGGGGTCTACCTGTAGCGGTTGTTTTCCTTAAGGCTAAATGTCGCCTATTAAATTGTTGGCTATTGAATTGGATTGATTCATAGCCATCATTAAATGTAATGTTTTTAAGTAGTATGCATTTTTTTAAGTCGGTAATGTCCGGGTGGTCGATGGCGAAGGTGATTGGGTGGACGTCGTACGTTGGTTTGTTAAATTGCTGTTCGATTGTAAATGTAATTAAGTCGGTTAGCTGTGGTGTTTGTTTGGCTAGTTTGGTACCTATAAAAAATACGATGTTTTGCTGTGGTAGTGGTTTTGGGAATTTCTTTTTTAGTGTTTTTAGAAGCGACTCTCGGCCGCTAATGTAAGCCAGCGTAGAGTAGAAGAATTGATGCTTGCGATCTGTGAGAGCGGAGATTATTTCTCTTCTCGTACAAACTCTTAATTCGATATCTGAATTTGAAATTACAAGTCGGCGTAAGTGATCCGCTAAATAGCAGTAGTAGAAGGATGCTTCAGAGGCAGAAGTGCAGAAGTTTTGAGCTGCAATTATATTGAGTGCTCGTTCAAATTGGATGCTGTGGTTAGGTGCAAAAATAAGCTGGAATCTAGCTGAGAAAGATTGTTTTAAGGAACTAGGGATAGACTTGATTGTGTCATATTTTTTTTGATGCGCTTCTGAGCAGTTCTTATGTAGTTTTATTTCAAGAATGTCATCTATTCCAGCGGCATCAAACATTTTGATGTTTTCTACTTGATCGGAAAAATAACAGTAGAGTATGTAGGTTTTGTTTGTTGTATCAAACTCGGACTCCTGGATTAGCTGAACTACGGGGTCTCTGATTTTTGAAAGGGAAAATGCCTGCGTTTCTTTATATTTTACTTGGGTGACAAAAGCGTCCGAGTTCAGATCCTGAATTCTTTCTATAGAGATTTCTTCGGTATCCACCGATGCCGAAAAAATCTCAATAATGGTTTTGTCTATTTGAAAGTCAAAGCCCTTGAGTGCGTAATAACCACCATCTTCCATAATTTCGCCTTTTATTAGCCTCGATGCCAAAACAATGGCACGGAATTTCTCAGTGTAGAAGATGCTATGAGTTCTTTCCTCCGCTACCACGGCAGAGGGCCAAATGCTCCTGCTCCTGCTCCTGCTCCAGCTCCAGCTCCAGCTCGGGTGAGTGCTGGCGCGCGCCGTCGTCCCCCCACCTCGCCTCCGGTCTTAATGGGTCCTTTTTTCCGCAGTCCTGCACATGGCTGAGCGCAACCAAGGCTGGGTGTTGCCGTGATGATCGTGGAGGGCAAAAAGCCTGCGAATCCCTGCGAAGGGTAGGGCGCCGATGTGTTCCCCCAGAGGTGGCTTGTCGCCAGGTGCGAGTCACCATCAGACGCCGATTTTCAGGAGCGCAGTCGGAAAAAAGTAAGGTGGTAATTCGGAAGCTTTCACACCGCCAAACCCCGCGAATTCATTGGCTTTGGTGGATTACCTCGGAAAGTAATTTTGAGTAAGGAAAATGGTAATGTGGTCGTAAGTGATTGATTTATAAGAGATGAATAAAAAGAAAAATTACTTCTTTTAAAGGTAATTACCTTACTTCTACATTACTTAAAAATTACCTTGCACCAATCCTGTATAGGCTAATGAAATCAAGCCTCTCAGGCAGACCAGAGGATCGAGTTACCAAAATTACTCATTTCCGACGCCGTTCCCGAAAAACGCATAAAGCCCTATACGCCAGCTCGCTTCCTGTTGCCGCACAGATTCCATGGGACTGCCATGGGAACGCTTGCGCGCTAACTATCGCCATGAAACCCTTATAAACCGGGGACTCACTCTGCGAAAAAGGCAATCGGGTGGTTTCGAATCTCTCCTTCACCGCCAAATTCGATGTAACCAAAACCCCTGATTTCGAGAGAAGTCAGGGGTTTTGTGGTTTCTGGTGTCTGGATTTTTCAATCATGGCTGCCGCTGGCTCAGGCGCATCAGCAAAGACGCGTCCGAAAATGATGTAGGACAAGTGCTAGGCGTGTGGGAAGTAATGCTGGAAAGCTAGGCAGTTGGGTGCTTCCATAGGTTTCAGCACCTCACATGAGCCATCTCGGGAAGGGTATTTGTTTTGCGCCTCCAGGGTGCAAAATGAATCAAAGGGCAACGCAAATGACGCCCCCATTATCCGGAACGGACGTGCGCACGTTATGCAGGAAATGACCATGAAACAGGCAGAGCTGGAAAAGGTTCATGTGGAGATCGTCAAACTGATCGCTGAACAGCGCAAGCTGAACGCCGAGGCCGGCAAGATGACCCGTGATACTTTTTGGTATCCAGTGGCCGTTGCTATTGGGTTGATTGGTACGGTAGCTACCGTTACTGCGGTGTTGATCAAGCTGCTCTAATACTTCAGGCACCAGTCCCAACCTGGAGGCTTCTGCAAATTTATCGTCGAGTCGCCAAATCCGAACCACTATTTAGGCAACGTCCAGACAATACGCTCCCGCTCCAAACCAGAGCAATGCGCGAACGGGGAGCGGCTTCCGAACGATATGTAGGACTTAACTGCTTTTCGGGTACGACCTTTTCAAGCTGCCCCCAAAGCCGCGTTTCAGGCGTATTCCGCCCTCCTGTTAGACTGCCAACCCCCTCGACGGTAATCGATCTCTATACTCAATTCTCGCGCCGTTTTCCCCGTCGTTTCACCCTGGCGACGACAGCTCTGAACAAGGACATTTCATGATCACCACCACAACCCACACCATCGAAGGTCGGCAAATCACCGCTTACCTGGACATCGTCAGCGCTGAGTCGGTGCAAGGCGTTAACGTGATCCGCGATCTGTTCGCTGGCATGCGGGATTTTTTCGGTGGGCGCTCTCAAACGTTGGAGCGGGCATTGAAGGACGCGCGGATTCAGGCGACCGACGAGATCAAGGAGCGGGCGCGGGCGCTTCAGGCGGATGCAGTGGTAGGGCTCGATTATGAGATCAGCATGCCGTCCGGCAAGGGGGGAATGGTGGTGGTGTTTGTGACCGGGACGGCGGTCAAACTGAGGTAAGTTGGCGTCAAAAAATCTTGAGGGCACCGTGCCAAGGGCGTGCGCGTTCTGTTTATTCGCCATCTGATTTTGTAGGAAGCAAGCGCTGGCCATTCGTCGGGCACGTAACAATCTGAATCACAAGTCCGGGAATGACCGACTAGTCTCAAAATCCTGGGTGGTCGATATTTTTCAGGCAAATAGGGCTTGCCGGTATCGACCCGTTGATAGGAGCGAAGATATGACTGAGCCGTATATCGAAGACGACGGGGCGGAGTTTCCAATCAATAATTGCGTGCAGTGTGGTCAGACGGACTATGTGCCGAGCTTTGGTGAAGACCGTATCAAAATCAACAAAATCAAATCTACAGTGCCTCGAACTCGAGGGCCGAAGTCGAAATTCATGCCCAAGCTGGGTGCGCCTTCCAGGAAGTAAACAGTGACTCGTACGAGCCCCGCCATTGAGCGGGGTTTCTTGTTTTTGAAGGGTAGAAAGCGTGGCTTGGCGGCAATGCGGGAAAACGTCCTACAAACTTTACGAGCGCTAGTTTTTTTTTCACAAACTTTTCACACCTGCCTACGTAGTCTCAGCTCATCCGTTAGAAAGCAGTACCCTGGCCCGTCTCCCCAGCGGGCTTTTTTTTGCCTGTCATAAAACCTTTTCCATAAATGCTGTCCAACCGTCGCCAATGACGAGGTTGTTCCGTGTTTGTGTCTGGACTTTGCCTCCTCTAAAGCATTCAATCTCCGGCCTTTCGGTTTCCCCCTTTTTTGAGGTTCTCGTTATGCGTTTGACACTGCCTGCCCTGGTTTTGGGCCTTTTGGTTGCTCAAGGTGCGATGGCTGCCGGTGATGGCACTGCCGCGCTCGGTGGTGGTCTGGGTGGCGCACTGGGTAATGTGGTCGGTCAGAAAATGGGCGGCAGCACAGGTGCAGCGATTGGTGCTGGTGTAGCGGGCGCAGCCGGCAGTGCTGTTGCAGCACGCAAAGGCAGCCGCACCAAAGCGGCCATCGGCGGCGGTGTGGGCGCGGCGGGCGGTTCGGTGATCGGCAATAGCCTGGGCGGCAAGACAGGTTCCACCATCGGCGCCGGCCTGGGTGGTGCATTGGGCGGCGGCGTGGGCAGCAATCTGTCCAAAAAGCGCCACTGATCTTAATGATCCGCTGAAAAAGCCCGGCTCGATGCCGGGCTTTTTCGTTTTGGAACGTTTCTCCCGTATATGGCTCAAATCTCTTACAGTCGGTATCTGATTTGCTGTTCAACAGACGCAGATGCCAGGCTGAGGCCTATCCGCGGCACGATCTTCCCCCGATGCGGAAATTAGAGGTTCATATCATGCGTTTGACATTGTCCACGGTGGTTTTGGGACTTTTGGTTGCTCAGGGTGCGATGGCTGCCGGCGACGGCACCGCTGCAGTGGGCGGTGGTCTTGGCGGCGCGTTGGGTAACGTGGTCGGCGGTCAATTAGGTGGCAGCACGGGAGCAGCGGTTGGCGCTGGCGTCGGCGGTGCGGCAGGCAGCGCGGTCGGTGCGCGCAAAGGCAGCCGAACAGAAGCGGCTGTTGGCGGCGGTATCGGCGCGGCGGGCGGCTCAGTGATCGGCAATAGCCTGGGCGGCTCCACCGGCTCGACCATTGGTGCTGGCGTGGGCGGTGCAGCCGGTGGCGCGGTGGGCAGCAACCTGGGTAATGACAGCGGCAGCTCGCATTCCGGTGGCGGCAATCACAAACACAAGCATAAAAATAAGTACAAGCATCGCTAACTCGACATCGAGTGACAGTAGAAACCCGGCCCAGTGCCGGGTTTTTCGTTTCTGTTAGTAGGACTCTGGAACGTTTGCCCGTAGGACGCCTCGAACTTCATACACCCCTGAACGTTTTGAGGCATGTCATGACTCCGGAAACCGAAGGCATGGAAGATGAAGGTCCGATCAACGATCCTGGCAACGAAGATCCGGGGTCTCTGATGGACGACGCCACGGTGCCGCTCAACGATGCCGATGACGCAGGCGATGTGGGCAATATCGAGTACGACGAATACGACGAGGAAGACGACGAGTGACAGGGGGGGCGGGCCAACCGATCGTCCCTCTGATCGAACCGCGTCTATCGTGTTGTCCTCGAAATGTCAGGATCTGCTTTTCAGGTCCATTGAGAGGTGCGTTATGAACGCTGATCCAAAAGACTCTGATATCGACGACGATACCCCCGAGTATCCGCTGCCTTCACCCACCGACTCCCTGAGTCGCGATCAGCGCCCGCCCGACGATGACGACACCGGCGTGGAGCAGGTGCCCACCGATACCGATGATGTGGAGCGCGGGGATGTGGAGGCCAATCCCGATGACCCGGACATTGCCGGTGACGATCTATCGGGAGAACCGAGCTGAAGCCTGCGCAGCGATCCATCGCCGCTCGTCGATTGTGCGGCACCTTAAAAAAGCGACCGCTGCCAGACATCAGGTAAAGCACTCTTTAATGGAGGTGCGCCATGATCAGGTCAAAACTGACGACCCTGACGGTGGTCGGCTTATTGTCGATCAGTTCATTGGCGGCATTTGCTCAATCTTCCGGCCGCGATGCGCCGGTCGACAAGGGCGGGATGCCACCTTACTCGGAAATGAATGCGGGTACCTCGGACGGAAAGGCGCCGCCACCGGATACCATTGGTGGTGGGAATGGCGGCGATGCCAATGGAAGTAGCACCAGCCCGGGGAAGGGAAGTGGGTCGATGAGCGATGGAAGTTCGATGGGGAGTGGTTCTGGAAGTGGGTCTGGAGAATCAGGTGATTTTAAAATTGATGAGAGCGGTGGTGGAGTAGGAAGTGGAGGTAAAACCGGTGGTTCTGGCGGTTAAGTCAGAGTTTTTTTACTGTACAACTGAGCCCAGCGTCGAGCTGGGCTTTGGATGCTTTTCACAGGCGTCACTGATGCTTGACGCATTTGCTCGATGAGCGTGTTACGTGAGTTCATGATTCTATGTTGTTGGTTGTTTTATTGAGTATTATCTTCAGGTTTTTTTTGCGTTGTAATAATTAATGACTCGATCCAGTTTTTATAGAAGGTTTTTTGCTCTTCAATGTTGCTAGTAATGTTTTTGTCTTCGTAGTCGAAAATTCTTACTATGTCCTCTTCTTCGCTAGGTTTTCCAAGTTTAAGTTCGTATGCGACTAAGCCGCTAGACATTTGGGACGACATTCTTGAAGGATGAACATTTAATTTGGCTCCTTTGCACAGAAATTTTATCTCAGGATAGTCGGCTCTTAACATGCCAAAGCATACGTAAAGGTCATAGGCTGTATAAACTTTTTTTAAACCACTTTGCATCGTGAATGTGAGTGTCGGTTTTTTTCTGTCGCATTCGATTGTGGCCCTTTCTATGATCCCATGATTGTTTATTAAAATTTCTATTGTTTTCATGGTTACCTCCTGAAAGGGTTGGGTATTGAGTAGCCCTTATAGCTACCATCATCGTAAACGGGGGTGACGCCCACGATGTCGTGATTTTTTATTCCTCCTGGGAACGCTATCTCAACCTCACGCCGATGTGGTGACATCATGCCCAGTTCTTTATTTACATCGATGCCGCGAATGTTTTTCAGCACATATATATAGCCGTCGGCAAGACCGTACCCTGTGGCAAACTTTTTTGCCTCTTTTTCGTTTGTCGTAGTGCTGACAAAGTAACTGGGAGGGCTTCTGTTATCTGATGCATGCAAAAACAGATCTGTACTGTCTCCCAAGGGTTCAAATCCTGCCTCAAATATCTCCCATGGTTCTCGGTCGTCACCACGGTATAAATAATAGTTCTCTTGTTTTGGATTTGGGGGGCCGGGCTCCCCCTCATCAACCCCCACCTTACCCGCCGGATCTTCATCCCCAAACGACGGCTTCTTACATCCATCGCCCCCCGGACAATCACTCAACCCCAACGGATCAACCCAGCCCGCCGGATTGCGCGTGTACTGATAGCCGTTTAACCCACCCGCAAGCTTGCTCGGATCCGGCGTCAGGTACCGCCCGACATCCGGATTGTAGTAGCGATGCCGGTTGTAGTGCAGGCCGGTTTCCGCGTCGAAATACTGCCCTTGAAAGCGCAGCGGTTGATCGAGGATCTGGTGGGTGTCGCGGTTGAGGCGGGTGAGGCGGCCATAGGCGGTGTATCGGGCGGCCCAGATGATGTCGCCGCTGTAGTCGGTGAGTTCTTGCGGTGTGCCGAGGTGGTCGAGTTGGTAGTAGAACGGGCACGCTTGGCGCGGGCCTTTGCCGTCGAGCATGGCCAGCGGGCGGAAGGTGCCGGGTTCGTAGATGTAGCTGCGATGGTGATCCTGGCTGTGTTCAGCGACGAGATGGTCGCCTTGCCAGAAGAACTCGGTGGTTTTGCCGTCGACGGATTTGCTGATACGGCGGCCGAAGGCGTCGTAGCGGTAAGTGGCTTGGCTGCCATTGGGCAGGGTGGCGCCGATCAGCCGGTGCTGGCAGTCGTAGTGGTATTCGGTGACGAGTTTTTGCGCGGTGCCGCGGCGTTCGCGAATCAGGTTGCCGAAGGCGTCGTAGTCGTAATGCCGGTCACCTTGCATCAGCAGGCGATTACCCAGCACCTTCGCAACGCCGGGGCGATCCTGCATCAACAGGTTGCCCGCCGGGTCGTGGGCGAAGGTTTCCGGCGATTGGTCACGGGAATGGCGGACGCGGATCAGGCGGTCGAGCGAGTCATACTGATAGCTGCGCTGGCCATGGCGGGTGTCGGCGATGTGGTCGAGATTGCCGTTGGCGCTGTAGGCATAATCGCGACGGTACAGCGGATGTTGATGTTGGCTGACGGCATGGGCTTTCAGCCGGCCCTGGTCGTCGTAGGCATATTCGCTGAGCAGCAGACCCTGTTGGCGGTTTTGTTCGCGACCGAAGGCAAACTGGTGGGTGGTGAGGCGTGTGCCATTGAGGTCAATGGCGGTCAGCGCACCGCCCTTGGCGTGGTGGTAGTCGAGTTTGCTGCCGTCCGGCAGGCGCAGGCGATTGAGTTGGCCGCAGGCGTCGTAGGCATAACGCAGGGTGCCCCAGCCCTGATGCTCGGTGATCAGCCGGTCTTGTTGGTCGTATTCGAATTCCAGCGGATGGTCGTGGCCGTCGTCGACGCTGATCAGGCGGCCGAGGCTGTCGTAGCGGTATTCGACCTTGATGCCGTCGGGCAGGGTTTTGACCAGCAGTCGCCCGGCAGAATCCCGCTCGTAAGCGGTGATCAGCTGCGAGCCGTCATCACCGAACTCGGTTTTCTCCAACAGATGGCCGTTGAGGTCGTAGGCATAGGCGGTGCGCTGCCCATCGAATCCGGTTTCCTGTCGGATCAAGCCGCCGGGGGTGTAGTCCAGCCGATACTTCTCGCCGGATTCGTTCTCGATTTCCGTGAGCAACAGCTGCGCATTGTCGTAGCGATATTTCAGCTGGGTGCCGTCGGCATTGATGCGGCGGCTGACCAAGTGCAGATCGTCGACGTATTCGTAGCGCGTAACGCGGCCCAGCTCATCACGTTCGGCAGTGATCTTGCCGTAGGCGTTGTAGCTGAAGGCGCGGCTGGCACCAGTCGGCAGCGTCGTCTGAATCAGGCGGCCGACGGCGTCCCATTGGTACTGGGTGACAGCACCGTGTTCGTCCTGACGGGTAAGTTGACGCCCCAGCGCATCGTAGGAAAACCGCCGCTGACCACCGTCCGGCAGCGTTTCCTCAAGCAACTGGCCCAAACCATCCCAGACGAACACATGCCGACTGGTGTCCGGGTAACGGATCGACAGCAAACGCCCCTGAGCGTCGTAGTGATAGTGAGTGACTTGGCCATCCGGATCGGTGGCTTCGGTGACATCCCCCTGAGCATTGCGCTGATATTTCCACACCGCTTTACCGCGATAGCGCGCATGCAGGAAACCATTGCGGTATTCGTAGGATGTTGGCTCGTCTTCCGGCGGGATCAGCGCCACCAACCGCCCGACTTCGTCGTAGCGATATTCAGTGACGGCCCCGAGCGGATCCTGTTCGGCCAGCAAGCGGCCCTGATCGTCATAGGCCTTGAGGTGTTCGCCACCATTCAGCTCGACCTTGCGCACCAGTCGTGCACGGTCATCGTGGACATAAACCTCTTCGCTGCCATCGACGTTCTGGACGGTGACGCTGCCCTGGTCATTCCAGACGTAGCGCGCCTCCATCTGTGCAAACGACGCCCAATGCCGGACGCAGCGCGCCGCCTTGCCAGACCTTTCCCACTCCCAGAAAAAACTCGCGCCACCGGCCAGTTGCCGCTGCAAAATCACATGCTGATCGTCGTAGTCGTAACGCTCGCTTTCACCCGCGGCGTTGGTCGCTTCGATCAAGCGTTGGCGGGCGTCATATCGAAAGAAAACCAGTGTTTGCTCTGTATGCCAGGCTTCACCCACGGCATCGATGGGATGAAACGACTGATATTCGATGGCGACGAGGTGCCTGCGCTCGTAGCAAAACAGCAGCGAACGACCGGCGCCGTTATCGAGGCGTTGAATACGATCCTGACGGTCGCGGGTAATACGCAAGCGGTTGTCGTACGCGTCGCTGATCGCCGTCAGCCGACCGTTGTGAAAGTGGTAGAAACGCGCGTCGTCGCCGGCCTGGGCGAGGATCAGTTCTTCGGGCTCGTTCCCGAGGTAAATCGCTGCCCGCGACAGGCTGTTGTGGATCACCGGGCGCTCGACGCTCGGCAGCGGAAACGTCGTACGACGGTTTTCATGGTCGACCCAGACGACCTGTTCATCGTCCAGCTCCAACCGCTGCGCCAGCGAATGGCTCCAGCCCCAACCCAGCCCGCAATCGATCTCGGCGGCGCTGGTGCGATAGAGCCGGGTGAAGTCGAACGGCAGAATCCCGTCCAGCGAACCGTCGGTCAGGGTCAGCAGTTCTTCGCCGGTGACCATCGACACCGGGCAACCGTTCTTGCAGGTGGACGGCACGCAAGTGGCACTGTCGCCGTTGGGGTTTTTCGCCTGACTCGATGCATCGTCGTGAGGTTCGTGTCGCCCCAGTCGGGTCATGGCGTTGGACTTGTCGCGAGCAATGGCAACCGGATTGTTCACCTGTACAACTGGAGAGTCGCCGGCACGGATCTGTAGCGGAACCGTCGGTGCCGGTTTCAGTGGTGCATTCCGCGCGCTGACCACGAGCGGTTTGAGCACGCCAGCGTGGGCTGTCAGGTCAGATCTGGCCGTCAGTTCGGCCAACCGCAAACTGGCCGCCGCCAACCACTGCCGAGCCTGCTGGGACTTGATCTTGTCCAATACTTTGGCGCTCATGCCGAGCTTCAGACCCGTAGGGCCGGTGAGGCGTACCAGCAGGAAACTGATCAACAGTTCTGTACGAATTTGCGCCACGACTTCGGCGATGTACTGCGGCGGCAGCATCCTCAACCAACTGGTAAAAGCCGCGAGATGGATGAACATCAACGGCTCATCGCTCAACATCAGCAACACATTGGCGATGGCTTCAGCCGAGGCGTTCAGCAGCGTCCCAAGCTCGCCTTGGGTCAGGTACTCAAGGAGTTTTTCGCTATTGGTTTGCAGGTCTGCCAGCAGGGCGTAGACCTGCTTCACGTCATCCCACAAACCGTGCAGCGAACGCTCGAAACCGCGCCAGTCGGCCTGTTGCAGCATGCCGTAGCGCTGGGTGAACCCTGCCTGGGAAAAGCCTGCCCACAGGGGCTGGAATTCGCTCGTCCATTCATTGCGCAACCAGCCTTCGAGCTCGCCGATAACACCTTGATAAGAGGCATAGAGCGCTTTGACGTGCTCAGCGCAAACATTGGGAAAGAAGGTGATGCGATAGCGCTGGCCACGCCAGCATTCGGGGATTTCAAGGATGCCGCCGGGGCCGATGGTTTTGTGGACGGGCTCACCGAACGTCAGTTCACCATTACGCTGCGAGATAACCGGTTCGAGCATCACCGGCGTATTGCCGATCGGCACGAAACGCGTGGCCTCAAACAGGTGCACCAGGGTCAATGGACCGCTGGCCGGACATATGGCGAGCGTCGAACTGACAGGGAGGGTGGAGTCCTTCGGGGCGCTGAGCCGGACTTCATTGCCGACCTTGAACACTTGCTCGACATTCAGCGCCCCACCGGTCCAGAAGTTTTCCGCCCAGGCGTCGTAGTCGTTGAGGCAGAGTCGAAAATCACCGAGCAACGCTTCGACGTCCGGCTGCTCTGGGTTCATGGCGGCGACCACCAGCAGGCCGATGGCATTGTTCAAGGCCAGGACCTTGTCAGGTTCGAACATTCGCAGTCCCTCGCGCTGATTAATCTGGAGCGCAAGACTTTGCGGGGGATCAACAAGGAAAGAAGTCGGGAAAGGAGGTGTTTGGTGTAGGGGAAATCGCTAAATCATCGCGGGCGTCTCGACACAGTTTTTTGTATCCGCCAGGCATTGCCCGTTGCTCTCTGCCAACCGCGCTCGCTATGCTGCTGAACCCTTTAATCCATCACGGACCCGGTCGTGCCTTAGCCGCTCCTGGGATGTCATGAGAAAACGGATCAGATGCGATGAATGCACCCTTGGATGAGTTCGGCCCGATCAAGGCCGTGATTTTCGACATGGACGGCTTGTTGCTGGACACCGAGGGCATTTACACCGAGGTCACGTCCATCATTGCCGAGCGTTATGGCCGGACCTTCGACTGGAGCGTCAAACAGAACATCATCGGTCGTGGCGCGGGTGATCTGGCGCGCTATGTGGTCGAGGCGCTGGACCTGCCGATTACAGCCGAAGAGTTTCTGGTGATCCGCGAACCGTTGATGCGCGAGCGTTTTCCAACGGCGCTGGCGATGCCTGGCGCAGAGGAGCTGGTTCGGCACTTGAAGGCCAACAACATTCCTATTGCGGTGGGCACCAGTTCTTCACGTCAGTCGTTCGGCCAGAAAACCACCTTGCACCGCGACTGGTTCGCGCTGTTCGACTTCATCGTCACAGCTGATGACCCGGAAGTGGGCGCGGCCAAACCAGCGCCGGATATCTTCCTGACAGCGGCACGGCGCCTGGGTGTTGCGCCTGAGGATTGCCTGGTGTTCGAGGATTCACCGTTCGGCGTCACCGCAGCGAAAGCGGCGGGGATGACGGCGATTGCGATTCCGGATGCGGCGATGGCCGACGAAAAGTACGCACATGCCGATGGCATTCTTCGTACGTTGAAGGCGTTCAAGCCCGGAGCATGTGGCCTGCCGGCACTCGATTGGGCTTAATGCCGGTAAATGCGGGAGCGGGCTTGTGTGGCGAGGGGGCTTGCCCCCGTTGGGGCGCGAAGCACCCCTGAAACCAGTCACCGCGATCTTGAGTTAGACAGCGGTGACTGGTTTTACGACTGCTTGCAGTCGAACGGGGGCAAGCCCGCTCCCACAAGTGACCTGTATCAGGCGCCGAAACCACCGTCGATGGTCAGGCTGGCACCGGTGATGTAGCCGGCTTCGGGGCCGACAAGGTAGGCGACGAAGCTGGCGATTTCTTCCACTTTGCCGTAACGGCCCACAGCCATCAGCGGGATCAGGCTTTCAGCGAAGTCGCCGCTGGCGGGGTTCATGTCGGTGTCGACCGGGCCCGGTTGCACGTTGTTGATGGTGATACCCCGTGGGCCGAGGTCGCGAGACAGACCTTTGGTCAGGCCGACCAGCGCCGATTTGCTCATGGCGTACGGACCGCCACCGGCGAAGGGCATGCGCTCGGCATTGGTGCTGCCGATGTTAATGATGCGACCGCCTTCGGTCATATGTTTGGCCGCTTCCTGGGTAGCGATGAACACACTGCGCACGTTGATGGCCAGGGTCTGGTCGAAGTCTTCGAGTTTGAAGTCTTCCAGCGGTGCGACGGCCAAAACGCCTGCGTTGTTGACCAGGATGTCCAGGCGACCGAAGGCTTCGACGGTGGCATTAACGGCATTGCGAATCGCGACGGCATCGGCGCTGTCGGCCTTGATGGCCAGGGCTTTGCCGCCAGCGCTGGTGATGCTGTTTTGCAACTCTTCTGCTTTGGCGGTGGAGCTGACGTAAGTGAAGGCGACGGTAGCGCCTTCCGCGGCCAGGCGTTTGACGATGGCAGCACCGATGCCGCGTGAACCGCCTTGAATCAGAGCTACTTTACCGCTGAGGTGTTGAGTGGTCATGTCGATCTCCAGAAATTCAAGGCGGGCTGCCTTGTTGTTGGAGTCGAGTATCGGCCTCGCATAACCCTGCGGGTAGACCGTCATTGCTATAGTCTGTGTAAACCAAAAGTTTATAGTGGCGCTTATGGAAACCTTCAGCAGTATCGAATGCTTCGTGCGTAGCGCCGAGGTTGGCAGCTTCGCCGAAGCTGCGCGGCGCTTGAGTCTGACGCCGGCGGCGGTGGGCAAGAGCGTCGCCAAGCTGGAGGCGCGACTGGGTGTGCGGCTGTTCCAGCGCAGCACGCGCAGCTTGACGCTGACTGAGGCCGGTCAGCTATTTCTCGGCGAAGTCAGCGCCAGCCTGCACACGATCCAGAATGCCGTGGCCAACCTGGCCAGCGCCGAAGGACGTCCGGCAGGTACGCTCAAGGTCAGCATGGGCACAGTGTTCGGGCGTTTGTACATCGTGCCGTTGCTGGGAGAGTTTCTGCGGCGCTTTCCCGCGATCAACCCGGACTGGCATTTCGATAACCGCCAGGTCGACCTGATCGGCCAGGGTTTCGATGCGGCGATTGGTGGCGGATTCGAACTGCCCCAAGGCGTGGTGGCGCGCAAGCTGACGCCCGCCCATCGAGTGTTGGTGGCTTCAGCCGAGTACCTCGCGGGGCACGAGACGATCGTCGAGCCCGACGACCTCAAACACCACGACGGCATCTTGATACGCTCGCCGCAGACGGGGCGCGTGCGTTCCTGGCAGTTGACCAGTCGCACCCGGCAACACAGCCCGCTGACGCTCAAGGCGCGGATGACCATGAGCGATTCTGAAGCCGCCTGCGCCACGGCGGCTCAGGGGTTGGGCATTGCATTGGTGAGCATGCCGTTTGCCGTGGGCTATCTGGATGCCGGAACGTTGCAGCGGGTGTTGCCCGACTGGTATGTCGACGACGGCAACATCTCCATCTATTACGCCGAACACAAACTGCTACCGGGCAAGACCCGGGCGTTTGTCGATTTCATCATTGAGCAGTTTGCAGAGCAGGGGTTGGGGCAGCGGTTCAGTGCGCTCTGAACCTGGCTTAAGACCGAGGTGTGGCCATCGCGGGCAAGCCACGCTCCCACAGGTTTTGTGTCGTTTACATCATTACGAGACGACTCAAAACCCTGTGGGCGCGTGGCTTGCCCGCGAAGAACGATAACGCGGTCTACCTGCCAAACCGCCCCGGCCAACCAATAATGGTCTTCGGCCGAGGCGTCGCATACGTCCGCACTTTCGACGTCGACAACCCCAACCGCACCAGCGATTCAGCAATGGTCACCGCCGCCGTCACCCCATCCACCACCGGTACGCCGGTGCGCTGACGAATCTGCTCATCCAGCCCGGCCATGCCGCCGCAGCCCAGGCAGATCACCTCGGCCTTGTCTTCACTCACCGCCAGTTCCGCCTGCCGAACAATCGCCTCCAGCGCACGCTCTGGATCGGACTCCAGCTCCAGCACTGCCAACCCGCTGGCCCGCACCGACGCGCAACGGTCCCAGAGACCGGACAGTTTGAGGCGATCCTCGATCAGCGGCACGGTGCGGTCCAGGGTGGTGACCACCGAATAGGCATGCCCGAGGAACATCGCAGTGCTGGCGCCGGCATCGGTGATGTCCACCACCGGCACGTTGAGTAACTCCTGCAAACCTTCGCGGCCGTGCTCGCCATAACCGGCCTGGATGACCGCATCGAAGGGCTGATCGTAGGACATGACCCGATCCATCACCGCAATAGCAGCCAGATAACTTTCGAAATTGCCTTCGATGGAGTCGGCACCAAAATGCGGGGTCAGGCCGATGATTTCCGTACCGGGCGAAGCCACGGATTGGGCCTGGCGGGCGATGGCTTGGGTAATGGATTCGGTGGTGTTGACGTTGACCACGAGAATTCGCATGGGAGGTCCTTTTATAGCGAAGTGGTTCTGCGGCCCGACGTTGCCGGGCCACCCGGAGATCAATGGCTGACGTTATCGACCGCGATGGCTTCACCGCTGACATCTGCGTAGTAAGGCTGCCGTTTGGCGATGATCAGGTAGAGCATCCCTGCAATCGTGACGCCAATCAGCCAGGAGAACAGCGAGACGCTGTCGAAACCTGGCACCGGCGCCAGGACGGGCCGATTGAACAGCTATTTATTTCGACGAGGGGGGCTGGGAATGATCGAATGAGGGAGTCAAGACAGAAAAATGTAATTTTTTGGGGCGCAAAAATAAAAAGTGCACACAGATATATCTGTGTGCACTTTTTTCTAAGATCAAAAGATCGCAGGCTTCGCCAGCTCCTACAGGAGCTGTTGCGGGATGAGATCTTTTAAGCCTTGGATTTGCTGATGATGTTTCCGGCATGCAGCCCGCATTCTTTCTGCGTGGCTTCTTCCCACCACCAACGACCTTCGCGCTCATGCTGGTTCGGCAGCACCGGACGGGTGCAAGGCTCGCAGCCGATGCTGATGAAGCCGCGCTCATGCAGGCTGTTGTATGGCAGCTCCAGCATGCGGATGTAGCCCCAGATCTCTTCGCTGGTCATTTGCGCCAGCGGATTGAATTTGTACAGAGTGCGTTCCGGGGTGGAGAACGCGGTATCGATTTCCAGCACCGCGACCGCGCTGCGGGTGCCCGGGCTCTGGTCCCGACGCTGGCCGGTGGCCCACGCAGTCACGCCCGACAGCTTGCGACGCAATGGCTCGATCTTGCGGATGCCGCAGCACTCGCCATGGCCGTCCTTGTAGAAGCTGAACAGGCCTTTTTCCTTCACGAAAGGTTCGAGCTTGGTGTAGTCCGGCGATACCACTTCGATGTCGATCTTGTAGTGCTCGCGCACCTGCTCGATGAAGCGGTAGGTCTCGGGGTGCAAGCGGCCGGTGTCGAGGCTAAACACTTTGACGTTCTTGTTTAGCTTCCAGGCCATGTCCACCAGCACTACATCCTCGGCGCCGCTGAAAGATATCCACAGGTCATCGCCGAACTCGGCGAATGCGAGTTTCAGGATGTCCTGGGCGGATTTGTTGGCATAGGTCGTGGCGAGTTCCACGACATCGAACGATGGGCTCATCAGGGCGGCTTCCTACAGGTCGGTGGCGCTGGGCGCTCTATATATGCCTGATGGTAACAAAATCCTGCGGCGGCTGGTGCGCCCTCTGCGTTGCACAGAGGAGGGCGAGTCGCTAGAGTTCGGCAGTCCTTTTGCTCGCTCGACTCAATAAACAGTACAAAATGGGAGTGTCTTGTGGAAATTGCCTGTCTGGATCTTGAAGGTGTGCTGGTCCCGGAAATCTGGATCGCCTTTGCCGAAAAAACCGGGATCGACTCCCTCAGGGCCACCACTCGGGACATTCCCGACTATGACGTGTTGATGAAGCAGCGCTTGCGGATTCTCGACGAGCACGGCCTGAAGCTTTCCGACATCCAGGAAGTGATCGCCACGCTCAAGCCTCTGGAAGGCGCCAGCGAATTCGTCGACTGGCTGCGTGAACGCTTTCAGGTGGTGATTCTGTCGGACACCTTTTACGAATTCTCCCAGCCGCTGATGCGTCAACTGGGCTTTCCGACCTTGCTTTGCCATCGTCTGATTACCGACGATGCCGGTCGGGTCACGGGCTATCAGTTGCGTCAGAAAGATCCCAAGCGGCAGTCGGTATTGGCGTTCAAGAGCCTCTACTATCGGGTGATCGCGGCGGGGGATTCCTACAACGATACGACGATGCTGGGCGAGGCGGATGCCGGGATTCTGTTCCATGCGCCGGACAATGTGATTCGTGAGTTTCCACAGTTCCCGGCGGTGCACAGCTTTGCGGAGTTGAAGCAAGAGTTCATCAAGGCTTCGAATCGGGCGTTGAGTTTGTAGTCGTCAGGGATGGCCCCATCGCGGGCAAGCCCGCTCCCGCAGGTTATGTGTCGATCAACACAAATCCTGCGGGAGCGGGCTTGCCCGCGAAGCTTTTAAAGGCCCCCCAAAGTATCGAGCAGCACCTTCACCTTGGTTATCGATTCCTGATATTCCGCCTGCCAGTCCGAATCCGCGACGATCCCGCCGCCACCCCAGCAACACACCTGCCCATCCTTGACCAGCAAACTGCGAATGGCGATGGAGCTGTCCATCTCGCCGCGCACGTCCAGGTACAGTAATGAACCGCAATACAACCCACGACGGGTCGGCTCCAGTTCGTCGATGATCTGCATGGCGCGAATCTTTGGTGCGCCGGTAATCGAGCCGCCGGGGAAGCTGCCGGCAATCAAATCCAGCGCATCCTTGTCATCCGCCAGCTCGCCAGTAACGCTGCTCACCAAGTGATGCACGTTCGGATAGCTTTCCAGGCTGAACAACTCCGGCACCCGCACCGAGCCGATGCGGCAGGTGCGACCGAGGTCGTTGCGCAGCAAATCGACGATCATCAGGTTTTCCGCACGATCCTTGGGGCTGGCCAGTAGTTCGGCGGCGTTCGCCGCATCTTCAACTGCATTCAGGCCGCGGGGGCGGGTGCCTTTGATCGGGCGGGTTTCGACGTGGCGCTCGCTGACTTTGACGAAGCGCTCCGGCGACAGGCTCAGCACGGCGTCGCCGTCGGGCAGACTCTGGAAGCCGGAAAACGGCGTCGGGCACGCCGCCCGCAGCGCGCAGTACGCGGCCCACGGATCACCCTGGCATTGCGCGCGGAAGCGCTGGGCGAAGTTGACCTGATAGCAGTCGCCGGCCTGGATGTACTGCTGAATGCGTTCGAAGGCTTGTCGATAGTCGTCGGCGCTCAGGTCGGCACTCATCTGGCCGTCCAGTTTGAAAGGCTCGATTTTCTGAGGTGCAGGTTGCGTGAACAGTTCGATCAGCCGCTGTCGTTCGCTGTCGATCAGCGTTGGGTGGAACACCAGTTGGCTGGTGGCCTGGTGGTGATCGCTGATCAGGGCCCAGTCGTACAGCCCGAAACGTGCGTCGGGCAATTGCAGGTCGTCCCGCGCCTGGCTCGGCAGGTTTTCCAGATGTCGGCCGAAGTCATAGCTCAGATAACCGATCAGGCCACCGGCGAAAGGCAGGTCGAACGGAACAGTGGCTTCGCCGAGTCGCGTCAGAGTGTCGCGAAGGCGTTGCAGGAAATGGTTGCCGCTTTCATCCGGTAATACAGCCAGTTGCTCCAGCGGCCAGGCGCTGAGCAGGTCAAAACGCCCACGCTCGGCGCTCGGCCGGCCGCTGTCGAGCAGCACGGCACCGGGGGCATGACGAATCGCCGCGAAGTATTCGGCGGGGTTGGCGCGATAGGGCAGCGGGTGTACGGAACAGGTCAACATGGGCGGGGCAGATCAGCCATCGAGGCGGGGGAGCGATTGTAGTCCTCTGCAGGATTTGCTCCTAGAGGGGATGTCGGCAAGAGATACATCTGTGGCGAGGGAGGTTTGCCTGTGGCGAGGGGGCTTGCCCCCGTTGGGCAGCGAAGCGGCCCCAAAATCAGGTCGTATCAGACAGACCGCATCGGCTGGTTTGACGACTGCTGCGCAGCCGAACGGGGGCAAGCCCCCTCGCCACAGGTCAGCCCTCAACCGCAGGAATATGCCCAAACATTTCCTGAACGAACTCCACGCGTTCCTGCGCTGTTTCGATTATCCCGCGGGCCTGTAATTCTTCCAGCCGCGCTTCGACCGCGTGGGTACGCAACGTCAATCCGCAATCGTTGGCGATTTGAATGTTCAATCCGGGCCGGGCGTTAAGCTCAAGAATCAGCGGCCCTTTTTCCTGGTCGAGCACCATGTCGACACCGATGTAACCCAGCCCGCACAGCTCATAGCAGCCGGCAGCGAGCTTCATGAAACCGTCCCAGTAGGGCAGTTGCACGCCGTCCACTGCGTTGGTGGTGTCCGGATGTTTGTTGATGATGTTGTTCAGCCAGGTGCCGCGCAATGTCAGGCCTGTGGCCAGATCGACACCGACGCCGATGGCGCCCTGGTGCAGGTTGGCCTTCCCGCCGGACTGGCGAGTCGGCAAGCGCAACATGGCCATCACCGGATAGCCCATCAGCACGATGATGCGAATGTCCGGCACGCCTTCATAGCTGATGCTTTTGAAGATCTGGTCCGGGGTCACGCGGTATTCGATCAGCGCGCGGTCACGGTGACCGCCGAGCGAGTACAGGCCGGTCAGGATGCTGGAAATCTGATGCTCGATTTCCTCGTGGCTGATGATCTTGCCCGACACCGTGCGATAGCGGCCCTCGAAGCGGTCGGCGATCACCAGAATGCCATCACCGCCAGCGCCCTGGGCCGGCTTGACCACGAAATCGGTACGCCCGCCGATGATCTCGCTGAGGTTGTCGATTTCCTTCTCGGTGGAGATCACGCCGTACAGCTCCGGCACGTGGATGCCGGCGGCGATGGCGCGCTCCTTGGTGATGATCTTGTCATCGACGATCGGGTACAGGCTGCGCTTGTTGTACTTGAGTACATAGTCTGCGTTGCGCCGATTGATCCCCATGATGCCCCGGGCCTCCAGGGCTTTCCAGGTCTTCCAGAGACCGAACATCAGGCGTCAGCCTTCTTGAGGAAAGCCTTGAAACGCACCAGTTCGGTCAGGCGGTAACCGCGATAGCGACCCATGGCCAGCATGAAACCCACCAGGATCAGCAGGATCGCCGGGAAGGTGAACACGAAGTACACCAGCTCAGGCACGCTCATGATCAGGTGCGCCAGGGCGGCTGCGAACAACGTGCCGATCGCCACTTTCATCGCGTGGCCGCCACCGCGCTCTTCCCAGGTGATCGACAGGCGTTCGATGGTCATGGTCAGAATCACCATCGGGAACAGCGCCACCGACAAGCCGCGTTCCAGGCCGAGTTTGTGGCTGAACAGGCTGATAGCCGCGATCAGCACCACCACGAAGGTCAGCACCACCGACAGCCTCGGCAGCATTTGCAGCTTCAAGTGTTCAAGGTAGGAGCGCAGCGACAGCCCCAGCGCCGTGATGATGGTGAACAGCACAATACCGAAGCCGAGCTGGGTTTCCCGGAAGGCGAGGGCGATCAGCACCGGGGTAAAGGTGCCGAGTGTCTGAATGCCGATCAGGTTGCGCAGGATCAGGATCACCAGCACGCCGATCGGGATCATCACCATGATCATGAAGGTCTGCTGGGTTTCCAGCGGCAGACCGTACAGCGAGTAATCGAGGAAGTTGGCGTCGGAGTTTTCGTCGGTCAGCTTGGCTAGGCGAATGGCGTTCATTTCGCTGTTGTTCAGGCTGAAGGTGACGTTGGCTTTTTTACCGCCATCGACGGTGATCAGGTTTTCGTCGCCGGTCCACCACAGCAAGCGGTCGGTGGGCAGGCCCTGTTCGCCGGTTTCCGGGTTGAAGTACAGCCAGTCGGTGCCGTTGAAGCTGCGTAACCAGAGTTCAGGCATTTGCGGCTGATCGGCTACCAGGCGAATGGTGTGGACCTTTTCCACCGGCACGTGGGCGATGGACAGTACCAGTTCGACGATTTTGGCTTTGTTCACGGTGGACGGATCGCCGGCCAGCAGCAGTTTTACGTTGTCGTCGTTGAGGTTGTTGACGCGCTTGATGGCTTCGCCGATGAAGGTTTCGACGTCGGCCGAGTGTTGGCGGATCGGCGCGAGCAAGGCTTCGGCGGCGATTTTTTCCGGGCCTTCGACGGCAATGCTGTCGCGGAAGGTCGGGCCTTTGATCTTGGATTTTTCGCCGCTGTAGCGCTTGGTCAGCACCAGTCGGTAATAAAGGGTCTGGTTGCCTTTGGCCCGACGCGCCGACCAGGTGACCTTGCGGTTACCATCGGCACGGTTCACTGCCACGCCGTAATTATTGGAAATGAAACTCTCGTTGAGGCTCACGTAGTCGCGGCTCAGCGGCGGCACGAACATCTGGATCTTGATCGGATCCTTGGCGTTGGCGACGAACTCGACCTTGGCGTCGATGTTCCACAAGTCGTCGGTAGCGTCTTCGGTCACCGGAATTCCGAGCACGAAAATCTGATAGGCCGTAACTGAAATGCCCAGCACCACCAGGATGGCGATCAGCAGTTTCAGATGGAGGGTAAGAGAGCGCATTGGAATTACTCTGCGGTATGTGCGTCGGTGGCGCAGGCGGGTTTGCCAGCAGCGTATTTAAGACTGGGGTCGACCAGCGCATCGAAGCGTTTGAGCGCTTCGGAGCCGATCAAGAGCGGGTATTGGAAGGCACTGCGGTCGGTCAAGTTCACTTCGATGCTGCGTAAAGCCGAACCCATGCAGATATCCAGCTCGATGACCGGACGGGCGGTGTATTTTTTGCCTTCTTCCGGGTCGTAGTCACCGGCCCGGCGCTTGATCTTGCTGACACGGGCCAGCGGTCGTTCGATCGGATGCGAATGCGCGGCGTCGATAGCCAGATAGAAGCGCACCCAGGACTCGCCATTGCGTTTGAAGCGTTTGATGTCGCGGGCACTCAGCGAAGCGGTTTTCGCCCCAGTGTCGAGTTTGGCGGCGACTTCCAGATTGATGCCTTCCAGCGAAGCGTACTCATTGAGGCCGTACACAGTCTTTTCCCCTGCCGCGGCGAAACCTGGCAGACCAAAAAGACAAAGGAATGTGGTGAAGGGCTTGAGTCTCATAAATCCTGGTGCGCAGCGGTCCGTTCTTCAATTCAAGGCCCTGGCATTGCTGCACAAGCTCCCTCGTATGCCTATCCGTTTTTTATGACAGGCAATGCAGATGACAAGCAAATGCGGGCGGCATTCTAGCACGGTGGGTTTATGGCGCCAGCGTTGGCCGACGGCTATAACTTGAGGGGTTGCTTCCTTATGGTGCAGCGTGGTTATTAGACGATTGTCGACAATATCGAATTATCCTTTGACGTATCTGGCCATATTCGCTAGTTTTTGCGGCATTGGTTTTCAAGGTGTCGACAATATGCTGGATCAACTCGATCCCCCGGTCACAGTTCAGGACGACTCGGAAACACTTTCCGAAAACGTCTTCCGACGTATTCAGGCGGCCATCGTCAAAGGCGAGATCGCCCCGGGCAGCAAGATCTCAGAGCCCGAGCTGGCGCGCACCTACGGCATCAGCCGCGGGCCGCTGCGTGAGGCCATTCACCGTCTGGAAGGCCAGCGCCTGCTGGTTCGCGTGCCGCACGTCGGGGCGCGGGTGGTATCGCTGAGCCACGCCGAACTGCTGGAACTCTACGAAATTCGCGAATCCCTGGAAGGCATGGCGTGCCGTCTGGCGGCTGAACGCATGACGGTCGAAGAAATCGACGAACTGCGTCGGGTGCTGGAAACCCATGAGCGCGATGCGGCGTTTCAGGCCGGTGTCGGTTACTACCAGCAGGAAGGCGATTTCGACTTTCATTACCGGATCATCCAGGGCAGCGGCAACCGCACCCTGACCCAGATGCTGTGCGGTGAGCTCTATCAGCTGGTGCGCATGTACCGCATCCAGTTTTCCACCACGCCCAATCGGCCGCGCCAGGCGTTTGCCGAACACCACCGAATTCTCGATGCCATCGCCGACCGTGACGGTGAGCTGGCCGAGTTGTTGATGCGCCGTCACATCGGCGCCTCCAAACGCAATATCGCCCGTCACTACCAGGACGGCGCTAACCCGACAGCCACTGAACGAGGTGAGTCATGAGTTCCAACAAGAGCACTCCAGGCCAGCGTTTCCGCGATGCGGTCGCCAGCGAACATCCGCTGCAAGTGGTCGGCACGATCAACGCCAACCACGCACTGCTGGCCAAGCGCGCCGGTTTCAAGGCTATTTACCTGTCGGGTGGCGGGGTGGCTGCCGGCTCCCTCGGCGTGCCGGACCTGGGGATTACCGGTCTGGATGACGTGCTGACCGACGTGCGTCGCATCACTGACGTCTGCGACCTGCCGCTGCTGGTGGACGTGGACACCGGTTTCGGTTCCTCGGCGTTCAACGTCGCCCGTACCGTGAAGTCGATGATCAAGTTCGGCGCGGCGGCAATCCACATCGAAGACCAGGTCGGCGCCAAGCGCTGCGGTCATCGTCCTAATAAAGAGATCGTCTCGCTGCAGGAAATGGTCGACCGCATCAAAGCGGCCGTCGATGCCCGCACCGACGACAGCTTCGTGATCATGGCCCGCACCGACGCCCTGGCGGTGGAAGGTCTTGAATCTGCGCTGGAACGCGCCGCCGCGTGCATCGAAGCCGGCGCCGACATGATCTTCCCGGAAGCCATCACCGAGCTTGAGATGTACAAGCTGTTCGCCAGCCGCGTGAAAGCGCCGATCCTGGCCAATATCACTGAATTCGGCGCGACGCCGCTGTACACCACCGAGCAGCTCGCTGCTGCCGACGTGTCGTTGGTGCTGTACCCGCTGTCGGCGTTCCGCGCGATGAACAAAGCCGCGGAAAACGTCTACACCGCGATCCGCCGCGACGGCACGCAGCAGAACGTCATCGACACTATGCAGACGCGCATGGAGCTTTACGATCGCATCGATTACCACACCTTCGAGCAGAAGCTCGATGCGTTGTTTGCGGCGAAGAAATAAAGATCAAAAGATCAAAAGATCGCAGCCTCGTTTCACTCGACAGCTCCTACAGGGTTGTTGTCGAACGCAGTCAATGTAGGAGCTGCCGAAGGCTGCGATCTTTTCGGCAATCCCCAAAGAACCTGATGAAACACAATTTGCCGATTCCCTAACAAATTCAAGAAAACTGGAGACAGCAATGGCCGAAGCAAAAGTACTCAGTGGCGCCGGGCTCCGTGGCCAGGTTGCCGGGCAAACCGCACTGTCCACCGTGGGCCAGTCGGGCGCAGGCCTGACCTATCGCGGCTATGACGTTCGCGAACTGGCGGCTGACGCCCAATTCGAAGAAGTGGCATACCTGCTGCTGTACGGCGAGCTACCTACCAAAGCGCAACTCGCCGCTTACGTGACCAAACTGAGCAAGCTGCGTGACCTGCCGCAAGCGCTGAAAGAAGTACTGGAACGCATCCCCGCCGACGCCCATCCGATGGACGTGATGCGCACCGGTTGCTCGTTCCTGGGCAACATCGAACCGGAGAAAGACTTCTCCGAGCAGCACGACAAAACCGACCGCCTGCTGGCCGCGTTCCCGGCGATCATGTGCTACTGGTATCGCTTCAGCCACGACGGCAAACGCATCAATTGCGTGACTGACGAAGCCTGCATCGGCGGCCATTTCCTGCACCTGTTGCACGACAAGAAACCGAGCGAGTTGCACGTCAAGGTGATGAACGTTTCGCTGATCCTCTACGCAGAGCACGAGTTCAACGCCTCGACCTTCACCGCCCGCGTGTGTGCCTCGACCCTGTCGGATCTGTATTCCTGCATCACGGCGGCCATCGGCTCCCTGCGCGGCCCGTTGCACGGCGGCGCCAACGAAGCGGCGATGGAAATGATCGAGCGCTTCTCGTCGCCTGAAGAGGCGGTCGAGGGCACCCTCGGCATGCTGGCGCGCAAGGACAAGATCATGGGCTTCGGCCACGCGATCTATAAGGACAACGATCCGCGCAACGAGGTGATCAAGGCCTGGTCGAAAAAACTCTCCGACGAAGTGGGCGACACCGTGCTGTTCCCGGTTTCCGAAGCCATCGACGCAACCATGTGGGAACAGAAGAAGCTGTTCCCGAACGCCGACTTCTACCATGCGTCGACGTACCACTTCATGGGCATCCCGACCAAGTTGTTCACACCGATCTTCGTCTGCTCGCGCCTGACCGGCTGGGCGGCGCATGTGTTCGAACAACGTGCCAACAACCGCATCATCCGCCCGAGCGCCGAATACGTCGGCGTCGAACAGCGCAAGTTCGTGCCAATCGAACAACGCTGACCGGGAGGGCGCCGGCACAGGAACCTGAACAAAACGCAGGTCCCTGTGGGAGCGGGCTTGCCCGCGATGACGGACTGACATCCAACATGGATGTCGACTGATACACCGCTATCGCGGGCAAGCCCGCTCCCACAGTGGATTGTGTTTGCTTCAACAGCTGCGCCAGGCCCCACCCTTTGAAACCACCGTGACCGAGTCCTGACGATGAACACTGAATTCCGCAAACCGCTGCCCGGCAGCCATCTGGATTATTTCGACGTCCGCGCGGCGGTCGATGCCATTGCGCCTGGCGCCTACGACACCCTGCCGTACACCTCCCGCGTGCTGACGGAAAACCTCGTGCGTCGCTGCGACCCGGCCACGCTCACTGAGTCCTTGAAGCAATTCATCGAGCGCAAACGCGATCTCGATTTCCCGTGGTTCCCGGCCCGCGTGGTGTGCCACGACATTCTTGGCCAGACCGCCCTGGTCGACCTCGCCGGCCTGCGCGACGCCATCGCCCTGCAAGGTGGTGACCCGGCGCAAGTGAACCCGGTGGTGCCGACTCAGTTGATCGTCGACCACTCCCTGGCCGTTGAGCGCGGTGGCTTCGACCCGGAAGCGTTTGAAAAGAACCGTGCCATTGAAGACCGTCGCAACGAAGACCGTTTCCACTTCATCAACTGGACCAAAAAAGCCTTCAAGAACGTTGACGTGATCCCGCCAGGCAACGGGATCATGCACCAGATCAACCTGGAGAAAATGTCGCCAGTGATTCAGGTGCGTGACGGTGTGGCCTTCCCCGATACCTGCGTCGGCACCGACAGTCACACCCCGCACGTCGATGCGCTGGGCGTGATCGCCATTGGTGTTGGTGGTCTGGAAGCGGAAAGCGTCATGCTTGGTCGCGCATCGTGGATGCGTCTGCCGGAAAGCGTCGGTGTCGAACTCACTGGCAAGCTGCAACCGGGCATCACTGCCACCGACATGGTGCTGGCGCTGACCGAATACCTGCGCAAACAAAAAGTCGTCGGCGCATGGCTGGAGTTCTTCGGTGAAGGGGCTTCGGCTCTGACCTTGGGCGACCGTGCGACCATTTCCAACATGGCCCCGGAATACGGCGCCACGGCGGCAATGTTCTACATCGACCAGCAGACTATCGACTACCTGAAACTCACCGGCCGTGAAGACGAGCAAGTGCAGCTTGTGGAGAATTACGCCAAGCAGACCGGTCTCTGGGCCGACAGCCTGAAAGGCGCGCAATACGAGCGAGGGCTGAGCTTCGACCTGTCCTCGGTGGTGCGCAACATGGCCGGCCCGAGCAACCCGCACGCCCGTGTCGCCACGTCCGATCTCGCGGCGCAAGGCATCTCCGGCCAGTGGGACGACGTGCCCGGCCAGATGCCGGACGGCGCGGTGATCATCGCCGCCATCACCAGTTGCACCAACACCAGCAACCCACGCAACGTGATTGCCGCTGGCCTGCTGGCGCGCAACGCCAACAAGCTCGGGCTGACCCGCAAGCCATGGGTCAAATCCTCGCTGGCGCCGGGTTCGAAAACCGTGGCGCTGTATCTGGATGAAGCCGGGCTGACTAAAGAACTGGAACAACTCGGCTTCGGCGTCGTGGCCTTCGCCTGCACCACGTGCAACGGCATGTCCGGCGCGCTGGACCCGGTGATCCAGCAAGAGATCATCGATCGCGATCTGTATGCCACGGCCGTACTTTCCGGTAACCGTAACTTCGATGGGCGGATTCACCCATACGCCAAAAACGCGTTCCTGGCTTCGCCGCCATTGGTGGTGGCTTACGCCATCGCCGGGACCATCCGTTTCGACATCGAAAAAGATGTGCTGGGCCTGGACGCGAACGGCAAGGAAATCCGCCTGAAAGACATCTGGCCGAGCGACGAAGAAATCGACGCGGTGGTCAAGGCTTCGGTGAAACCGGAGCAGTTCCGCCAAGTGTACATTCCGATGTTCGCCATCCACGAAGATACCGGTCCGAAGGTCACGCCGCTGTATGACTGGCGCGAAATGAGCACCTACATCCGTCGTCCGCCGTATTGGGAAGGCGCGCTGGCCGGCGCTCGTCCGCTCAAGGGCATGCGCCCGCTGGCGGTGCTGCCGGACAACATCACCACCGATCACCTGTCGCCTTCCAACGCGATCATGCTCGACAGCGCCGCCGGTGAATACCTGGCGAAAATGGGCCTGCCGGAAGAAGACTTCAACTCCTACGCCACGCACCGCGGCGACCACTTGACCGCGCAGCGCGCGACGTTCGCCAACCCGAAACTGTTCAATGAAATGGTTCAGGAAAACGGCAAGGTCAAGCAGGGTTCCCTGGCGCGAGTCGAGCCGGAAGGCCAGGTCATGCGCATGTGGGAAGCCATCGAAACCTACATGGAACGCAAGCAGCCGCTGATCATCATCGCCGGCGCCGACTATGGTCAGGGTTCGTCCCGTGACTGGGCAGCCAAAGGTGTGCGTCTGGCAGGTGTGGAAGCAATCGCTGCGGAAGGTTTCGAGCGCATCCACCGCACCAACCTGGTGGGCATGGGCGTGTTGCCGCTGGAGTTCAAACCGGGCACCGACCGTCACACCCTGGCCATCGACGGCAGCGAAACCTACGACGTGATCGGCGACCGCACCCCGCGTGCGACGCTGACGCTGGTGATCAATCGCAAAAACGGCGAACGCGTCGAAGTGCCGGTGACCTGCCGCCTCGACACCGCTGAAGAAGTGTCGATCTACGAGGCCGGCGGCGTGTTGCAGCGTTTCGCTCAGGACTTCCTCGAAGAATCGGCGGTTGCCGTTTAACAACGATGTGCGGACACGGGATTTCAGGCCCGTGTCTGTCTATCTATAAGGAGCACCAATGGCTCACGCACCTCAGATCAAAATCCCCGCCACCTACATGCGCGGCGGCACCAGCAAAGGCGTGTTCTTCAGCCTGAAAGACCTGCCCGAAGCGGCACAGATTCCCGGCCCGGCTCGCGATGCGTTATTGCTGCGAGTGATCGGCAGTCCCGACCCATACGACAAGCAAATCGACGGCATGGGCGGTGCGACGTCCAGCACCAGCAAAACCGTGATCCTGTCGAAAAGCATCAAGGCCGACCATGACGTCGATTACCTGTTCGGTCAGGTCTCCATCGACAAGCCTTTCGTCGACTGGAGCGGCAACTGCGGCAACCTGTCGGCGGCGGTCGGTTCGTTCGCCATCAGCAATGGCCTGGTGGATGCCAGCCGCATTCCGCACAACGGTGTGGCGGTGGTGCGCGTGTGGCAGGCCAACATCGGCAAGACCATCATCGCCCATGTGCCGATCACCAACGGTGAGGTCCAGGAAACCGGCGATTTCGAACTCGACGGTGTGACCTTTCCGGCGGCCGAAGTGCAGCTCGAATTCATGGACCCGGCGGCGGAAGAAGAGGGTGGCGGTGGTTCGATGTTCCCCACCGGCAATCTGGTAGATGACCTCGAAGTGCCGGGCGTCGGTACGCTCAGGGCGACCTTGATCAACGCCGGCATTCCGACCATTTTCATCAATGCCGAAGACATCGGCTACACCGGTACCGAATTGCAGGGCGCGATCAATGGCGACCTGAAGGCCCTGGCGATGTTCGAAACCATCCGCGCTTACGGCGCGTTGCGCATGGGGCTGATTCAGCACCTGGACGAAGCGGCCAAGCGTCAGCACACGCCGAAGGTGGCGTTCGTCGCCAAACCGGCGGAGTACATTGCGTCCAGCGGCAAGGCGATTGCGGCCACCGACATTGACTTGCTGGTGCGTGCGCTGTCCATGGGCAAACTGCACCACGCGATGATGGGCACGGCAGCGGTGGCCATCGGCACGGCGGCGGCGATTTCCGGCACGTTGGTGAACTTGGCGGCGGGCGGCATCGAACGCAACGCGGTGCGCTTCGGTCATCCCTCCGGGACCTTGCGCGTGGGCGCCGAGGCCACTCAGGTCAACGGTGAATGGACCGTGAACAAAGCCATCATGAGCCGCAGTGCGCGGGTGTTGATGGAAGGCTATGTCCGCGTGCCGGGGGATTGTTTCTGACATAAGTTTAGACGTCACCCAAAACCCTGTGGGAGCGGGCTTGCCCGCGATGAGGCCTTCACATTCAACATCTATGTCGGCTGATACACCGCTATCGCGGGCAAGCCCGCTCCCACAGTGGACTGCATTTCAATAACAAGAATGGCGTCACCAACTAAGATTGATCCTGAACCGAGGTCCCATCAGCGAACCACTGACCGAGTGAATCGAACATGAGCGCCAACGTCGACCTGAACAACCGCCCCGACTACGATACGGTCCTGCAGGACATCACCGACTACGTCCTCAACTTCAAAATCGAATCTCCAGAAGCGCTGGATACCGCCCGCAATTGCCTGATGGACACCCTCGGCTGCGGTCTGCTGGCCCTGCGTTTTCCCGAATGCATCAAACACCTTGGACCTATCGTCGAAGGCACTGTCGTTCCCTTCGGTGCTCGCGTGCCGGGCACCAGTTATCGTCTTGATCCGGTCAAAGCCGCTTGGGACATCGGTTGCATCGTCCGCTGGCTTGATTACAACGACACTTGGCTCGCCGCCGAATGGGGTCATCCGTCCGATAACCTCGGCGCCATTCTTGCGGTGGCCGACCATCTGTCGCAAAAACGCCAGGCCAATGGCGACGCACCGCTGACCCTTCGCGTGGTGTTGGAAGCGATGATCATGGCTCACGAGATTCAAGGCGTGATTGCGTTGGAAAACTCCTTCAATCGCGTCGGCATCGACCACGTCATCCTGGTGAAAGTCGCCTCGACCGCGGTCACCGCCAAGCTCATGGGCGCCAATCGCGAGCAACTGCTGTCGGCGTTGTCCCATGCCTTTGCCGACGGCCAGGCGCTGCGTACTTACCGGCATGCGCCAAATGCCGGGTCGCGTAAATCCTGGGCAGCGGGGGATGCGTCCAGTCGTGGCGTGCGTCTGGCGGACATTGCAATGCGCGGGGAGATGGGCATTCCCGGTGTACTGACCGCCAAACAATGGGGTTTCTACGACGTACTGTTCAGCCACACCAACAATGACATGGCGCTCAAGCCTGAAGACAAGCGGGCCTTCAGATTCTCTCGGCCGTTCGGCAGCTACGTGATGGAAAACGTGCTGTTCAAGATCAGCTTTCCCGCCGAGTTTCACGCGCAAACTGCCTGCGAGGCCGCCGTCACTTTGCACCCACTGGTCAGGAATCGCCTGCACGAAATCGACAGGATCGTCATCACCACCCACGAATCGGCGATCCGCATCATCTCCAAGGTCGGCCCGCTGGCCAACGCTGCGGACCGCGACCACTGCATCCAGTACATGACCGCCGTACCCTTGGTGTTCGGTAATCTGGTGGCCGAGCAATATGAAGACGACTTCCACGCCGTGCATCCGATCATCGACGTGCTGCGCGACAAAATGGCCATCGTCGAAGACCCGCGCTTCACCCGCGAATACCTGGAGCCGGATAAACGCTCCATCGCCAATGCGGTGCAGGTGTTCTTCAAGGACGGCTCCAGCACCGAGAACGTGGTGGTGGAGTACCCGATCGGCCATCGCCGTCGCCGCACCGATGGCATTCCGCTGCTGGAAGAGAAGTTCAAGGCCAATCTGGCGACGCGCTTCACGGCGCAGCGGAGTGCCGAGATCTTTGCGTTGTGCAAGGACCAGGCGCGGCTTGAGGAGACGGCGGTGAACCGGTTTGTGGATTTGTTTGTGATCTAGTTACACCGCGTCATCGTTCAATCGCGGGCAAGCCCGCTCCCACAGGCTCTCCATTGTTTGGATTTTGCATTCAACACAGATCCCTGTGGGAGCGGGCTTGCCCGCGATGGCGGTGGAGCAGACGCCGGAAATTACTTGAACCGTCGCTCCACACCTTTCTCTACTAAAATCTTCGCAGAGATTTCTTCCACGGAGAAATGCGTGGAATTGATGTGGGCAATGTTCTCGCGTCGAAACAGATTCTCCACCTCGCGCACTTCGAATTCGCACTGTGCGTAGCTCGAATAGCGGCTGTTGGGCTTGCGTTCGTTGCGGATCGCGGTGAGCCGGTCCGGGTCGATGGTCAGGCCGAACAGCTTGTGATGATGGGCGCGCAGGGCGGTTGGCAGTTGCAGGCGCTCCATGTCATCTTCGGTCAGCGGGTAATTGGCCGCACGGATGCCGAATTGCATGGCCATGTACAGACACGTCGGCGTCTTACCACATCGCGACACGCCCACTAGTATCAAGTCGGCCTTGTCGTAATAGTGCGTGCGGGCGCCATCGTCGTTGTCGAGGGCGAAGTTCACCGCCTCGATGCGCTCCATGTAATTGGAGTTGCCACCAATGGAATGGGATTTGCCGACGGTGTAGGAAGAATGCTCGGTCAGTTCCTGTTCCAGCGGGGCCAGGAAGGTCGAAAAAATGTCGATCATGAAACCATTCGACGTTGCGAGAATCTCACGAATGTCCTGATTGACGATGGTGTCGAAAATAATCGGACGAAAACCATCGTTTTCGGCGGCTTTGTTGATTTGTTGTACCATGGCCCGCGCTTTATCCGCGTTGTCGATGTAGGGCCGCGTGATTTTGCTGAAGGTAATGTTTTCGAACTGCGCCAACAGGCTTTGACCCAGGGTTTCGGCCGTAATGCCCGTGCCATCGGAGATAAAGAAAGCAGATCGTTTCATTTGCACCTTGGGCCTTAAGCTAGTGACGATTCTTGGATATAGTAGGCGCGATTTGTCGGCCGCCAGTGGCCAGCATTCTCACTTATTTTCCAGGTCCAGGCCATACAGCCGGCAAATGCTCCCCCGAGTCGCCGGCTTCTGAGCTTTTCCAACACAGTTAGTGGAGAGATCACCTTGGTAGAGTACGTAGTTTCCCTCGATAAGCTCGGCGTCCATGATGTAGAGCATGTGGGGGGCAAGAACGCATCCCTGGGCGAGATGATCAGTAACCTTGCAGGTGCCGGTGTATCGGTGCCCGGTGGCTTCGCCACGACAGCTCAGGCATATCGTGATTTCCTGGAACTGAGCGGTCTGAACGATCAGATCCATGCCGCCCTCGACGCGCTGGATGTCGACGATGTCAACGCCCTGGCCAAAACCGGTGCCCAGATCCGTCAATGGATCATGGAAGCCGAATTCCCCGAGAAGCTCAACGCCGAGATCCGCACCGCGTTCGCCACGCTGTCGGCCGGCAACCCTGACATGGCCGTTGCCGTGCGCTCTTCCGCTACCGCCGAAGACTTGCCGGACGCTTCCTTCGCTGGCCAGCAGGAAACATTCCTGAACATCCGTGGTGTCGAAAACGTTATTCGCGCCGCCAAAGAGGTGTTCGCTTCCCTGTTCAACGACCGTGCGATTTCCTATCGCGTCCACCAGGGCTTCGACCACAAGCTGGTTGCCCTGTCGGCTGGCGTGCAGCGCATGGTCCGCTCCGAAACCGGCACCGCCGGCGTGATGTTCACCCTCGATACCGAATCGGGCTTCCGTGACGTGGTGTTCATCACCGGCGCTTACGGCCTGGGTGAAACCGTCGTACAAGGCGCGGTGAACCCGGATGAATTCTATGTCCACAAAGGCACGCTGGAAGCCGGTCGTCCGGCCATCCTGCGTCGCAACCTGGGCAGCAAAGCCATCAAGATGATCTACGGCGAAGTGGCCACGGCCGGTAAGTCGGTCAAGACCATCGACGTGGACAAGGCTGATCGTGCACGTTTCTGCCTGAGCGACGCCGAAGTCAGCGAGCTGGCCAAGCAAGCGATGATCATCGAAAAGCACTACAAGTGCCCGATGGACATCGAATGGGCCAAAGACGGTGACGACGGCAAGCTCTACATCGTTCAGGCCCGTCCTGAAACCGTGAAGAGCCGCACTTCGGCCAATGTCATGGAACGTTACCTGTTGAAAGAAACCGGCACCGTGCTGGTGGAAGGTCGCGCCATCGGCCAGCGCATCGGCGCCGGCAAGGTGCGGATCATCAAGGACGTGTCCGAGATGGACAAAGTCCAGCCGGGCGACGTTCTGGTTTCCGACATGACCGACCCGGACTGGGAACCGGTCATGAAGCGCGCCAGCGCTATCGTCACCAACCGTGGCGGCCGTACCTGCCACGCGGCGATCATCGCTCGCGAGCTGGGTATCCCGGCCGTGGTCGGTTGCGGCAACGCGACTCAGCTGTTGAAAGACGGCCAGGGTGTGACTGTTTCTTGCGCTGAAGGCGACACCGGCTACATCTTCGAAGGCGAACTGGGCTTCGACATCAAGAAAAACTCCGTGGATGCCATGCCGGATCTGCCGTTCAAGATCATGATGAACGTCGGCAACCCGGACCGCGCCTTCGACTTCGCGCAACTGCCGAACGCCGGTGTGGGCCTGGCCCGTCTGGAATTCATCATCAACCGCATGATCGGCGTACACCCGAAAGCGCTGTTGAACTACGACGGCCTGCCGCAAGAGATCAAGGACAGCGTCGACAAGCGCATCGCCGGTTACAACGACCCGGTCGGCTTCTATGTCGAAAAACTGGTCGAGGGCATCAGTACCCTGGCGGCAGCGTTCTGGCCGAAAAAGGTCATCGTGCGTCTGTCGGACTTCAAGTCCAACGAATACGCGAACCTGATCGGCGGCAAACTCTACGAGCCGGAAGAAGAAAACCCGATGCTGGGCTTCCGTGGCGCTTCGCGTTACATCAGCGAATCGTTCCGCGACTGCTTCGAGCTCGAGTGCCGCGCCCTCAAACGCGTGCGCAACGAGATGGGCCTGACCAACGTCGAAATCATGGTGCCGTTCGTTCGCACCCTGGGCGAAGCAAGCCAGGTGGTCGATCTGCTGGCCGAAAACGGTCTGGCCCGTGGCGAAAACGGTCTGCGCGTAATCATGATGTGCGAACTGCCTTCCAACGCGATCCTGGCTGAAGAGTTCCTCGAGTTCTTCGATGGTTTCTCCATCGGCTCCAACGACCTGACTCAGCTGACACTGGGCCTGGACCGTGACTCCGGGATCATCGCGCATCTGTTCGACGAGCGTAATCCTGCGGTCAAGAAGCTGCTGGCCAATGCTATTCAGGCATGCAACAAGGCCGGCAAGTACATCGGCATCTGCGGTCAGGGCCCTTCGGACCACCCGGATCTGGCCAAGTGGCTGATGGAGCAGGGCATCGAAAGCGTTTCGCTGAACCCCGATTCCGTGCTGGAAACCTGGTTCTTCCTGGCTGAAGGTCAGGCTCCGGCCTGATGGTGTGAGTGAAAGGGCCGATCTGTGATCGGCCCTTTTAGAGATTCAAGTAGGGCGGGCTCCTCTGGATGCCGCCCTTTTTTGTGCAAGAGCATTATGCAAAGCAGCAGCAACCTATTTCCTGTCGCCCTGATCAGCGCCGAGCGGCGCGGTGATTTGAGCGAAGACGTCTATCGTTTGAAACCCGGCAACAGCCCCGACGGCACCGTCGAACTGGCTGTGACGCGCCTGGGCCTGGCCGATGAGCCGGCGGTGCGTGGCGTGCCGGTGATTCTGTTGCACGGCAGCTTTTCCAATCGACGGTTCTGGTTCTCTCCCAAAGGTCTGGGGTTGGGGGCTTATCTGACGCGTCTGGGGTTCGATGTGTGGATTCCGGAAATGCGCGGTCATGGGCTGTCTCAGCGCAATCAGGATTATCGTAAAAACCGCGTCGCCGACTACGCGCGTTACGATTTGCCGGCCATTGGCGCGTTCGTGCGCGAACAAAGCGGCCAGGTCCCACACTGGATCGGTCATTCGCTGGGTGGCATTACGCTGGCGGCGGCGCTGGGTGGGGAATACATCGGCGAGCCTGTCGTCGCGTCTGCGGCGTTTTTTGGCACTCAGGTCAGCCGCACCTACTGGCCGTTGAAGTTTCCGCCGGTGGAGTGGAGCGGGCGCTTCATTCTCAAGCGATTTGCCCAACTGTCAGGTTCACGGCTCAAGCGCGGCCCGGAGGACGAGCCGATTGGCCTGGCCCTGGAAAGCATGCGCTGGTACGGGCTGTTCGGCCGTTTTGGTGATGCCGACAAGGACTGGTGGGCGGGTTTGGCCGAGGTCCAGTTGCCAGTGCTGGCCGTGAGCGCCGCGGGCGATCATCAAGACCCGACCTGGGCCTGCCACAAGCTGTTCGATCAGGTTGGCTCCGAGCACAAGCAGTTCATCACCCTTGGCCGCGAGCAAGGCTTTGGCGATAATTTCGGTCATGTGGAAATGCTTGTCAGCAAGGCTGCGCAGACTGAAGTCTGGCCGTTGGTGGCGCGTTGGCTGGCGGATCAACAGACGCCGTTGCTGGGTGGAAAGCCGGATTTGGCTGCGGCAGTTTGAGCCTGATGCTCTAACAAGGGCATTTCGCTCGGAACGGCTTGCGGCTAAGATATGACGCATTAAGCGGTTCTGGTCACTTTTGGTGGTCGACTCGATCGGCGCGTTTGCAGCCGTTCAGCCTTGGCCCGCGTATGCTGCCTATTCGATTGTCTTCCTTCTTACAGGAGTTTCTCGATGAACCATTACATCACGCCTGATCTGTGCGACGCCTACCCGGAGCTGGTGCAGGTGCTGGAACCGATGTTCAGCAATTTCGGTGGCCGTGATTCTTTCGGTGGCGAAATCGTGACCATCAAATGTTTCGAAGATAATTCGCTGGTCAAGGAGCAAGTCGCGCTCAAGGGGAACGGTAAAGTGCTGGTGGTCGACGGTGGCGGTTCCCTGCGACGCGCGCTGTTGGGTGACCTGCTGGCCGAGAAAGCCGCCAATAACGGGTGGGAAGGGCTGGTGATCTACGGTTGCATCCGCGACGTCGACGTCATCGCGCAAACCGATCTGGGGGTTCAGGCCCTGGCCAGTCACCCGATGAAAACCGACCGGCGCGGTGTTGGCGAACTCAATATTGCCGTGACCTTCGCGGGTGTGACCTTCCACCCGGGTCACTATGTTTATGCGGACAACAACGGCGTGATCATTTCGCCAAGCCCGCTGAAGATGCCTGAATAAAGCGCGTTTCAATAAAGGGGTGAGGATGTTCGAGGAAGAAAACGCGCAGTGGGGGCTGGTGCATGCCCTCGTGCTGGACGGTAAAGGCGGTGCGCGTTCGATAGCCCGGACTGAACTCGATGACTTGCAGTTGCAGGCCCATGAAAGCCTGTGGTTGCACTGGGATCGTAGTCACCCGCAAACCCAGACCTGGCTGCGTAAATACAGCGGTCTGAGTGAATTTAGTTGCGACTTGTTGCTGGAAGAGAACACCCGGCCGCGCCTTTTGCCGCTGCCGGACTCTGAGCTGTTGCTGTTTCTGCGCGGGATCAACCTCAATCCAGGTGCCGAGCCGGAAGACATGGTCTCGGTGCGGATCTTCGGTTCGGCCCAGCGGGTGATCTCCCTGCGTCTGCGGCCGTTGCGCGCCACCGATGAGTTGCTGGTGCAACTGGCCGAAGGAAAAGGGCCGAGAACCGCCTCCGAACTGATCCTTTATATGGCGCAATACCTCACTAACAAAGTGCAGGATCTGATCAGCTGCCTCTCGGAAATCGTCGATGAGGAAGAAGAAAAGCTGGATACCGACGAACGGTATACACCGGAGCATGGGGCTGTTTTGCAGATCCGTCGCAGGGCGGCCGCACTGAAACGTTTTCTGGCACCGCAGCGGGATATTTTCGGTCAGCTGACGCGGATAAAACTGCCATGGTTCGTCGAAGACGATGGCGATTACTGGAACGAATTGAACAACAGCCTGACCCGTTATCTCGAGGAGCTGGAATTGACCCGGGAGCGCGTGGGGCTGGTCCTGGAGGCCGAAGACCGGCGTCTGAGCGTGCGTATGAATCGCACGATGTACCGCTTCGGGATCATCACCGGAATCTTTTTGCCGATGAGTTTTCTGACCGGACTTTTGGGTATCAATGTCGGCGGTATTCCGTTCTCCACCAGCCCTTATGGCTTCCTGATCGCCTGCTTGCTGGCAGGCTCGGTAGCGCTGGGGCAGTGGTGGCTATTCCGACGTTTGCGCTGGTTCTGATGATGAGTCATGTGACCCGACCAAATTTGACCGCGTCTTTCACAGATATCACGAGAGGTGCATATGCACGATCCGTTTGAACAGTCTTTGCGTGACATGCTCAAAGCTTCGCCGTCCAGTCGTGACGACGATGCTTGCCTGGGTCGCGTGCTGAAAACCGCCAACCGCCAGGTCGGCGCCGGCGATCTGTTCAGCCTGCTGGGCCGCTGGTTGCCCGCGCTGATGATCGCCCTGAATAACGGATCGGCCCATATCTCGCCGGTTTCCCGTCTTCGTAAACCTACCGCTCGCACTGCTGATAAGGCTGATTGAATATGGAACTTGATCTCTGGACTCAGAGCCTCGTCACTGCAATGACTGCGTTATGGACCAAGGTTGCAAACTTCATTCCGAACCTGTTTGGCGCACTGGTTGTGCTGCTGCTGGGTTTTGTCGTGGCCAAACTGCTGGACACGCTGCTCTCCAAATTGCTTGCCAAACTGGGCCTCGATCGCTTGATGGGCGGCACCGGACTGACCAAGTTGCTGTCCCGCGCCGGCCTTCAGGTGCCTATCTCAACATTGATCGGCAAGATCGTTTATTGGTTCGTTCTGCTGATTTTTCTGGTTTCTGCCGCAGAATCACTTGGACTTGAGCGAGTTTCGGCTACGCTGGACATGTTGGCGCTGTATTTGCCGAAAGTATTTGGCGCTGCGCTGGTGCTGCTGGTGGGTGTCTTGCTGGCGCAACTGGCCAATGGGCTGGTGCGTGGCGCGGCAGAAGGTGTAGGGCTTGATTACGCGGCGGGCCTGGGGCGAATTGCCCAAGGCCTGGTGATCATCATCAGTATTTCGGTTGCGATCAGCCAGTTGGAGGTCAAGACTGACCTGCTAAACCATGTGATCGTGATCGTCCTGATTACCGTTGGTCTGGCGGTTGCGCTGGCCATGGGGTTGGGAAGCCGGGAAATTGCCGGGCAGATTCTTGCGGGAATCTATGTGCGTGAGTTGTATCAGGTTGGGCAACAAGTGCGAGTTGGCGAGGTCGAAGGTCAGATCGAAGAGATCGGCACGGTTAAAACCACCGTGCTCACCGACGAGGGTGAGCTAGTCTCTCTCTCGAATCGGATTCTCTTGGAGCAGCATGTGAGTAGCCGCTAACCCGGCAAATCCTGCTAATGTATGCCGCCGCAAAAATGCCCTGAGGGGCTGCGGCGGACATTGACCTGACTGTCGGCCAGACTTGTTTTGAATAAAGCTCAATCGCTCTCCACGCGCTACGACCCCCGCGAGCTCTCTGATGAGGAGTTGGTCGCGCGCTCGCATAACGAGCTGTTTCACGTAACGCGCGCTTATGAAGAACTGATGCGGCGTTACCAGCGAACATTATTTAACGTTTGTGCACGGTATCTTGGGAACGATCGTGATGCAGACGATGTCTGTCAGGAAGTGATGTTGAAGGTGCTGTACGGCCTGAAGAACTTCGAGGGGAAATCGAAGTTCAAGACGTGGCTATATAGCATCACGTACAACGAATGCATCACGCAGTATCGGAAGGAACGGCGAAAGCGTCGCTTGATGGACGCTTTGAGTCTGGACCCCCTCGAGGAAGCGTCTGAAGAAAAGACGCCGAAACCCGAGGAGAAGGGCGGACTTGATCGCTGGCTGGTGTATGTGAACCCGATCGACCGTGAGATTCTGGTGCTACGATTTGTCGCAGAGCTGGAATTTCAGGAGATCGCAGACATAATGCACATGGGTTTGAGTGCGACAAAAATGCGTTACAAACGCGCTCTAGACAAATTGCGTGAGAAATTTGCAGGCATTGCTGAAACTTAGTTCGGCGCAAATATCTCTTACGTGTAGGCAAGTTCTGATAGACTTGCCGCCGAGTTGTCCCCCGGTTTGCGGGACTGCTTCACAATCACCAGATGGGGATTTAACGGATGAAACTGAAAAACACCTTGGGCTTGGCCATTGGTTCTCTTATTGCTGCCACTTCGTTCGGCGCTCTGGCACAAGGCCAAGGCGCAGTTGAAATCGAAGGCTTCGCTAAGAAAGAAATGTTCGATAGCGCTCGTGACTTCAAGAACAACGGCAACCTGTTCGGCGGTTCGATCGGTTACTTCCTGACCGACGACGTTGAACTGCGTCTGGCCTACGACGAAGTACACAACGCACGTGCTGAAGATGGCCGTAACATCAAGGGCTCCAACACCGCTCTGGATGCTCTGTACCACTTCAACAACCCGGGCGACATGCTGCGTCCGTACGTATCGGCTGGCTTCTCCGACCAGAGCATCGGTCAGAACGGTTCCGGTGGTCGTAACGGTTCCACCTTCGCCAACGTTGGCGGCGGTGCCAAGCTGTACTTCACCGACAACTTCTACGCCCGTGCTGGCGTTGAAGCTCAGTACAACATCGACCAGGGCGACACCGAGTGGGCTCCTAGCGTCGGTATCGGTGTGAACTTCGGTGGCGGCTCCAAGCCTGCTGCTGCTCCAGTTCCAGCACCAGCTGAAGTCTGCGCCGACAGCGACAACGATGGCGTTTGCGACAACGTTGACAAGTGCCCGGACACCCCAGCCAACGTAACTGTTGACGCTGATGGCTGCCCAGCAGTTGCTGAAGTTGTTCGTGTTGAGCTGGACGTGAAGTTCGACTTCGACAAGTCGGTAGTCAAGCCTAACAGCTACGGCGACATCAAGAACCTGGCTGACTTCATGAAGCAGTACCCATCCACCACTACTACTGTTGAAGGTCACACTGACTCCGTCGGTCCTGACGCTTACAACCAGAAACTGTCCGAGCGTCGTGCAAACGCCGTTAAGCAAGTTCTGACCAACCAGTACGGTGTTGAATCTTCCCGCGTTCAGTCTGTTGGCTACGGCGAATCCCGCCCAGTTGCTGACAACAAAACTGACGCTGGTCGCGCTGTAAACCGTCGCGTAGAAGCGCAGGTTGAAGCTAGCGCTAAGTAATTAGCTCGTAGCTCTGGAAAAGCCCGGCTTAGGCCGGGCTTTTCTTTGTCTGGGATTTGGTGATGAGGGGGTGGCAGGTAGATTCAGGCTGATTTATCGGCCGCCATCGCGGGCAAGCCACGCTCCCACAGAGATGACGTTGCACAGGCTGCCACGGCTCCAATCACCAAAATGGCTGGGCTTTTCAATTCAAAGGCGCAGGCATCGAGTTCCATGGCTGCCAAGTCGCTCCGACATTCCCGTTGGTGCGGCAGGGAAGCATTTTCGATCATCGCCACAGGCGTATCGGCAGCCATTCCGCCGGCCAGCAGTTGCTCGCGGATTTCACTGAGCTTCGCCACGCCCATGTAGATCACCAGTGTGGTGCCTCCTTGAGCCAGGGCCTGCCAGTTCAGGCTGCTGTCATCCTGAGTGTGCGCCGTGACCAGTGTCACACCACGCGCGACACCTCTCAGCGTCAGCGGAATATCGCATTGGGTCGCACCGGCAAGACCCGCAGTGATGCCATTGACCAGCTCAACCTCGACGCCACGCTCACGTAGCCACTGCGCTTCTTCACCGCCGCGCCCGAAGATGCACGGATCGCCACCCTTGAGTCGCACCACGCATTTGCCGTGGCGTGTATAGCGCAACATCAGGCGATGAATGAAAGCTTGAGGCGTGGAGCGACAGCCGCCGCGCTTACCCACAGGAATAATTCGCGCATTCGGGCAATGCTCCAGCACCGCGTCATTGACCAGATCGTCGATCAACACCACGTCCGCTTCGCGCAACGCTCGAACCGCCTTGAGGGTCAGCAATTCAGGGTCGCCAGGACCCGCACCCACCAGCCAGACTTTTGCGCTCATAGTGTTTTCCTCACGAGATGACGGCGACTGGCTGCGCATTGGCGGCCAGCAAACGCTTGATTTCCGGGACGCAGGAGCCGCATTGCGTGCCACAACCCAATTCTTGTTTCAAACCCTGCAAATCCAGACCACGGCTGATGCCGGCACAGACCGCGTTCTGGCTGACGTTCATGCAGTTGCACAGGGTTTTGGTGCCCGATGCCGGACCGCCAGCGCTGCCCGGTGGCGCACTCAAAGGCGCCAGCAGCCAACGGCGTAGCTGTTCGTCGGCGCGACCTTCGAGCCACAGGCTTTGCAGCCAGTGCTGAGCGAGGGTTTCACCGGCCAGGCGAATCGCGGTGATCCGACCGTTCTCGATCCGTACCCGCTTGCCGATCGAGCGTCGAGGATCGTCGTAGGCCAATACTGGGCCGTCGTTGAGCCCCAGGCATTGATCGATATCACGCAACAGCTGCGGCTCTGGCGCGATGGCGCTGGCGGCGCGTATCAGCAGTGCAGGGCGCTCACGGCCGGCAAGGCTGAGGCTTGCGTAGGAAAACGCCTCGCAGAGCGGTCGTAGCGTCTCCAAGTGCTGTTGAACATCGCCCTCTATCAGGGCGAAAAGCTGCCAAGGCAATTGCACAGGCTCGAGTCGTACGCCGCTGTGTTTGAGTTCCGGTTGTTTCGACAATGGGTCGAAGGCGGGAAGGGTGAGGGTATTCACACCGCCCTTGAGAAAGCGGTCGCCCCAGTGCATCGGCAGAAACGCCTGGCCCGGACGTACGCTGTCATCGCTGCTGACGGGCACGATCACCGAGCCCCGGCGACTTTTCAGATTGATCAGATCGCCCGGTTGCAGGCGATGCCGACGCAGTTCATCCGGGTGCAGGCTCAACACGGCTTCGCTGACATGGCCGAACAACTGCGCGGCGGTACCGGTGCGGCTCATGCCGTGCCATTGATCGCGCAGTCGGCCGGTGATCAGGGTCAGCGGGAAGCGCGCATCGCGTTGCTCCTTGGCGGCGCGATACGGGTCGGTGACGAACTGTGCACGCCCGCTGGCAGTAGGGAAAACTCCGTCGAGATACAGTCGCGCCGTGCCTTCACGGGCACCGGCGGGGAAGGGCCATTGCTGCGGACCGAGCTGGTCGATCAATTCATGGCTGATCCCGGACAGGTCGAGGTCGCGGCCGCGCGTCAGATGTTTGTATTCGTCGAAGACCTGCGCCGGGGTTTCAAAGGCAAACAGGCTGGTTGCTTCAGGGCGCAGATGTTTTTCCAGGCGCTGTGCGAAATCCACGGTGATCGCCCAGTCGGGCCGTGCTTCACCGGGTGCGCCAATGGCCTGACGGACGTGGGAAATGCGCCGTTCGGAGTTGGTGACCGTGCCGTCCTTTTCACCCCAACTGGCGGCGGGCAACAGCAGGTCGGCGAACGCGGCGGTTTCGGTGGTGCGAAAGGCTTCCTGCAACACCACGAACGGGCAGGCTTGCAGTGCCGCGCGCACAGCGGTCTGATCCGGCAGCGATTGTGCAGGGTTGGTGCAGGCGATCCACAGGGCTTTGATCTTGCCGCTGCGCATCTGTTCGAACAGTTCGATGGCCGTCAGCCCGGTGTTCGCGGGCAGTTGATCAACGCCCCAGTAGTCGGCCACTTGTGCGCGGTGTTCGGCATTGGCCGCTTCGCGATGGCCTGGCAGCAGGTTCGACAAACTGCCGGTTTCCCGGCCGCCCATGGCATTCGGCTGACCAGTCAGCGAGAAAGGTCCTGCACCGGGCCGGCCGATTTGCCCGGTGGCCAAGTGCAGATTGATCAGCGCGCTGTTTTTTGCGCTGCCGGCGGTGGACTGATTCAGCCCCATGCACCACAGCGACAGAAAGCTCGGTGAAGTGCCGACCCATTCCGCGCATTGATGCAGTTGCTCGACGCTGATGCCACAGAGTTGCGAAACCATTGTCGGGGTGTAATCACGCACCAGGTTTTTCAACTCGGCGAGGCCTTCGGTGTGGGCCTTGATGAAATCGCGGTCGACCCAGTCTTCCCACAGCAACAGGTGCAAAATCCCATGGAACAAGGCGACATCGGTGCCGGGCAGAATCGCCAAATGCATGTCGGCCAAATCGCAGGTGTCGGTGCGCCGTGGGTCGATGACGATGACTTTCATCTGTGGGCGGCGGGATTTGGCTTCTTCCAGGCGACGAAAGAGGATCGGATGGGCGTAGGCCATGTTGCTGCCGACGATCATCACGCAGTCGCTCAATTCCAGGTCTTCGTAGTTGCAAGGCGGAGCATCGGCGCCGAGGCTGCGTTTGTAGCCAACCACCGCAGAAGACATGCACAGCCGCGAATTGCTGTCGATGTTGTTGGTGCCCACCAGCGCTCGCGCCAGTTTGTTGAAAGTGTAGTAATCCTCGGTCAGCAACTGCCCGGAGATGTAGAACGCGACACTGTCCGGGCCGTGCTCGGCGATGGTCTCGGCGAAGACGCTGGCGGCGTGATCGAGAGCCGTGTCCCAGTCGGTGCGGCTGCGGGCCAGGCCTTTGCCCAGGCGCAATTCCGGGTACAACGCCCGTGCTGCCAAGTCGCCGGTCAGGTGCAGGGTCGAACCTTTACTGCACAATTTGCCGAAGTTGGCCGGGTGCGCAGGATCGCCGCTGACGCCGAGGATGCGCTCGCCGTCGTGTTCGATCAGCACGCCGCAGCCGACCCCGCAGTAGCAGCAGGTCGAGGCGGTGATTTGACGGTCCATCAGCTTGCTTCCCGTAGGGCCAGCAGCACGCGGCCGTTCTCGACCCGTGCCGAATGATGGTGGGCACAGCCGATATCCGGGGCCTGGGCCTCGCCGGTTTCCAGGTCGATCTGCCAGTTGTGCAGCGGGCAGGCCACTCGTTTGCCGTAGATCAAACCCTGGGAGAGCGGCCCGCCCTTGTGCGGGCAGCGGTCGTCGAGGGCGAAAACCTCATCGTCGCTCGTACGAAAAATCGCGATGTCGCCTTTCGGGCCCGCGATGATCCGCGAGCCAAGGGTGTTGATCTCTTCCAGTGCGCAGATATCCAGCCAGTTCATACCGACACCTCCAGGTTCTTCACGGGAATGACCTCGAATTCTTTTTTCAGCAGCGGCTGTTCGAGGCGTTCCTTCCAGGGGTCCTGTTCGAACGACAGGGAAAATTGCAGGCGATCGTTCAATGCCTTGCGCCGCTCCGGGTCTTCCAGCACGGCTTTCTTGATGTGTTCCATGCCGACCCGTTGCAGGTAATGCACGGTGCGCTCGAGGTAGAAGGCTTCTTCGCGATACAGCTGCAGGAACGCGCCGTTGTATTCGCGCACTTCTTCGGCGGTTTTCAGTTTGACGAAGAACTCCGCGACTTCGGTTTTGATCCCGCCATTGCCACCGATGTACATCTCCCAGCCGGAGTCCACGCCGATAATTCCGACGTCCTTGATTCCCGCTTCCGAGCAGTTGCGTGGGCAACCGGAGACGGCCAGTTTCACTTTGTGCGGCGACCACATGTTGAACAGGTCGTGCTCAAGCTCGATGCCCAGTTGCGTGGAGTTCTGGGTGCCGAAGCGGCAGAACTCGCTGCCGACGCAGGTTTTTACGGTGCGGATGGATTTGCCGTAGGCGTGGCCGGAGGGCATGTCCAGGTCTTTCCAGACGCCTGGCAGGTCCTGCTTTTTGATCCCCAGCAAGTCGATGCGCTGGCCGCCGGTGACCTTGACCATTGGCACGTTGTACTTATCGGCCACGTCGGCAATGCGCCGCAGCTCTGAAGGATTGGTCACACCGCCCCACATCCGCGGGACTACAGAGTAAGTGCCGTCTTTCTGAATGTTGGCGTGGGCGCGTTCGTTGATCAGGCGCGATTGTGGATCGTCCTTGGCTTCGCCCGGCCAGGTGGAAATCAGGTAGTAGTTGAGGGCCGGACGACACGTGGCGCAACCGTTCGGGGTGCGCCAGTTCAGGTAGCTCATGGTGCCGGCGATGGTCAGCAGGTGCTGGTCGCGGATGGCTTGGCGGATTTGCCCGTGATTGAGGTCGCTGCAACCGCAGATGGCTTTTTCGCTTTTCGGTTTGACGTCCGCCGCACCGCCCACGGTGTTGATCAGGATCTGTTCGACAAGACCGGCGCAGGAACCGCAGGAACTGGCGGCTTTGGTGTGTTTTTTCACGTCATCGACGCTGAACAGACCGTGCTCCTGGATGGCCTTGACGATGGTGCCCTTGCACACGCCATTGCAGCCGCAGACTTCGGCGGTGTCGGCCATGCTCATGGCTTTGTCCTGGCCTTGGTGTCCTACGTCGCCCAAGGCGTTTTCGCCGAACATCAGGTGATCGCGGATCTCGCCGATGCCATGGTTCTCACGGATCTGCCGGAAATACCAACCGCCATCGGCTGTATCGCCGTACAGACAGGCCCCGACCAGCACGTCATCCTTGATCACCAGTTTTTTGTAGACCCCGCCGATCGGGTCGGAGAGGGTGATGGTCTCGGTGCCTTCGCCGCCCATGAAGTCGCCGGCAGAAAACAGGTCGATGCCGGTGACTTTCAATTTGGTCGAAGTCACCGAACCCTTGTAGGTGGCGAAACCCAGTTGGGCGAGGTGGTTGGCGCATACCTTGGCCTGTTCGAAGAGCGGCGCGACCAGGCCGTAGGCGATGCCACGGTGGCTGGCGCATTCGCCGATGGCATAGACCCGAGGGTCGTAGGTTTGCATCGTGTCGTTGACCAGAATCCCGCGATTGCACGGGATGCCGGATTTTTCCGCGAGTTCTGTATTGGGGCGAATACCGGCGGCCATCACCACCAGATCGGCGGGGATGATGTCGCCGTTCTTGAACTGCACCGAGCCGACCCGACCATTGCCGGCAGCGTGCAGGGCCTGGGTCTGTTCGCACAGGCGGAAATGCAGGCCTCGGGCTTCCAGGGCGGTTTGCAGGAGTTGGCCACTGGTTTTGTCCAGTTGCCGTTCCAGCAGCCATTCGCCGATGTGCACCACGGTGACGTGCATGCCGCGCAGCATCAGGCCATTGGCGGCTTCAAGACCCAGCAGGCCGCCGCCGATGACCACTGCGTGCTTGTGGGTCTTGGCGGTGTCGATCATCGCTTGGGTGTCGGCAATGTCGCGGTAGCCGATCACGCCCTGCAAGGTATTGCCGGGGATCGGCAGGATGAACGGGGTCGAACCGGTGGCAATCAGCAGGCGGTCGTATTCGGCCTCGGTGCCGTCCTCGGCGATGACCCGGCGTTTGACCCGGTCGATCTCCACCACTTTGCGGTTGAGCAGCAGCTTGATGTTGTTTTCCAGGTACCAGTCCAGATCGTTGAGCACGATCTCTTCGAACGTCTGTTCGCCAGCCAGTACAGGCGACAGCAGGATGCGGTTGTAGTTGGTATGGGGTTCGGCGCCGAAGACCGTGATGTCGTACAGCTCATTACTCAGCTTGAGCAGTTCTTCCAGGGTACGAACCCCGGCCATGCCGTTGCCGATCATCACTAGTTTTAGTTTTTTCATCAGGTTCTCCGGGGAGCTCGGGCCTGCCTCATCAGGGCATTCAGGCCTTGCTCGACAAAATTTTGCGCAAACAAAAAAAGGCGTCCCGCTAGTTAACTAGCGAGGACGCCTTTGTCCTTGTCCCGTTCTCTCGGGCAGCGCAGCCTTCCACGTTGAAGGTTGGGCTTTATGTATGTTGGGAAAGGTAATGCAGCGGTTGTGCCAAGTCGCACAAATGCCGAATTTATGGGCTTTCAGCGTGGGAGGAGGGTGTTTGCGTGCACCGGTTCAATGCGCTATGCCCGTTTTTGAAGCAGAAAAGTCAAAAGATCGCAGCCTGCGGTCATTCCTGCAGGAGATCGTGGGCACCCGTAGGGTTGCCGCAGGCTGCGATCTTTTGATCTTTTGGGTTCAGTGCAAAACTCAACCGTGAAACAGCAAAAACAGCAGCACCAGATTTACCAGCAACGACACCAGCGCCAACGTCCGCCAGACCTTCAGCGGTTCTCGCTCCAGCAACGGTCTGGGGCGCACGCTCAAGCTGCGTCGTTCTCCCTGTTCCAGCAGTAGCAACCATTCTTCCGCCGTTTCAAAACGCTGATCTGGAGCCGCCGCCACCGCGCGCTCCAGACTTTGCGCAATCCATTCCGGCAGGTCGGGCCGGTAGCGACTGGCGCTGACAGGCACACCAAACCGAGGGCGCTGGAACGCTTCGATTTCGCCGTAGGGATAATGCCCGGTCAGCAGGTAATACAAGGTTACGCCGACCGCATACAAATCCTGTTGCGGTGTAGGAGCGTCACCTCGAAAGGCTTCCGGTGCGATATAGCTGGGCGTTCCGGGCAGGGCGCAGGTTTGATCTTCAGACAGCCCGGGGCAGTAGGCGAGGCCGAAATCCAGCAGGCGCAACTCGCCGTCGTCCCCCAGCAGCAGGTTCTCCGGTTTGATATCGCGATGCAGAATCTGCCGCCGATGCAAGATGCCGATGGCCCGCAGCAGGCGTTCGGCCAGGTCCAGCCATTGAGCCAGTGGCAGCGTTGCGACACGCTCATGCAGCTCAGCCAAGGTAGATCCGGAATATTCCCGCATCACGTAGTACAAATGCTGACGCTGACTGGCGGCATGGACTTCAGGAAAATGCCGCCCAGCCACACGCTTGAGAAACCATTCCTCCGACAACAACGCCTGCCCGGCCTGGTGATCGTCGCGGAGCGCACTGGGCAAGGTTTTCAGCAGCCAGGGCTGTTGTTGTGCGTCGCGCACCCGGTACAGCAGCGATTGCTGGCTCTGGCCGAGGATCCCTTCGACCTGCCAGCCTTCGAAGGTCTGGCCCTGCTTCAGCGCCGGCGGGAGTGGCCATTGCTGCAGATGAATCAGTGCATCGCCAATGCTGGTTTCACCGAGGGCATCGACCCGCACCAGCAGGGCGCTGGCATTGTCCTGACTGCCGGCCAGGTGCGCAGCGCTGACCAGGGTCTGCGCGGCACTGTTCAGGTCAGGCTGATCCCGCAAAATGCCTGCAATGGCGGTGTCGCCCAGCACGGCCCAGATGCCGTCGCTGAGCAGCACGAAACTCTCGTTCAGGCGCAGTTCGCCATCGAGAAAGTCCAGCACCAGGTGTTGATCCAGCCCCAAGGCCCGTTTGAGCACATGTTGCATGCCCGGTTGGTCCCAGACGTGATCCTCACTCACCCGTTGCAGCGTGTCGGCGTGCCAGCGATAAACCCGGCAATCGCCGACATGCGCCAGGGTGAAACGCCGGCCGCGCATCACCAAAGCACTGACCGTGGTCAGCAGCGGTTGCCCGCCGCCGTTAGCCTGCAACCAGCGATTTTGCGCCAGTAGCAGACGGTCCAATGCCTGGGCGACGCCCCAGGTTTCCGGGGTGGCGTAGTAGTCCAGCGCCAAGGCCTGCAAGGTTGAACGGGCTGCGAGCCCGCCATCGGCACATTGGCTGACGCCGTCGGCGATGGCGAACAGGTAACCCTTGCTCGCCGCCAGCGCCGGGGCCGGAGTGACCAGGCGCAGAGCGTCCTGGTTCTCCTCGCGGGGGCCGATGGCGCTGTGTTCGGCGAAGCTCAGTTGCAGGCTCATTCAGTCCTCACACCCGTGCAGCGGTGACGGCTGCCGAACCCCAAGTGGTTCTCCAGCGACGTTTCACACCGTGCAGACCGAACCAGGCAAGTACGCCAAGGCTGGCGAACAACCACAACGCCAGTTGATAGCTGCCAGTGCTTTGTTTGATTGCGCCCATGCCGGCTGCCAATGCGAAGCCACCGATGCCGCCGGCCATACCGATCAGCCCGGTCATCACACCGATCTCCCGACGGAAACGCTGCGGGACCAACTGGAATACCGCACCGTTGCCTGCACCCAAACCGAGCATGGTGCAGACGAAAAGCGCCAATGCAGCGTAGGAACTTGGCAGATTGAAACCCACTGTCGCAATGCAGATCGCCGCCACGGTGTACATCGCCAGCAGGGTGCGAATCCCGCCGAAGCGATCCGCCAGCGCGCCGCCCAAAGGACGCATCAGGCTGCCACCGAACACACACGCAGCAGTGTAGTAGCCGGCGGTCACCGGGCTCAGGCCGTATTGGTCGTTGAAGTAGCCGGGCAGGGCACTGGCCAGACCGATGAAGCCACCGAAGGTCACGCTGTAGAAAAACATGAACCACCAGCTGTCGCGATCACCCAGGGCCTTGAAATAGTCAGACACGGACTTGGGTTTCGGGCGCTCAGGCGCATTCTTTGCCAGCCAGTAGAAGACGATCAGGGTCAGGATCAGCGGGATCAGGGCGAAGCCGAACACGTTGCTCCAGCCAAATGCAGCGGCCAGTACCGGGGCGATCAAGGCTGCGAGGACGGTGCCCGAGTTACCGGCACCGGCGATGCCCATGGCTTTGCCTTGGTGCTGGGGCGGATACCATTGCGAGGCCAACGGCAGGGCGACGGCGAAGGATGCACCGGCCATGCCGAGGAACAGGCCCAGCAACAGCGCCTGCTCGTAACTGTGGATGCCGACTTTCCAGGCGACGAACAGGGCGCAGATGACGATCACCTGGCCGATCAGTCCGGCGGTTTTTGGCGACAGGCGATCAGCCAGCAGGCCCATCGCAAAGCGCAACACGGCCCCGGCCAGAATCGGCGTGGCCACCATCAGCCCGCGCTGTTGGGTGGTCAGGTGCAAATCGGCGGCGATCTGCACCGCCATTGGGCCGAGCAGGTACCAGACCATGAAGCTCAGGTCGAAATAGAGGAAGGCTGCGAACAGGGTCGGGGTATGGCCGGATTTCCAGAAGCTTGAATTCATCGCGCACCTCAGCTGTCAGGCGTATCAAGAAGGAGTCATGAGCTTGCAGGTGGGGCGCCACAAAGGCCGCACCACCAGCCCCGGTCTCTGGGGCCAAAACGGAAAAACGCCGCTACCCGATCCGCCAAGGGGGCGAATGAGGTGAGCGACGTCTTTGTCGTAGGTGGGGCAACCGCCGTTGGTTACCTTGCAGTGATTTACTTAGCGAGATTTGTGCCAACAATCTGCTTTTGTGGCGAGGGGGCTTGTCGGAACGCCGCATCGCCCCGTTCGGCGGCGAAGCCGTCGCAAGACCTTTGTGCGAGGTCTATATGACGGAGTTTAAGGGGCCGCTTCGCTGCCCAACGGGGGCAAGCCCCCTCGCCACAATGATCGGATCAGCCCAACAACTCACTCATGGCAATGATCTGCTCCGCCACCTGTATCAGCTTCTGCTGGCGGCTCATGGCCTGGCGGCGCATCAGGGTGTAGGCCTCTTCTTCGTTGCAGTCCTTCATCTTCATCAGCAGCCCCTTGGCCAACTCGATGCGCTTGCGCTCGGCCAGTTGCTGGTCGCGGGCGTGCAGTTGCGCGCGCAGGGCCTGGTCGCTTTCAAAGCGCGCCATGGCCACGTCGAGAATCGGCTGCAAGCGTTGTGCGTGAATGCCTTCGACGATGTAGGCACTGACGCCGGACTTGATCGCGCGGCGCATCACGTCGGGATCGTGCTCGTCGGTGAACATCACAATCGGCCGTGGTTGGTCACGGGTCACCAGCACCACTTGCTCCATCACATCGCGGCTCGGTGACTCGGTATCGATCAGGATCACGTCCGGGCGCACCGTTTCGACGCGCGCGGGCAGGTCAATGGTCAGGCCGGACTCGTCGATGACCTCGAACCCGGCTTCGGTCAGGGCCGCCTTCAGACGCCCTACTTTTTTCGCAGTGTCATTGATCAGCAGGATACGCAACATATTCGTAGGCTCCTGTCAGCGGCTGGCGAGAAGGGGAGCGCTGTCGCTCATGGCGTGCAGCGTGAAGCTGCGGGCATAGCCGGCCGGGTCCGAGCCGTCCCAGACTTTGCCGTCGATCAGTTGACTGCTGCGCATTTCCTGGCACCGGGCGGGCACACCGACAGCGGTGGCGGCCTCACGGTATAAGTCTAGTTGCTGGACCTGACGGGCCACGCCGAGGTAATCCGGGTCGTCACGCAACAAACCCCAGCGGCGGAACTGGGTCATGAACCACATACCGTCGGACAGATACGGAAAATTGACCTCGCCACCACCGTGGAAACGCATGGCGTGCGGGTCTTGCCAGCGATTGCCCAAACCATCGGCGTAGTCACCGAGCAAGCGCGGTTCGATGCAATCGAGCGGTGCATCCAGATACTCAGGCGCACTCAACAGTTGCGCGGTGCTGCGGCGATTTTCGCGGCTGGCTTCGATGAATCGGCTGGCTTCGAGGATCGCCATCACCAACGCCCGGGCGGTGTTGGGGTATTGCTCGACGAACGCGCGGGTGCAGCCGAGGACTTTTTCCGGGTGATCGGGCCAGAGGGTCTGGCTGGTGGCCATCGTAAACCCGAGATTCTGTTGCACCGCACTGGCTGCCCATGGTTCGCCGACGCAGAAACCGTCGATGCGCCCGGCTTGCAGGTGCGCGACCATTTGCGGCGGCGGCACCACTACGCTGTCGACATCCTGCAATGGATGAATACCCTGGCTCGCGAGCCAGTAATACAGCCACATGGCGTGGGTGCCCGTAGGAAATGTCTGGGCGAAGGTCAATTTTGGGCGACTTTGGTGCACGTGCCGGTCCAGTGCTTCAGGACTGGTCACGTCCAGGGCCTGCAAACCGTGGGAGAGGTTGATGCTCTGGCCGTTCTGGTTCAGGCCCATGAGCACGGCCATGTCGGTGGAGGCTACGCCGCCGATCCCCAGATGCACGGCGTAAATCAGGCCGTACAGGCTGTGGGCGGCGTCGAGTTCGCCGCTGACCAGTTTGTCTCGCAGGTTGGCCCAGGACGATTGGCGCTTGAGGTTCAGGGTCAGGCCGTACGGTTGGGCGAAGCCCTGAGTGGCCGCGACCACCACTGAGGCGCAGTCGCTCAGGGCCATGAAGCCGAGGTTGATTGCGGTTTTTTCCGGGGCATCGCTGCCATTGACCCAGGCCAGTGGGCCGGCTGATGGTTCGTTCATCGATTTCGCACCTTCCAAAAAAAAGCGTCGTCCCAAGGCCCTTGCGTGGGCAAAGCCGGGTGACGACGCCATTGTCCTTCCACTCATCCCGCCGTTGGCATGAGTGCTGATGCCTCTGACGGTGCAAGGCATATGCCATCGCTGGCTGATTTTGTTGCGCGCCTCGCGTGAAGCCCTGATGCGCGGCTATAATCGCCGCCTCTCATCGCCAACCGAGTCAAGCCTGCCCATGTACACCCTGGCCCGTCAGCTGTTGTTCAAACTTTCCCCGGAAACCTCCCACGATCTGTCCCTGGACCTGATCGGCGCGGGCGGGCGTTTGGGCCTTAACGGCTTGCTGTGCAAGGCGCCAGCGAAACTGCCGGTAACGGTCATGGGCCTGGAGTTCCCGAACCCGGTGGGTTTGGCGGCCGGTCTGGACAAAAACGGCGCAGCGATCGATGGATTTGCCCAATTGGGTTTCGGGTTCGTCGAAATCGGCACCATTACGCCGCGTCCGCAACCGGGCAACCCGAAACCACGGATTTTCCGCTTGCCGGACGCCGAGGCGATCATCAATCGCATGGGCTTCAACAACCTCGGCGTCGATCACTTGCTCACTCGCGTGGCGGCAGCCAAGTACAAGGGCGTGCTGGGCATCAACATCGGCAAGAATTTCGATACGCCGGTTGAGCGTGCGGTCGACGACTACCTGATCTGCCTGGATAAGGTCTATGCCCACGCCAGCTACGTGACGGTCAACGTCAGCTCGCCGAACACCCCGGGCCTGCGCAGCCTGCAATTCGGCGATTCGCTCAAGCAATTGCTCGCCGACCTGGCCACCCGCCGGGCGGAACTGGCCCTGCGTCACGGCAAGCATGTTCCGCTGGCGATCAAGATCGCACCGGACATGACCGATGAAGAAACCGCTCAAGTCGCCCAAGCGTTGATCGAAACCGGGATGGACGCGGTGATCGCCACCAACACCACCCTGAGTCGCGTCGGTGTCGAAGGTATGGAACATGGTGACGAGGCGGGCGGTTTGTCCGGTGCACCGGTTCGCGACAAGAGCACTCACACTGTGAAGGTGCTGGCGGCGGAACTGGCCGGTCGTTTGCCGATCATCGCCGTGGGCGGCATCACTGAAGGCAAGCACGCGGCTGAGAAAATCGCCGCGGGTGCGAGTTTGGTGCAGCTCTACTCCGGCTTCATCTATAAAGGCCCGGCGTTGATTCGTGAATCGGTGGATGCCATCGCCGCGCTGCGCTAATCCCAGGGTAGGAGACTTGTGGCGAGGGCTTGTGTGGCGAGGGGGCTTGCCCCCGTTCGGCTGCGAAGCAGTCGTAAACCCTGTGTCCGTGTTCTCTCTGATTCACCGCGTTGTCTGATTTTGGGGCCGCTTCGCAGCCCAACGGGGGCAAGCCCCCTCGCCACAATTTGTTTCTTCGCTGAATTTGGATCAGACATAAAAAAGGGCTCCTCGAAGGAGCCCTTGGGCCGAAGCCCGCCGTCCGGATGGGACGTGCGTGGTTAAGTCGTTGCGTAATCAGATTGTCGTGTCGGAGTGTGTGCCCTGTATTAGCCGACGGCGTGAAGTTCGTTGAGTCTGTGGATTCCCGCAGTGCCGGTCATACCGTCCCAGTTGTCGCCGCGTCCTTCTCGCCAGCCATTGATCCAGGCTTGGCGTACCGACGGTAGAGTAAAAGGGCAAAGCTCACGGGATTTACCACCAACGCCATATTGATATCCGCGCAAAAATGCTCTTTCCAACGGATCACGCTTAAGTCTTCTCATAGGGTGTTGCCCTCACTTGTTGACTGTATTTATCGCGTCGACCTCAATCGAGGTCAGGCAGAAAAATCCTGCCGTTGGCGGCTCGCTGCCGGCGTCGCGAGCCAAGGTGTTGACGCCGTTGCGACGTCAACCTGTGTTGAGTTCTAACCAATGCGTCACATCGAGGGAATGATCGTTTTGTCATAAGAACGTAACCATAAAGATGCTATGGCCATAAGTAACACGATATTTGTCCCGTGTTTATTGGCCAAACCCCGGTATGATCGGCCCTGCGCTGGATGAGAGGGGTGAGGCCTTTAACGAGAATGACACCCGTTCACCTGGGGACTATTCGACGAAGGGTCGACTTATGACATTTTGTTGCATCAACTTTTATATCTGTCCTGGCATCTAAGCTCTTTTAACCCGAGCAGTCAGGGTGGGACGGCACACCTTCGTGCCACGCGGGCGTTCTGTTAGAAAAACGCCTGATTGAAAACCGGATCGGCAATGCGTTGCCGGTTCACTTAGCTAAAGGCTCTGGAATTACCATGTCCGATCGTTTCGAACTCTTCCTCACTTGCCCCAAAGGCCTTGAAGGCCTGCTCATCGAGGAAGCCGTCGGGCTTGGCCTTGAGGAAGCACGTGAGCACACCTCGGCTGTGCGCGGCATGGCCACCATGGAAACCGCCTATCGCCTGTGTCTGTGGTCGCGTCTGGCGAACCGCGTGCTGCTGGTGCTCAAGCGTTTCCCGATGAAGGACGCCGAAGACCTCTACCACGGCGTGCTGGATATCGAGTGGCAAGACCACATGCTCAACGATGGCACCCTGGCCGTCGAATTCAGCGGTCACGGTTCGGGTATCGACAACACGCACTTCGGCGCTTTGAAGGTCAAGGATGCGATCGTCGATAAACTGCGCACCCCGCAAGGCGATCGTCCGTCCATCGACAAGCTCAACCCCGACCTGCGCATTCACCTGCGCCTGGACCGTGGCGAAGCGATTTTGTCCCTCGACCTTTCCGGCCACAGCCTGCACCAGCGCGGTTACCGCTTGCAGCAGGGCGCGGCGCCGCTGAAGGAAAACCTCGCGGCGGCGATTCTGATCCGTTCCGGCTGGCCACGAATTGCCGCCGATGGCGGCGCGCTGGCTGACCCGATGTGCGGTGTCGGTACGTTCCTGGTCGAAGCGGCGATGATCGCCGCCGACATGGCGCCGAACCTGCGTCGCGAGCAATGGGGCTTCACCGCCTGGCTCGGTCACGTGCCTGCGTTGTGGAAAAAGCTCCACGAAGAAGCCACCGAACGCGCCGCAGCCGGCCTGGCCAAGCCACCGCTGTGGATTCGCGGTTATGAAGCTGACCCACGCCTGATTCAACCGGGCCGCAATAACGTCGAACGTGCCGGCCTGAGCGAGTGGATCAAGATCTATCAGGGCGAAGTTGCGACATTCGAGCCGCGCCCGGACCAGAACCAGAAAGGTCTGGTGATCTGCAACCCTCCGTACGGCGAGCGTCTGGGCGATGAGGCGAGTCTGCTCTATCTCTACCAGAACCTCGGCGAACGTCTGCGTCAGGCGTGCCTGAACTGGGAAGCGGCGGTGTTCACCGGCGCCCCGGACTTGGGCAAGCGCATGGGTATCCGCAGCCACAAGCAGTATTCGTTCTGGAACGGTGCCTTGCCGTGCAAATTGCTGCTGATCAAGGTCACGCCGGACCAGTTCGTAACCGGCGAGCGTCGTACTCCGGAACAGCGCCAGATCGAGCGCGAACAGGCCGAGTCCGATGCGCCGTCGAACATCGAAGCGCCGGGCAAGTATGAGAAGTACAACAAGAACGGCAACCCGATCAAACCGGCCCCGGTGGTGATCGAGCAACCGCGCTTGAGCGAAGGCGGGCAGATGTTTGCCAACCGCCTGCAAAAAAACCTCAAGGCGCTGGGCAAGTGGGTCAAGCGTGAAGGCATCGACTGCTACCGCGTCTACGATGCCGACATGCCGGAATATTCCATGGCCATCGACCTGTATCACGACTGGGTCCACGTTCAGGAATACGCCGCACCGAAATCCATCGATCCGGAAAAAGCCTCGGCGCGGATGTTCGATGCCCTGGCGGCGATCCCGCAAGCGTTGAACATCGACAAGAACCGCGTGGTGGTCAAACGTCGCGAGCGTCAGAGTGGCACCAAGCAGTACGAACGCCAGAGTGCACAGGGCAAGTTCAATGAGGTCAACGAAGGCGGCGTGAAGCTGCTGGTGAACCTCACCGACTACCTCGACACCGGGCTGTTCCTCGACCACCGGCCGATGCGCATGCGAATCCAGAAAGAGGCGGCCGGCAAGCGCTTCCTCAACCTGTATTGCTACACCGCGACGGCCAGCGTTCATGCAGCCAAGGGTGGCGCGCGCAGCACCACCAGCGTCGACCTGTCGAAAACCTACCTGGATTGGGCGCGTCGCAACCTGTCGCTGAACGGTTTCTCCGACAAGAACCGTCTGGAGCAGGGCGATGTGATGGCTTGGCTCGATGCCTGCCGTGACGAGTACGACCTGATCTTCATCGACCCGCCGACCTTCTCCAACTCCAAGCGCATGGAAGGGATCTTCGACGTGCAGCGTGATCAGGTGCAGTTGATCGACCTGGCGATGGCGCGTCTGGCGCCGGGCGGGGTGTTGTACTTCTCCAACAACTTCCGCAAGTTCCAGCTCGAGGAAAACCTCACCGAGCGATATGCCGTTGAAGAAATCACCGCACAGACCATCGATCCGGATTTTGCCCGTAATGGCAAGATCCACCGTGCCTGGAAGATCACTGCTCGCTGACACTTGAGCCTGATTGGATCCACAGAGCCTTGATTTTTAAAGGCTCTTGGGTTCTTTCAGTGCTGGTCAAATTAGTGGCTAATAGCTATAACTCAACGCATGGCCAATGGGCTTTTCCGGCACCTGGCGTTTTGAGTTGTATCTATGTCGTTGCACGCCGTGCGCCCCAAGATCCTGGGTTTTATCCGCGAAGATGTTTCGGCCTGGCTGGTCGCGCTGCTGGCGTTGCTCGTCGGCGGGATTCTCACGGGATTGCTGGCTTGGGCGACGTTCAATCAATTTCATCAGCAAGTGCGGCAACGTTTCCAGCTGCTCGCCAGTGAACGTTACAGCCGTATCGAAGAACGTTTCGAAGATCAGGAGCAGCGCCTCGACGGCCTGCGCCGGTTCTTCATCAATTCCGGATCGGTGTCCCGCGAGGAATTCGACGGTTACGCCAAACCTCTTTTACGTCGCACCCAGGCCTACTCCTGGGCTCCCCGGGTTTCCCGCGCCGAACGTCCCCTGCTTGAACGCGTGGTGCGAGAAGAAGGCTTGAGCGGTTTCACCTTCCGCGAACTTACCGCCGACGGCCAGTTGCAACCTGCCGTAGAGCGCGACGAGTACGTACCGGTGCTCTACACCCAAACCCAAAGCCGACTGCCCGCGCCGCTGGGTTACGATTTGCTGGCTCAACCCCTGCGTCGTTCGACCCTGGAACGGGCCAATCGCAATGGCCGCATGGCCGTGTCGCAACCGTTGCATCTGGTAGGCATCGAGCCTGCCTATTCGCGGGGCGTATTGCTGGTAGCGCCAGTTATCTATCAGAACCTCCCGAGCGCCGCGCCCGCCGGGTATGTCATGGCGGTGATCAGCATGCGCCAGCTGTTGGCGGACGGGCTGCCGGAAGAGAATCATGACTCTCTCTCGGTGCGTATCCTCGACTTGTCTACCGATGATCAACACGAAGTGCTGTACGAGTCGACCAACACGGTGGGGGCCAGTGACTTGTCCTCCACGCGATTGCTGCGTCTGGCCGACCATGATTATCAAGTGGATATGCGCCCCAGCGCCGCGTTCCTGAAAGCCAACCATTCCTCGGTGGCCAGCCTGGTGGTGCTCGGCGGTTTGCTCAGCCTGCTGCTCAGTGTGTTTCTCTATGTGCTGGTCAGCCAGCGCCAGCGGGCGCTGAAAATGGTGGCGCAGCGGACCCAGGAACTTCACGACCGTGAGCAAGAGTTGCGCGGCACGCATGGCCAGTTGCGCGGTGTGCTGGAAGCCGCGACTCAGGTGGCGATCATCGCCACCGATCTGCGCGGAATCATCAGCACCTTCAACGCTGGGGCAGAGCAGATGCTCGGTTACTTCAGTGCGCAGGTTGTGGGTCACATGACCCTGGAAAATCTGCACCTGCCCCGGGAACTCGAAGCGCGCTCGGCGGAGTTGAGCGCGCGTTATGGCAAGCCGATCCCGACGTGTCAGGCGATGCTGGTCGAAGGGGGGGAAGAGGGCGGTCACGAAGCCCGGGAGTGGACACTGGTGCGCCACGACGGCAGTCACTTGACGGTGAACATGCTGGCGACCCCGGTACTCGACGAGCAAGGCTTGTGGGTCGGGCACCTGGCGATTTGTATCGACATCACCGAGCGCAAGCGCGTCCATGAAGCCCTGGCGGCACGGGACCTGTTGTTGAAGAAACTCAGCGCCCATGTGCCCGGCGGGATCTACCAGTTCAAGATGGAATTCGATGGGCGCTTCAGCGTGATCTACGCCAGCGACGGCATGCGCGATATCTACGAACTCGAGCCGGACGTGCTGTTGCTCAACGCCGAAGCGGTGTTCGCGCGGATTCATCCTCAGGACGCACGTCGGGTCCGCGCTTCGATCCTGGCGTCGGCTGACACCCTCAGCCCTTGGCGTGAAGAGTACCGCGTGCAATTGCCCCAGCGTGGTCTGCGCTGGGTCCGCGGTGAAGCGACTCCTGAAGAACTGCCCGGTGGCGGTGTGCTATGGCATGGTTTCATCTCGGACATCTCCGACCTCAAGCGGGTGGAAGAGGAGTTGCGCGCACTGTCAGTGACCGACTCCCTGACCGGGATCCATAACCGTCGCTACTTCCAGGAGCGCCTGACCACCGAAATGGCGCGGGTCGAGCGCGGCGGTGGCGAGTTGTCGGTAATCATGCTCGACATCGATCACTTCAAACGCATCAATGATCAGCACGGTCATGCCGTGGGTGATCGGGTATTGCAGGCCGTGTGCGAGCGCATTGGCGGTCGCCTGCGGCGCACTGATGTGTTCTGTCGCCTGGGGGGTGAAGAGTTCATGGTGCTTTGTCCGGATATCGACGGCGAACAGGCCCATGTGTTGGCCGTTGAGTTGTGGCAGGGGTTGCGCAGTGCGCCGATCGACGAGGTCGGGATCGTCACCGCGAGTTTCGGGATTGCCAGCTGGCGGGCCGGAGAGGGCGCGGATGCGCTGCTGTTGCGGGCGGACTCAGGGGTGTATGCGGCGAAACAGGCGGGAAGGGATCGGGTTGAGGGGCAGATGAGTTAGGTCAGGCAGGATGTTTGTGGTGAGAGGAAAAGATCGCAGCCTTCGGCAGCTCCTACGGGGTGTACACATTCCCATGTAGGAGCTGCCGAAGGCTGCGATCTTTTGACTTTAGAGGGTTACAACACCGAAGCCGTTTCCGGTAGTTTCGGCTGGCGATACAGATCCAGCAGCACCTGATCCAGCACCGAGGAGGCGCCAAACGGTGCCTTGTCGTTGAGGATCGCCACCACCGCCCAGGTATTGCCATTGACGTCGCGGCTGTAGCCGGAAATGGCGCGCACAGTGTTCAGGGTACCGGTCTTGACGTGGGCTTCACCGCGCATCGCGGTGGTCTTCAGGCGTTTGCGCATGGTGCCGTCGGTGCCGGCGATTGGCATCGAGCTGATGAACTCGGCGGAATACGGGCTGCGCCAGGCGGCTTGCAGCATCGCGGCCATTTCACGGGCACTCACTCGCTCGGCACGGGACAGGCCGGAGCCGTTCTCCATCACCAGGTGCGGCGCAGTGATGCCTTTTCTCGCCAGCCACTGACGCACCACGCGCTGAGCCGCCTTGGCGTCGTCACCGTCGGCGTCTGTGCGGAACTTCTGGCCCAGGCTCAGGAACAACTGCTGAGCCATGGTGTTGTTACTGTATTTGTTGATGTCGCGAATGATTTCCGCCAGATCTGGCGAATAGGCCCGGGCCAGTACCTTGGCGTTGCTCGGCGTCGGTGCCAAACGATCCTGGCCCTGGATGCTGCCGCCCAATTCCTTCCAGATCGCTCGCACAGCGCCGGCGGTGTAGGTCGCGTGATCGAGCAGCGACAGGTAGGTCTGGGAGCTGCAACCTTCGCCCAACTGGCCACCGACGGTCACGGTGACGCTGCCATCAGCCTGGGGCACCGGGTTGTAACGTACGCCACCGGTGCATTGCTTGGAGTTGAGCGCCTTGACCTGATTGTCGATGCGGATGCTGGCAATCGGCGGCTCGACCGACACCAGGACCTTGCCCGAGTCGTTGCGGGCCACGAAGCGCAGGGCCTTGAGGTTGACCAGCAGCGCGTCGGGTTTGACCAGGAACGGTTTGTTCTCGTCATTGCCGTCGTCGTTGAATTCAGGCAGTTGCGGTTGCACGAAGAAGCCGCGGTCCAGCACCAGGTCGCCGGTGATCTGGGTCACGCCGTTGGCGCGCAAATCGCGCATCAGCAGCCAGAGTTTTTCCATGTTCAGCTTCGGATCGCCGCCACCCTTGAGGTAGAGGTTGCCGTTGAGGATGCCACCGCTGAGGGTGCCGTCGGTGTAGAACTCGGTTTTCCACTGGTGGTTCGGGCCGAGCATTTCCAGCGCGGCGTACGTGGTCACCAGCTTCATGGTCGAGGCCGGGTTAACCGAAACGTCAGCGTTATGAATGGTTGGGGTGCCCGGGCCATTGAGCGGGATCATCACCAGCGACAGGGCACTGTCCTGCAGTTTGCTGGCCTTGAGAGCCTTTTCGACGTTGGGCGACAGGGCGGTGTTGATCGAAGCGGCGGAAACGGGAAGGGCCAGGGGCAGAAGAAGGCTGGCCAGCAGCAATGGACGCAAAGATTTGATCATCTGAAATAAAACCCTACAGCCGAGGGGGAAAAAGACGAGGGCATGGAGATAAATTCCCTCAGCGGTCATGAAAGTGTCGGCATTATGCCCCAAGGTGCAACAGCTTGTGCCGTACCCCGGTCGTCTAATCCGCTATTTTTTTACCGACGGTAGGCGTAGCGCCGTTCTGAGACGGGCAATCGGCGCCTTAAACTGCTAAAGTGCGGCCCGTTATTACTTATGAGGATTGTTCCAATGGCGACTAACCGTTCCCAGCGTCTGCGCAAAAAACTGTGCGTCGATGAATTTCAAGAGCTGGGTTTCGAACTGAACCTGGATTTCAAAGAAGATTTGGCTGATGAAGCCATTGATGCTTTCCTCGACGCGTTCCTGAAAGAAGCCATGGAAGCCAACGGTCTGGGCTATGTTGGCGGCGACGACTTCGGTCTGGTGTGCCTGCAGAAGCGTGGCTCGGTTTCCGAAGAGCAGCGTGCTGCTGTTGAAGCCTGGCTCAAAGGCCGCAGCGAACTGACCGAAGCAACCGTCAGCCCGCTGATCGACGTCTGGTACCCGGAAAAGCCGATCAATCCGGTAGCTTGATGTTCTAAAAACGGCGCCCCAAGGGTCGCCGTTTTTTTTTGTGAAGATCAAAGGATCGCAGCCTCGTTTCACTCGACAGCTCCTACAGGGCAACGCATACGAAGGTAGGCGCTGTGTAGGAGCTGTCGAGTGAAACGAGGCTGCGATCTTTTAGCTTTTACGCCAGTTCAAGATCAGCAAGGTCAACACCCCCGCGACAATCCCCCAAAACGCCGAACCGATGGAAAACAGCGTCAGCCCCGACGCCGTCACCATAAAGGTAATCAGCGCTGCTTCCCGTTCCTGCACTTGCGCCATGGCAATGCTCAACCCATTGATGATCGAGCCGAACAGCGCCAGCGCGGCAATCGACAGCACCAACTCTTTAGGCAATGCGGCGAACAACGCTGCCAGCGTCGCGCCGAACACTCCGGCAATCCCGTAGAAAATCCCGCACCAGACGGCGGCCGTGTAGCGCTTGTTGCGATCCTCATGGGCATGCGGCCCGGTGCAGATAGCCGCGCTGATGGCGGCCAGGTTGATCCCATGGGAGCCGAACGGCGCCAACAGCAACGAGGCGATGCCGGTGGTGGTGATCAGCGGTGAGGCCGGCACGTTGTAGCCGTCGGCGCGCAATACGGCGATGCCCGGCATGTTCTGCGAGGTCATCGCCACCACGAACAGCGGGATGCCGATGCTGATGGTTGCGGCCAGGGAGAAATGCGGCGTGGTCCAGACCGGCATCGCGACTTCCAGGTGGAAGCCACTGAAATCCAGCAAACCCATAAACCCCGACAACGCAGTGCCGATCAACAGCGCGGCCAGCACGGCGTAGCGCGGTGACAGGCGTTTAACCACCAGATACGTGAAGAACATCCCCAGGACCAGTGCAGTGCGGTGCTGGGCGGCGACGAAAATCTCGCTGCCGATCTTGAACAGAATCCCCGCCAGCAATGCCGCCGCCAATGAGGCCGGAATCTTTTTCATCAACCGTTCGAAACTGCCGGTCAGGCCGCAAATGGTCACCAGCACTGCGCAAGTGATGTAGGCGCCGATGGCCTCGCCGTAGCTGACACCGCCCAGGCTGGTGATCAGCAACGCCGCGCCGGGGGTCGACCAGGCGATGGTGATCGGCGTGCGATAGCGCAGGGACAAGCCGATCGAGCACACCGCCATGCCTATGGAGATCGCCCAGATCCACGACGAAATCTGCCCGCTAGTCAGCCCCGCCGCTTGCCCGGCCTGGAACATCAGCACCAGTGAGCTGGTGTAGCCGGTCATCATGGCGATGAACCCGGCGACGATGGCCGAGGGTGATGTGTCAGTCAGGGGGCGAAGCTGCGTGTGCGTGGCGTCGGTCATGACAGCGGTGTTCCTTTTTACGTATGAAGATGTTCCGAAGTGAAGTCTTCCAATGTAGGAGCTGTCGAGTGAAACGAGGCTGCGATCTTTTGATGTGGATTTTCCAAGATCAAAAGATCGCAGCCTCGTTTCACTCGGCAGCTCCTACAGGATTCTGCGTTCAAGCCTAAACTGAAAAGTAACCGGTCGTTGCAATACAGCGAGGGCGACAAACAGCCGTACAGTCGTGTTGCCACCGTCCATTGTGTACAATCGCGGTGTTTTTTACGCGATACTTGCCAGCGACCCACTGTGCCGTATTACAGTCACGGTCAATTCGCCGCAGTTCTCCCGACTCGAGTGCCCATGAACGAACAGTTGCAACCCCTCAAGAAACAACCGCGAGCAGGCAAAGCCGGCCGCAGCGGTACCCAGGACGATATTGTCTACGCGCATATCTTCGAGGCCATCCTCGAACAGCGTCTGGCGCCCGGCACCAAGTTGAGCGAAGAAGCGCTGGGGGAAATTTTCGGGGTCAGCCGCACCATCATTCGCCGCGCGCTGTCGCGTCTGGCCCATGAAGGCGTGGTGTTGCTGCGACCGAATCGCGGCGCTGTCGTCGCCAGCCCGAGTGTGGAAGAGGCCCGTCAGGTATTTATGGCGCGGCGTCTGGTGGAGCGGGCGATCACTGAATTGGCGGTTCAGCACGCCACCGCCGAGCAACTTCTCGAACTGCGGCAGATGGTCAACGACGAGCGCGACAGCTTTTCCCGTGGGGATCGTGGTGCCGGTATCCGTCTGTCCGGCGAGTTCCATTTGAAGCTGGCCGAAGCAGCGAAAAATGCGCCGCTGATCAGCTTCCAGCGCAGCCTGGTGTCCCAGACTTCGTTGATCATCGCCCAGTACGAGAGCGGCAACCGTTCCCACTGTTCGTATGATGAACACACCCAGTTGATCGACGCGATCGAAGCGCGGGACGCGACGCTGGCGGTGGACCTGATGATGCACCACATGGACCACATCGACAGCAAACTCAACCTCGACGAAGAAAGCGCGTCGGATGATTTGCATGCGGTGTTTTCGCATTTGTTGCAGACCAAGAAGCCTGGGCGGCCGGTCGCGAAACTCTGATAGACCGAGTCGCGCCCATCGCGAGCAGGCTCGCTCCCACAGGGGAATGCATTTCAAATGTGGGAGCGAGCCTGCTCGCGATAGCGGTCTGACAGGCAATAAAAATCCCCCGGGCTGTACGGCTACGGGGGATTTTTTATGCTTGGAGAAAACTAGCGCTGATGCACCAGATTCCCCGCCGCATACGTCTGCAACACCGTCCGGTCATCCCCCAGCGTCATCAATACAAACAACGTCTCGGCAATGTTATTGGCCTGCTTCAGGCGATAGCTGAGCAGCGGCGTGGCGTTGTAGTCCAGCACCAGGAAGTCCGCGTCGGTGCCCGGTTGCAAGGTACCGATCTTGTCTTCCAGGCGCAGGGCGCGGGCGCCGCCGAGGGTGGCCAGGTACAGCGATTTGAACGGGCTCAGCCGCGCACCTTGCAGTTGCATGACTTTGTAGGCTTCGTTCAGGGTTTGCAGCAGCGAGAAACTGGTGCCGCCGCCGACGTCGGTACCGAGGCCGACATTGAGTTTGTGCTTCTCGGCCATCGGCAGATTGAACAGGCCGCTACCGAGAAACAGGTTCGAGGTCGGGCAGAACGCAATCGCTGAACCCGTCTGCGCCAGTCGCGCACATTCGTCGTCGCACAGGTGCACGCCGTGGGCGAACACCGAGCGCTCGCCGAGCAATTGGTAGTGATCGTAGACATCCAGGTAGCCCCTGCGCTCCGGGAACAGCGCCTTGACCCACTCGACTTCCTTGAGGTTTTCGCTGATGTGGGTCTGCATGTACAGATCCGGATATTCGCTGAGTAACTGGCCGGCGAGGGTCAGTTGTTCCGGGGTGCTGGTCGGGGCGAAGCGTGGGGTGACCGCATAGTGCAGGCGACCCTTGCCGTGCCAGCGCTCAATCAGCGCCTTGCTTTCGACGTAGCTCGATTCGGCGGTGTCGGTCAGGTAGTCCGGTGCGTTGCGGTCCATCATCACCTTGCCGGCGATCATCCGCAGGTCCAGCTGTTCGGCGGCCTCGAAGAACGAGTTCACCGATTGCGGATGTACGCTGCCGAACACCAGTGCAGTGGTGGTGCCGTTGCGCAGCAGTTCCTTGATGAAAATATCCGCGACTTCGTCAGCGTGGGCCTTGTCGGCGAACTGGCTTTCGCAAGGGAAGGTGTAGGTGTTCAGCCAGTCCAGAAGCTGTTCGCCATAGGCGCCGACCATGCCGGTTTGCGGCAGGTGGATGTGGGTGTCGATAAAGCCCGGGGTGATTAGTGCGTCCTGATAATGGGTGATCTCGATGTCGGCCGGCAGCGTGGGCAGCAATTCGCTGGCGTGGCCGATGGCGCTGATCTGGCCGTTATCGACCACCAGCAGGCCGTCTTCGAAATACTCGTACGAGGCTTCGATACCCACTTCGGCGGGATCGGCGATGCTGTGCAGGAGGGCGGCGCGGTAGGCTTTGCGAGTCAGAGGCATGTGAGTTCTCAATTAGTTCGAAGCTTTTCAGTTCAAAGCTTGGCTGCGGCGTGAAGCAGGCAGCAGTTTGGCGATCGATGATCCGGCGCTGGCGGTGTGCTGGCCGAAATTCGCGTTATAGGTGGCGATGATTTCGCCGGCGATGGAGATGGCGATTTCCACAGGCAACTTGCCTTTGACTTCGCCGATGCCCATCGGGCAACGCATGCGTTGCAGCACGCTGCTGTCGAAACCTCGATCACGCAGGCGGTGTTCGAACTTCACCCGTTTGGTCTTCGAGCCGATCAGGCCGAAGTAGGCGAAGTCGTTGCGCTTGAGGATCGCGGCGGTGAGTTCGAGGTCGAGTTGGTGGTTGTGGGTCATGACGATGCAGTAGCTGCCGGCGGGCAGGTCATCGACTTCATCCACCGGTTCTTCGGTGACGATTTTGCGTACGCCGTGGGGAATCTGTTCGGGAAACTCAGCTTCCCGTGAGTCGATCCAGCGCACCCGGCAGGGCAGGCTGGCGAGCAGCGGTACCAGCGCCCGACCGACGTGGCCGGCGCCGAATACGGCAATTTGCGCCTGGACCTGGCCCATCGGTTCGAACAGCAATACGGTCACGCCACCGCAGCACTGGCCCAGGCTGGCGCCGAGGCTGAAGCGCTCCAGATGGGTGTCCTGTCGGCCGCTGGCGAGCATCTCGCGGCCGATCTGCATGGCCTTGTATTCCAGATGCCCGCCACCGATGGTGTCGAACGTTTGCGTGGCGCTGATGACCATTTTCGAGCCGGCATTACGCGGCGTCGAGCCGAGCTCTTCGATGATAGTCACCAACACACAGGGTTCACCCCGGGTTTGCAGGTCGGCGAGGGCGTCGATCCAGTTGTACATGTTTTCACCCCTACAACATTGTTGTCTGTTCGGGCCTCATCGCGGGCAAGCCACGCTCCCACAAGGATTGCATCGTACCTGTGGGAGCTGGCTTGCCTGCGATGGCCGCAACGCGGTCTTAAAGCGAAGCCAACTCCGGCTCAGCTTCGGCAGCCTTGGCCACCTTCAACTGCCGCATCTGCTCGCAGCCCCACAACACCCGCTCCGGGGTCGCCGGTGCGTCGATTTTCGGTTGATGCTGGTAGTCGCCCAAACTGGCCACGGCGTCCTTGATCGCGCACCACGCGGCGATCCCGAGCATGAACGGCGGCTCACCCACGGCCTTGGAATGGAACACCGTGTCTTCCGGGTTCTTGCGGTTTTCCACCAGCTTCACCCGCAGGTCCAATGGCATGTCTGCCACCGCCGGGATCTTGTAGCTGGCCGGGCCGTTGGTCATCAGTTTGCCTTTGTTGTTCCACACCAGTTCTTCCATGGTCAGCCAACCCATGCCCTGGATGAAACCACCCTCGACCTGACCGATATCGATCGCCGGGTTCAACGAGTCGCCGACATCGTGAAGGATGTCGGTGCGCAGCATCTTGTACTCGCCGGTCAGGGTGTCGACGATCACCTCGGCGCAGGCCGCACCGAAGGCGTAGTAGTAGAACGGCCGGCCACGGGCCTGGCTGCGGTCGTAGTAGATTTTCGGCGTCTTGTAGAAGCCGGTACTCGACAGCGACACCTGGGCGAAATACGCCTGCTGGATAAGCGATTCGAAGGTCAGGATATGATCGCGAACCCGCACGTGACCGTTGTGGAATTCCACGTCTTCTTCGCTGACCTTGTATTGCCGCGCGGCGAATTCCACCAGGCGTTTCTTGATGATTTCCGCCGCGTTTTGCGCCGCTTTACCATTGAGGTCGGCGCCGCTCGAAGCGGCGGTTGGCGAAGTGTTCGGGACCTTGTCGGTGTTGGTCGCGGTGATCTGTACGCGGTCCATTTCCACCTGGAACACTTCAGCCACGACTTGCGCAACCTTGGTGTTCAGACCCTGACCCATTTCGGTGCCGCCGTGGTTCAGGTGGATGCTGCCGTCGGTGTAGATGTGGATCAGTGCACCGGCCTGATTGAGGAAGCTGGCGGTGAAGGAAATACCGAATTTCACCGGAGTCAGCGCCAGGCCTTTTTTCAGGATCGGGCTGTTGGCGTTGTAGCGACGAATCGCTTCGCGACGCTCGGCGTACTGGCTGCTGGCTTCCAGTTCAGCAGTCATTTCCTCGAGCATGTTGTGCTCGACGGTCTGGTAGTAATGGGTGATGTTGCGCTCGGTCTTGCCGTAGTAGTTGGCCTTGCGCACCGCCAGTGGATCGAGGCCCAGATGGCGGGCAATCGCGTCCATCACTTCTTCGATGGCGACCATGCCTTGCGGGCCGCCGAAGCCACGGTAAGCGGTGTTCGACGCGGTGTTGGTTTTGCAGCGGTGACCGTTGATGGTCGCGTCGCCCAGGTAGTACGAGTTGTCGGCATGGAACATCGCACGGTCGACAATCGATGCCGACAAATCCGGTGAGCAACCGCAGTTGCCGGCCAGTTCCAGCGCAATGCCATGCAGGCGGCCGGTGCTGTCGAAGCCCACGTCGTACTCGACGTAGAACGGGTGGCGCTTGCCGGTCATCAGCATGTCTTCGACACGCGGCAGGCGCATTTTGGTCGGCTGACCGGTCAGGTGCGCAATCACCGCGCACAGGCATGCCGGGCTTGCCGCTTGAGTTTCCTTGCCGCCGAAACCACCACCCATGCGGCGCATGTCGACGACGATTTTGTTCATCGACACGTCCAGCACTTCCGCCACCAGTTTCTGTACTTCAGTGGGGTTCTGGGTCGAGCAGTAAACGATCATGCCGCCGTCTTCAGTCGGCATCACCGAAGAGATCTGGGTTTCCAGATAAAAGTGTTCCTGGCCGCCGATGTGCAGTGTGCCTTGAATGCGATGCTCTGCAGTAGAAAGCGCAGTGGCCGAATCGCCGCGCTGATGCGTGTGGCTGTCGAGCACAAAGTGGCGTTTGCGCAGGGCTTCGACCACGTCCAGAACCGGTTCCAGATCTTCGTATTCGATGATTGCAGCCATGGCTGCTTTGCGCGCGGTTTCCAGGTCTTTCGCCGCCACGGCGAGTACCGGTTGACCGACGAATTGCACGTCATCGATGGCGAGCAACGGGTCGCCCGGCAACAGTGGGCCGATGTCTTTCAGGCCCGGCACATCGTCGTGGGTGATGGCGATGCGCACGCCCTCGAAGGCATAGCAGGGCTTGGTGTCGATGCTGACGATTTTCGCGTGGGCGCGGTCCGACAGCCGTGCGTAAACGTGCAGCTGATTGGGGAATTCCAGCCGATCGTCGATGTACTGCGCTTCACCGGACACATGCTTGTCGGCGCTGTCGTGCTTGACGCTGCGGCCGACTCCGGTGGTCAGGTCCTTGGCGAACAATTCAGCCAGTTCGGCTTGGGTCTTCTCTACAGCGTGATGATTAGACATAAGCGGTCACCCGAGTCTCGATGTGCGGTGTTTGCAGTTCGATGAAGTATTTACGCAGCAAATTCTGCGCGCTGAGCAGACGGTATTCCTTGCTGGCGCGGAAGTCCGAGAGTGGCGTGAAGTCTTCGGCCAATGCAGCGCAGGCGCGTTCGAGGGTGGCGTTGTTGAACGGCGCACCCAGCAGGGCGGCTTCGCAGTTTTTGGCGCGTTTTGGAATGGCCGCCATGCCGCCGAAAGCAACGCGGGCGTCGGCGATCACGCCAGTGTCGATGCGCAGGTTGAACGCGGCACAAACGGCGGAAATGTCATCGTCCAGACGCTTGGACACCTTGTAGGCGCGGAACAGCTGTTCAACGCTGGCGCGCGGCACGATGATCTTTTCGATGAACTCGCTTTCCTGACGTGCGGTGACCCGGTAATCAATGAAGTAATCTTCCAGTGCCATGGTGCGGCGGGCTTCGCCTTTGCACAGGACGATCTGCGCGCCGAGGGCGATCAGTAGTGGTGGCGAGTCACCGATCGGCGAGGCGTTGCCGATGTTGCCGCCGAGGGTGCCCTGGTTGCGGATCTGCAAGGACGCGAAGCGTTGCAGCAATTCGCCGAAGTCCGGGTACTCGGCCTTCAAGGCGTCGTAGCAGTCGGAGAGGGCGGTGGCGGCGCCGATTTCCAGACGATCGTCGAAGCGTTCGATGCGTTTCATTTCAGCGACGTTGCCGACGTAGATCATCACCGGCAAGGTGCGGTGGAACTGGGTGACTTCCAGTGCCAGATCGGTGCCACCGGCCAACAAGCGGGCCTGTGGATAAGCGTCATAGAGGTCGGCCAGATCGGCCACGGTCAGCGGCACCAGGCAGCGTTTGTCGCCACTATTGAGTTCGCCGATGTCGGTGGGAGCGATGGCTTTCAGACGAGCGATGGTGTCCGCTTCGCGAGCATCGAATTGGTCGGGTTGTTTGCCGCAGCAGGATTGTTCGGCAGCGGCGAGGATCGGCCGATAGCCGGTGCAGCGGCAGAGGTTGCCGGCCAGCGCTTCGTGAGCCTTGTGAGAATCCGGTTGATCGCTGTTCTTTTGCAGCGCGAACAGCGACATCACGAAGCCGGGTGTGCAGAAACCGCATTGCGAGCCGTGGCACTCGACCATGGCTTTTTGCACGCTGTGCAGTTCGCCTTGGTACTTGAGGTCTTCGACGCTGATCAGTTGCTTGCCGTGCAAGGAGGAGACGAACGTCAGGCACGAGTTGAGGCTGCGATAGCGAATATGTTCGCGACCATCGTCGTCCGTCTGCAACTCGCCGACCACCACGGTGCAGGCGCCACAGTCGCCACTGGCGCAGCCTTCTTTGGTGCCGGGTTTGCCCACATGTTCGCGCAGGTAATTGAGCACGGTCAGGTTCGGGTCCAGGGCGTGCTCGCTACGGAGTTCCTGGTTTAGTAAAAACTGGATCACGGAAGGCCTCGCAAACTCATTATTGTTGTTAACCGACATGAGCCGAATTTATCAGGTCTGACTTTTCGGTCAATGATTTTCTGACTTAAAGGTCAGGAAATAGTGTTTTGTCGATCAACGACTCGTTCCTTCATTATTGACCCTCACGGGATAGCTTGCCTTTTGCTTGAATCGTGCCAAAAACCGCTGGGTGGGCACTCCGCCATGACCCATCAATTGCGCTACACTGCGCCGCTTGTGCAGATCGAAGAGTTTGAAGGACAACCATGACGTTCAAGGCGCCGGACAGCCTCGCCGAGCAAATCGCTCACCACCTCGCCGAACGTATCATTCGCGGCGAAATGAAGCCTGGGGAGCGCATTCAGGAACAGAAGGTCACGCTGGCGCTCAATGTCAGCCGCGGTTCCGTCCGTGAGGCCTTGCTGATTCTCGAGCGCCGTCACTTGATCGCGATTTTGCCGCGACGTGGCGCCCACGTGACCGAACTCACGGCGCACAAGGTGCAGAGCCTGTGCACGCTGATGAGCGAGTTGTACATTCTGCTCGGCAACGCCGTGGCCAGCGGCTGGCAAGTCCAGGCCGACATGGCGCCGTTCGTGCAGATCCAGCAGCGCCTGACCGACAGCTACGAACGCCAGGACATCCGCACGTTCGTCGACGACAGCTTCAGTGTGATGCGCGCCGCCTATCCGTTCGCCAACAACCCGTACTTGCAGGAAACCGTCGAGAATCTGCAACCGGCCATGAGCCGCGCGTATTTCCTTGCGCTGGATCAGCGCAAGGCCTCGATGAGCGAGTTCCTCGAGCTGTTCGAACGCTTGCTCGCTGCCGTGCTGGCTCGTGACTTTGCGCAGATCCGCGTGGTGCTGACGGCGTATGCCCAGCGCAGCTGCGATCTGGTGGTCTCTGCCCTGACGGTCGCTTAAGCGTGCGGCTCAAGTGCATCAAACTGGCGGGGTTCAAATCCTTCGTCGACCCGACCACGGTGAACTTCCCCAGTAACATGGCGGCAGTGGTCGGCCCCAATGGTTGCGGCAAGTCGAACATCATCGACGCCGTGCGTTGGGTGATGGGCGAGAGCTCGGCCAAGAACTTGCGCGGCGAGTCGATGACCGACGTCATCTTCAACGGCTCGACCAGCCGTAAACCGGTGAGCCAGGCCAGCATTGAGCTGGTGTTCGATAACTCCGACGGTACCCTGCTTGGCGAATGGGCTGCCTATGCGGAGATTTCCATTCGCCGCAAAGTGACCCGCGACAGCCAGACCACCTACTACCTCAACGGCACCAAATGCCGTCGCCGCGATATCACCGACATCTTTTTGGGTACCGGCCTCGGCCCGCGCAGCTATTCGATTATCGAGCAGGGGATGATCTCCAAGCTGATCGAGTCCAAGCCCGAAGACCTGCGCAATTTCATCGAAGAAGCCGCCGGTATTTCCAAGTACAAGGAACGTCGACGCGAGACTGAAAACCGTATCCGCCGTACCCACGAAAACCTTGCCCGCCTGACCGACCTGCGCGAAGAGCTCGAGCGTCAGCTTGAACGCTTGCACCGCCAGGCCGAGGCCGCCAAGAAGTATCAGGAATACAAAGGCGAAGAGCGCCAGCTCAAGGCCCAGCTGTCGGCCCTGCGCTGGCAGGCATTGAACGAACAGGTCGGCCAGCGCGAGTCGATCATCGGCACTCAGGAGGTCACCTTCGAAGCCCTGGTGGCCGAGCAACGTAATGCCGACGCGGCCATCGAACGCCTGCGTGACGGTCATCACGATCTCTCCGAACGCTTCAATCTGGTGCAGGGGCGTTTTTATTCGGTCGGCGGTGATATCGCCCGGGTCGAACAGAGCATCCAGCACGGTCAGCAGCGTTTGCGTCAGTTGCAGGACGACCTGAAGGAAGCCGAGCGCGCGCGGCTGGAAACCGAGTCTCACTTGGGCCACGACCGCACCTTGCTGCTGACCTTGGGCGAAGAGCTGGACATGCTCACGCCGGAACAGGAAGTCACTAGCGCCGCTGCCGAAGAAGCTGCTGCCGCGCTCGAAGAATCCGAAACCACCATGCACGGCTGGCAGGAGCAGTGGGACACCTTCAACCTCACCGCCGCCGAGCCACGCCGTCAGTCTGAAGTTCAGCAGTCGCGGATCCAGCAGCTGGAAACCAGCATGGAACGTTTGGCCGATCGCCAGAAACGTCTTGGTGAAGAGCGTGCGTTGCTGTCGGCGGATCCGGAAGACGCGGCGATCATGGAACTCAGCGAGCAGTTGGCCGCGTCCGAGGCCACGCTCGAAGACTTGCAAGCCAGTGAGGAGGCTCAGGTCGAGCGCCTCGAGCAACTGCGTCAGGAGCTGCAGCAAGCGCTCTCGGCGCAGCAGCAAGCCCAAGGTGATTTACAGCGGCTCAACGGTCGACTGGCGTCGTTGGAAGCCTTGCAGCAAGCCGCGCTCGATCCAGGCACCGGCACTGCCGAATGGCTGCGCGAACAGCATCTGGCGGATCGTCCGCGTCTGGCCGAAGGCCTGAAGGTCGAGGCCGGTTGGGAGCTGGCGGTGGAAACCGTGCTCGGCGCCGACCTGCAAGCGGTGCTGGTGGATGACTTCGGTGATTTCGATCTGGCCGGGTTTGCCCAAGGCGATTTGCGCCTGCTCAGCCCGGCCACCGATGGCGTGCGCATGCCTGGCAGTTTGCTCGACAAGGTCGAGGCGCAGATTGATTTGTCGCCATGGCTGGGGCAGGTCAAACCGGTCGACAGCCTTGAGCAGGCCTTGGCCTTGCGCGGGCAATTGGCCGCCGGGCAAAGCCTGATCAGCCGCGACGGTTACTGGGTCGGTCGACACTTTTTGCGTGTGCGCCGGGCCAGCGAAGCGGAAAGCGGTGTACTCGCCCGTGGTCAGGAAATCCAGCGGTTGGGTCTTGAGCGCGAAGAGCGCGAAGCCACGGTCGAAACCCTCGAAACTCAATTGCAAAACCTGCGGGCGCAACAGCGTCAGCAGGAAAACGGTCGCGAACATTTACGCCGTTTGCTGCAAGACGAAGCCCGTCAGCAAGGCGAATTGAAAGCCCAGTTGTCCGCCGGCAAAGCCAAGGTCGAGCAGTTGACCCTGCGCCGCACCCGTCTCGATGAAGAACTCACCGAGCTGAGCGAACAGCGCGCCCTGGAACACGAAAACATCGGCGAAGCGCGCCTGCAATTGCAGGAAGCCCTCGACAGCATGGCGCTGGACACCGAGCAGCGTGAGTTGCTGTTGGCCCAGCGCGACAGCCTGCGCGAACGCCTCGACCGGGTGCGTCAGGAAGCCCGGCAGCACAAGGATCATGCGCATCAATTGGCGGTGCGCCTCGGTTCGCTGAAGGCGCAACATGATTCCACTCGTCAGGCCCTTGAGCGGCTGGAAATGCAGTCCGAGCGCCTGACCGAGAAGCGCGAACAGTTGAGCCTCAACCTCGAAGAGGGCGAGGCGCCGCTGGAAGAGCTGCGGTTGAAACTCGAAGAGCTGCTCGACAAGCGCATGACCGTCGACGAAGAACTCAAGACCGCGCAAATCGCCATGGAAGACGCCGACCGCGAACTGCGCGACGCCGAAAAGCGCCGCACTCAGGCCGAGCAGCAATCCCAGTTGATTCGCAGCCAGCTCGAACAGCAGCGCATGGAATGGCAAGCGCTGACGGTGCGGCGCAAGACTTTGCAGGATCAATTGCTCGAGGACGGCTACGATCTCAACGGCGTGCTTGCCACGCTGCTGGCCGGAGCCAACGAGAAAGACGCCGAAGAAGAAATCGAGCGCATCGCCGCTCGAATTCAGCGCCTCGGCGCGATCAACCTCGCGGCCATCGACGAGTACCAGCAACAATCCGAGCGCAAACGTTATCTGGATGCGCAGAACGACGATTTGGTGGAAGCGCTGGATACGCTCGAGAACGTGATTCGCAAGATCGACAAGGAAACCCGAAACCGCTTCAAAGATACCTTTGATCAGATCAATGGTGGTTTACAGGCCCTTTTCCCAAAAGTTTTCGGTGGAGGACGCGCGTATTTGGAACTGACGGGCGAAGATCTACTCGATACAGGGGTAACGATCATGGCGCAGCCGCCAGGAAAGAAGAACAGCACCATCCATTTGCTCTCCGGTGGCGAAAAAGCCCTGACCGCATTGGCCCTGGTTTTTGCCATCTTCAAGTTGAATCCGGCGCCGTTCTGCATGCTCGATGAGGTTGACGCGCCATTGGATGACGCTAACGTTGGACGCTACGCACGGCTGGTCAAAGAGATGTCGCAGACGGTGCAGTTCATCTACATCACCCACAACAAGATCGCCATGGAAATGGCCGATCAATTGATGGGGGTGACGATGCACGAACCCGGTTGCTCGCGTCTGGTGGCAGTGGATGTGGAGGAGGCGATGGCAATGGTGGATGCCTGAATCATTGCTTGTAGGGCAGGTATTTTTGAGCTGTAGGGCTTTTTACTTGCCTTGACTTGCTGGCCAATCGACATAATTCGCGCAAGCCACTGTGACAGACGGTGTAAAGTTGCCTTTGGTCGTGCTAGTTTAATGTCAATTTTTCGTATACGTGGGCAAAACGCCTGTCAGAACATAGAGTTGGCGCCACGTTTTAAAGCGGTTTACACAATGTAAACCCCTTATTTTTCAGCATTTTTTATAGAGGCACGGGATTACATGGAAATCGGTCTGCGCGAGTGGCTGATCGTCATCGGCATTATTGTCATTGCCGGTATTCTTTTCGATGGCTGGCGTCGCATGCGCGGCGGCAAGGGAAAACTGAAATTCCGTCTTGACCGAAGTTTGTCCAATTTGCCGGACGAGGACACCAGCGCCGAGCTGTTGGGCCCGCCCCGCGTGCTGGATAACCACAAAGAACCGCAACTGGACGAGCATGATCTGCCGTCGGTGAGCATGCCTGCCCGTGAACCCCGCGAGTCGGGTTCCAAGCGCGGCAAGCGTGGCCATGGCGAGCCATCGCAAGGCGACTTGAACCTCAACCTGGACCTGGACGGCGGCCCGAGCTTCAACAGCCGTGACGATTTCCCGGATGACACCAAGCCCGCCAGCTCGACCGAGAAAGATCAGCCGCAAGCCGAAGAAGTGCTGGTGATCAGCGTGATCTGCCGCGACCCGGCCGGCTTCAAGGGTCCGGCGCTGTTGCAGAACATTCTGGAAAGCGGTCTGCGTTTCGGCGAGATGGACATTTTCCACCGTCACGAAAGCATGGCCGGTAACGGCGAAGTCCTGTTCTCCATGGCCAACGCGGTCAAGCCGGGCGTCTTCGATCTGGATGACATCGATCATTTCAGCACCCCGGCAGTGAGCTTCTTCCTCGGTCTGCCAGGCCCGCGTCATCCGAAGCAAGCCTTCGACGTGATGGTGGCTGCGGCACGCAAACTGTCCCAGGAGCTGAACGGCGAACTGAAAGACGACCAGCGCAGCGTGCTGACCGCCCAAACGATTGAGCACTACCGTCAGCGCATCGTCGAGTTCGAGCGTCGCGCTTTGACCCAGAAGCGTTAAAGTCAAAAGATCGCAGCCTCGTTTCACTCGACAGCTCCTACAGGGTTCGCGATTTTCTGTAGGAGCTGTCGAGTGAAACGAGGCTGCGATCTCTTGATCTTGATGAGATGAGATAGAGCAGCCTCGGCTGCTCTTTTGCTTTATGAGAGAACACCCATGACCGCCGCCAAAAACCGCATTCTAGAGCTGCGTGCCGAGCTCGATCAGCACAACTATCGCTACCACGTGCTGGACGAGCCCAGCATTCCGGACGTCGAATACGATCGCCTGTTCCACGAGCTCAAGGCCCTCGAAGCGGCCCATCCCGAATTGATCACCAGTGACTCGCCGACCCAGCGTGTCGGCAGCGCGGCGCTGTCGGCGTTTACCCAAGTGCGTCATGAAGTGCCGATGCTCAGCCTGGGCAACGCCTTCGAAGAAACCGACATGCGCGAATTCGATCGCCGGGTGACGGAAGGGCTGGATCTGCCGGTCGGCGACTTGTTTGGCAGTGGCGCAGCGGTGGAGTACAGCTGCGAACCCAAGCTCGATGGCCTGGCGGTCAGTCTGCTGTACCAGGATGGCGTGCTGGTGCGCGGCGCGACCCGCGGCGATGGCACCACTGGCGAAGACATCAGCGTCAACGTGCGCACCGTGCGCAATATTCCGCTCAAGCTGCATGGCACCGGCTGGCCGGCGACCCTGGAAGTGCGTGGCGAAGTGTTCATGTCCAAGGCCGGTTTCGAACGGCTCAACGCCACGCAACTGGAAGTGGGCGGCAAGACCTTCGCCAACCCGCGTAACGCGGCAGCGGGCAGTTTGCGGCAGCTGGATTCGAAGATCACCGCCAACCGTCCGCTGGAATTCTGCTGCTACGGCATCGGCCAGATTTCGGCCGATATTGCCGACACGCACATTGGCATTCTGCAGCAACTCAAAGCCTGGGGAATGCCGATCAGTCATGAGCTGAAACTGGCGCACGGCATCGAAGAATGCCTGGATTACTACCGCGACATCGGTGAGCGTCGCAATGCGCTCCAGTATGAAATCGACGGCGTGGTGTTCAAGGTCAACAGCATTGCTTCCCAGCGTGAACTGGGGTTCCGTGCTCGCGAACCGCGTTGGGCGATTGCTCACAAATTCCCGGCGATGGAAGAACTCACCGAACTGCTCGATGTGGAATTCCAGGTAGGCCGTACCGGTGCCGTGACGCCGGTGGCACGCTTGAAGCCGGTCAGGGTCGCGGGTGTCACCGTGGCCAATGCGACTTTGCACAACATGGATGAAGTTGCGCGACTGGGCCTGATGATCGGCGACACCGTGATCATTCGTCGCGCCGGCGATGTGATTCCGCAAGTGGTGCAAGTGGTCACCGAGCGCCGTCCGGAGAATGCCCGGGCGGTGCAGATTCCCGAGCAGTGCCCGGTCTGCGGCTCCCATGTCGAGCGCACGCAACTGGTCAAGCGCAGCAAGGGCCGCGAGACCATCAGCGAAGGCGCGGTGTATCGCTGCGTCGGGCGTCTGGCCTGTGGTGCGCAACTCAAGCAAGCGATCATTCACTTCGTTTCGCGCCGCGCCATGGACATTGAAGGTCTGGGCGAGAAGAGCGTCGAGCAACTGGTGGACGAAGGCCTGGTGAGTTCGCCGGCCGATCTCTACGCCCTGACGTTCGAGCAGATCGTCGACCTGGAAGGCTTTGCCGAACTGTCGAGCAAGAACCTGCTCGGCGCTATTCAAGACAGCAAGCAGCCGAGCCTGGCGCGGTTCATCTACGCCTTAGGCATTCCCGATGTCGGCGAAGAGACGGCCAAGGTCCTCGCACGTTCTCTCGGCTCTCTGGAGCGGGTTCAGCAGGCGTTGCCGCAAGTACTCACGTACTTGCCGGATGTCGGGCTGGAAGTGGCTCACGAGATTCACAGCTTCTTTGAAGACACGCATAACCAGCAGGTGATCAAGGATCTGCTCAAGCACGGCCTGCAGATTCAGGATCAGGGCGAGCTGGGTGCCGAATTTGCCGCCAGTACCACGTTGGGCGGTTTCCTCGACAAGTTGCACATTCCGTCGGTCGGGCCGGGCGGGGCGCAGAAGCTTGCGGACAAGTTCGGCTCGCTCGAAGCGGTGATGAGTGCTGATTGGCTGGACATGCGTCAGGCATTGCCGGAGAAGCAGGCGACTTCGGTTCGCGAGTTCTTTGCGGGGACCGAAAATCGTCAACTCGCCGAGGCCGCCGAAAAGCAGCTGCGTGATTTCGGCATGCATTGGCAGAGCGAGAAAAAGGTCGTCGAAGGGTTGCCGCTGGCCGGGCAGACTTGGGTGCTGACCGGTTCGCTGGAGCTGATGAGTCGCGATGTCGCCAAGGACAAACTTGAAAGCCTCGGCGCCAAGGTGGCCGGTTCCGTGTCGGCCAAGACCCATTGCGTGGTCGCCGGCCCGGGCGCGGGATCGAAGCTGGCCAAGGCCAATGAGCTGGGGTTGAAGGTGCTGGATGAAGAGGCGTTTGTGGCTCGGCTGAAGGAATACAACATCTCGATCTAGCGCGGGACCTGTGGCGAGGGAGCTTGCTCCCGTTCGGCGGCGAAGCCGTCGCAAGACCTGCTTGCACGGTATGTCTGACAAATCGCGGTTGCCGGTTCTGGGGCCGCTACGCAGCCCAACGGGAGCAAGCTCCCTCGCCACAAAGAACGCGGAACGATCACGGTACAAGAATGATCTAGTCTTGGCAGGCCCCAGGGAGAGATCGCCATGTACCGCTTCTTCGAACAGCTCAGTTCACGCATCGCCGCGCCCTTCATGGGTGAGCGTTTGCGCAACAGCAAGGTCTGGCATTGCCGTTGCGGGCAGTCGCTGTTCTTTCGCAACAGTCAGTGCCTGGCCTGTTCGGCAGCGCTGGGCTATCAGCCGCAGCAGAGTCGCTTGTCTTCGCTGCAACCCGGCCCGCAAGCGGATACCTGGTTGCTCGACGCCGATCCCGACGCGGGGGTGTTCCGCCGCTGCGCCAATCTCGACTCTCCAGCCGCATGCAACTGGCTGCTGCCGGCCAATGATCACGATGCGTTATGCATTGCGTGTAGCCTGAATCGCACCATCCCTGACCTGTCGATCCCCGAGAACCACGAGCGCTGGCGCAAAGTGGAAATCGCCAAGCGTCGTCTGGTGGCGCAGTTGATCAGCCTGGGCTTGTCGGTCATTCCGAAATCCATGGACGAAGACATCGGTCTGGCCTTCGACTTCATCGGTATCGACCTCGAAGGCAAGCCGCCGACCACCGGGCATGCCAACGGTCTGATCACCCTCGATATCAAGGAAGCCGACGACGCCCATCGCGAGCAAGTTCGCGTGCAGATGCACGAACCTTATCGCACGCTGCTCGGGCACTTTCGTCACGAGGTAGGGCATTACTACTGGGACCGCTTGGTCGCCAACAGTCATTGGCTGGAACCGTTCCGCGATCTGTTTGGTGACGAGCAAACAAGCTACGCCGACGCCCTTGAGCGGCATTATCAGCAAGGCGCACCGCTCGACTGGCAGCAACATTACGTCAGCGCCTACGCGACCATGCACCCTTGGGAAGACTGGGCCGAAACCTGGGCTCACTACCTGCACATGATGGATGCAGTGGACACCGCCCTGGGTTTTGGCATGAGTGCGCAGGAAATGGATTTCGACTACCAGCCGTTTCCGCCGAGCACGCTATTCGACCCGCAGCACCCCGGAGGCCCGGCGTTCCTGTCGTTCGTCAACGCATGGATCGAGCTGGCCGGCATGCTCAACGAACTGTCACGCAGCATGGGCCAACCGGATTTCTATCCGTTCGTCCTGCCGCCGGCGGTGATTGCCAAGCTGCACTTCATTCATCTGGTGATCCAGCAAGAGGGCGGCAGGGCGGATGAGGTGTTGGCGCAATAGGATCAAAAGATCGCAGCCTTGTAGCAGCTGGCGCAGCCTGCGTTCGGCTGCGCAGCAGTCGTGAAGTCAGGCAGCCCGGTTTTTACATAAGCCGCGAACACCGGGTTTACGACCGCTTCGCAGCCGAACGCAGGCTGCGCCAGCTGCTACAGGTCGCATTGTTTCAGGGTCAGCGCATGTCCTTGACGCAGCTCATATTTTTTAATCCACCCGAACGGTTGTAACTTCGTCTCAGATAGGTACAATGGCGCGGCTCGCCGTCAGGTGAGCGTCGTTATGGTGACCCCATCGGTCCCCCCGCAACGATTACCCGTGAACCTGGTCAGATCCGGAAGGAAGCAGCCACAGCGGGAACATTGTGTGCCGGGGTGTGGCTGGTGGGGTTGCCTCCATAACGCAACACGAACGCTCTTTCGTGTTTTCTATCTAAAAATTCTGTTTTGTCCCCTGCCACGGAGCTCATCCAGGGCGGTGTTTCGTCGTTTCCGAATTAAAGTACGGGATATAAAAAGGAGGCCGATCTGTCGCATTCGACAGATCGGCCTCTTTTTTTCATTTACTGGCACTAGGCTTGGACAAGGCCTGGTCAACCGCTGCGATCAGCTTTCCCAGATCCTTCGGGGTGGCTTTGTGTATGACGCTGAACAGGTATGCCCGCTGTTCATCTTCGTCTTCCAGATCTGCGAAAAAGGCTTTCAGCTTCACGCCCAGCACGTCGGCAAGCAAAAACAATGCTTCCACGCTGGGGGTATAGGTGCCGGTTTCGAAGCGACTGATGGTTTTGGGGTCAAAACCGGTTTTTTCGCCGAGTTCAGCCTGAGTAAGCCCTGCGACCTTACGGTAGCGTCGGATGGCTGGACCCAAACTTGAAATTTGCATCGCTCAATTCCCATTTAGAATCAAGAACTTAACGATAGATTTTTGCATTAGGCAACTGCATGATCCATCACCTTGCTTTGCAAAATGTGATGCATTTCGTAGAATCGCCGCTTCGAAGGGTTATTGGGTGATCTGCTTTCTGAAGTTTAGGCGATATGAAAAAGCCAGCATTGCGTTCCCTGCCGGGTATGCACAGAGGCCGCTGACGGTCTGAAACCTCGCGAAATATTACCAGAGTCGGTGTTGCTACTTTGCCCTGGATCTTCGGCGGTCCGGGGCCATCAAATGCTGTTCATGGAGTGATAACGTGTCTCTGCGCAGTACGTCTCAAAACACCTCTTCCGGGCATCCTGTGCTGGTCGAGCGGTACCACCGCTAGCGACAGTGAGCCTGACTCATGGATGAGAAATACCGCAGGGCCGTGGATGCAGCCGCCATTTTTTCCGAGACCGATCTGAACGGCCGGATTACCTATGTCAACGATCAATTCTGCGCCGTGTCCGGCTACAGCCGTGAGGAACTGCTGGGGCAAAACCATCGCCTGCTGAACTCCGGCCTGCATTCCGCCGACTTCTTCGCCGCCATGTGGCGCACCATCGCCCTGGGTAATATCTGGAAGGGCGAAATCTGTAATCGCGCCAAGGATGGCAGCCTGTATTGGGTCGACAGCACCATGGTGCCGGTGCTCGATGATTCCACCGGGCGCATTCACCGATACCTGTCGATTCGGTTCGACATCAGCGAAAAACGCCAACTCCTGCAATCCTTGCAATGGCGGGTCGGGCACGACGTGCTGACCGGGCTGCCCAATCGCGCGTTCCTGTCGGATTTACTGGATCAGGCGCTGGAATTCTCCCGGCATGAAAATATTCCGTTGGCGGTGTGCATGCTTGACCTCGACGGGTTCAAGGCGGTCAACGACGGTTACGGTCACGCCAGTGGCGATATGTTGCTGGTGGAAGTGGCCAAGCGTTTGCGCGACATTGTGCGCGGCGAAGACGTGGTGGCCCGACTGGCCGGTGACGAGTTCGTGCTGGTGCTGCGTTATGTGCGTGATCTGCAGGAGTTGCGCGCGGCGCTGAATCGCGTGTTGGGGGCGATTTCGGCGCCTTACACACTGCATGGCAAGGACATCAATGTGTTCGCCAGTATCGGCGTCACCCTGTTTCCCCACGATAACGAAGATGCCGAAACCCTGCTGCGTCATGCCGACCAGGCGATGTATGTGGCCAAGCAGAGCGGGCGAAACCGCTTTCATCTATTCGATGTCTCTCGGGATCAGGAGGTCAAGGCCACGCACCAGACCGTCGAGCGGGTGCGTCAGGCGCTGGTCGCCGGTGAGTTACGCCTGCATTTTCAGCCCAAGGTGAACATGCGCCGCGGCGTGGTCGTCGGTTTCGAGGCGTTGTTGCGTTGGGAGCACCCGCAAAACGGCATGGTGCCACCCCGGGAGTTTTTGCCGCTGGTGGAGGACACCGACCTGATCATCGATATCGGCGAATGGGTGATGGATCAGGTTTTGTCGCAGTTGCACCGTTGGCAGCAAGCGGGGCAGGGCTGGCCGATCAGTATCAATATCGCGGCGCGACATTTTCAGCGCGCCGATTTTGTCGACCGGCTCAGGCAGGTCCTCGCTCGACATGCCCAAGTCGCCCCGCAGATGCTCGATCTGGAAATCGTCGAGTCAGTGGCGATCGAGAATATCCAGCATGTCAGTGCCTGTTTGCAGGCCTGTCAGGCGTTGGGGGTGCAGTTCTCGTTGGGTGACTTTGGCACGGGTTACTCGTCCCTGAGTTACCTCAAGCGTTTACGTACCCAAACCATCAAAATCGATAAGTCGTTCGTGCGTGACATTCTGAATGATCACGACGACCTGGCTCTGACCACGGCGGTGATTGGCCTGGCCCGTGCGTTCGGCCGGCAGGTGATTGCCGAGGGGCTGGAAAGCGTTGAGCACGGTGAATTGCTGTTGCGGCTGGGATGCGAAGTCGCTCAAGGCTATTTCATCGCCCGCCCGATGCCTCCCGGTGAGGTGCCTGGCTGGGTGGCAGGGTTTGTCGCCCCGTCGCAATGGCAGGCGCTCGGCCAGACAGCCTGAGACATCATGCAGCTGCTACTGGTTGGCAGCAGGGTTACCGGTATAGAGCCGGATAATGTCATCAATCTCCCCGGACGTTTTCATTTGCAGCAACGTGTCCAGAATGCGTTGCACAGGCACCTTGGGGTCGTTGCGCACGTAGCAGCCGACGGTTTGTTCGTGTACCAGCGCTACGCTTTGCAGTTGTCGGTCGGGTAGCAGGCGCTGGTTGAACCAGTCCAGGGTCCATTGGCTGCTCACGGCATATCGGTAGCGTCCGGCCAGGAGTTTATCCAGCACCTGTTCCTGATTGCGCGCGTCATCGCGGTGCAGGCGGTCGGCGTCGAACAGCGGTTGCAGGGTCGGGTAGCTATAGCCGAGCACTGTGCCGATCGACTGCTGCGGCAGCTCTGCCGGGTTGACCGTGTCGGGTGAGCCTCGCCGGCCAATCAGCAAGTCGCGCTGAACCAGCAGTGGAACGCTCCAGATATAGTTGCCGGACAGGTTCGGCAACCAGGATTTTGAGATATAACAGCGCACATCGACTTCGCCGTGTTCCATGGCGTTTTGCACCCGTGCCCGAGGCAAGACATGAAATTGCGCCGGCATGCCGACCTGTGTCGCCAGGCTGAGCATGATGTCGTGCAGAATGCCCTGGGTCGGTCGGCCGCCGCGCTCCATCTGCGCCATGGGCATGGCCCAGCTGTCGGACACGACAAAGCGCAACGGCGCCTCGGCGGCTGAGACGTTCAGGCTGACCAACAGCAGTGCCCCCAAGGCAAAACGCATAAACGCTCCGGTACGGCTCAAACCTGAGCCATTAAAAGCCCCTTAAAGTGCAGCTTAGCCAGAATAGACGAGCGCACCGGATGCAATTTTGGCCTTGCTCCGCTAGCATTAGCCGCTTCTGTTCCTTCGTTGCGACGGTTTTCGATGAGTTATCAGGTTCTTGCACGTAAATGGCGTCCGCGCTCGTTCGGCGAAATGGTCGGCCAGACCCATGTGCTCAAGGCTCTGATCAATGCCTTGGACAGCCAACGGCTGCACCACGCGTACCTTTTTACCGGTACCCGCGGGGTTGGCAAGACCACCATCGCGCGGATCATCGCCAAATGCCTGAACTGTGAAACAGGTATCACTTCAACCCCCTGTGGCGAGTGCTCGGTGTGCCGCGAAATCGATGAAGGCCGCTTCGTCGACCTGATCGAGATCGACGCCGCGAGCCGGACCAAGGTCGAAGACACCCGCGAACTGCTCGACAACGTGCAGTACGCACCGAGCCGCGGGCGCTTCAAGGTCTACCTGATCGACGAAGTGCACATGCTCTCCAGCCATTCGTTTAATGCGCTGTTGAAAACCCTTGAAGAGCCGCCGCCTTACGTCAAGTTCATCCTGGCGACCACCGATCCGCAGAAACTTCCTGCAACGATTCTGTCGCGTTGCCTGCAGTTCTCCCTGAAGAACATGACCCCGGAACGGGTGGTCGAGCATCTGACCCACGTGCTGAGCGTCGAGAACGTGCCGTTCGAAGACGACGCGCTGTGGCTGCTGGGCCGCGCCGCCGACGGTTCGATGCGCGACGCCATGAGCCTGACCGATCAGGCCATTGCTTTCGGTGAAGGCAAGGTCATGGCCGCCGACGTGCGGGCCATGCTCGGTACTCTCGATCACGGCCAGGTCTACGACGTCCTGCATGCGCTGATCGAAGGCGACGCCAAGGCATTGCTCGAAGCCGTGCGCCATCTGGCCGAACAAGGCCCGGACTGGAACGGCGTGCTCTCGGAAATTCTCAATGTGCTGCACCGTGTCGCCATCGCCCAGGCCCTGCCTGAAGGCGTCGACAACGGTCATGGTGACCGTGATCGCGTATTGGCTCTGGCCCAGGCATTGCCGGCTGAAGACGTGCAGTTCTATTACCAGATGGGCCTGATCGGTCGCCGGGACTTGCCGCTGGCGCCGGACCCGCGCGGCGGTTTCGAAATGGTCCTGCTGCGAATGCTCGCGTTCCGGCCGGCAGACACTGCGGACGCGCCGAGGCAACCGCTAAAGACAGTGGGGATCAGCCAGGCCACAGTTGATTCCGCAAATTCAGTGGCTGCCGCGCCGGTTGTTGCGCCGGTAGTCGCTACGGCCGTTACACCGGCTCCTGTTGCGCCCGTGGTGGCGCCGGCCCCTGTCCCGGTAGCTGCGCCTGAGCCGGTCGCGCCCGTGGCTGTGCCCGTGGTCGCGCCTGAGCCTGAGCCCGAGCCCGAGCCTGTTGCCGAACCCGTAGCGGTCGAAGAAGTCGTCGATCTGCCGTGGAACGACCCGGTAGAGCCGGAAGTTGTCCAGCAGCCCGCGGTCGAGCCGGTGCTGGAAACGGCTGGCGAACAACCCGAATTGCCACCGATGCCCATGCCGACGCCGGACAGTGTGGTGCCGGACGCGCCGGAATGGGCCGCTGCGCCGATTCCGGAACCGTCCATGGCCGAAGTCGATGCCGCCACGCCTGGCATGGATCAGGACGACGAGCCGCCGCTGGACGAGGATTACATAGAGCCGGACATGGATTCGGCCTATAGCTATCTCGACGAACTGGCCAGCGAGCACACCGCCGAACCTGCGCCGGAACCCGAGCCAGAACCGGCCGCGATGCCGGCCACGGGTCTGGCCCTGCAATGGCTGGAGGTGTTCCCGAAACTGCCGGTGTCCGGCATGACCGCCAGCATCGCCGCCAACTGCACGCTGATCGCCGTCGATGGCGACAATTGGTTGTTGCACCTGGACCCGGCTCACAGCGCCTTGTTCAACGCGACACAGCAACGTCGCCTCAACGATGCACTGAACCAGTTCCACGGGCGCACGCTGACCCTGAGCATGGAGCTGATCAAGCCCGAGCAGGAAACCCCGGCTCAGGCCTCATCCCGCCGGCGTGCCAACCGTCAACGCGAGGCCGAGGAATCGATCCACGGCGATCCGTTCATCCAGCAAATGATGCAGCAGTTCGGGGCGGTGGTCCGTCACGATACTATTGAACCTGTCGAGGCCCTGGTCAGTCAGGACTAATAACTGAAGGCGCTTGGCCGCATTCGCCGGGCGCTGTTTTTATCCAAGTACTTTTGAGGTGATTCCCATGATGAAAGGTGGCATGGCCGGCCTGATGAAGCAGGCGCAGCAGATGCAGGAAAAAATGGCCAAGATGCAGGAAGAACTGGCCAACGCCGAAGTCACCGGTAAAGCCGGCGGCGACATGGTCACCGTGGTGATGACCGGTCGTCACGACGTCAAGCGCGTGACCATCGACCCAAGCCTGGTCGAAGGCCTGAGCGAAGACGACAAGGAAATGCTGGAGGCGGTATTCGCCGCAGCCGTAAACGACGCCGTGCGCAAGATCGAAGCCAACAGCCAGGACAAAATGTCCGGCGTGACCGCTGGCATGCAATTGCCACCGGGTATGAAACTGCCATTCTGATTCGCCAACGCGCATCGGATGGGTTACAAAAAAATGCCAGGCATCGCGCCTGGCATTTTTGTTTCTGTCTGTTGGAAGTATGGTGCCGGTGAGGCAGCCTTCGCGGGCAAGCCCGCTCCCACAGTGATCACCTGAATCCTGTGGGAGCGTGGCTTGCCCGCGATGAAATCACCTCGGTACAACTGACGAAACTTCGAACCCGACACCGCCACAAATGTCTGCTCCCTATACCGCTGAAATTCATCGATCAAGGAGACGCTCACATGCCACAAGCATTGACCCTCAACCAACGAATCGTTCTGGTGTCCCGCCCGGTGGGCGCGCCGACACCAGAGAATTTCCGCCTGGAACGGGTAGCACTGCCAGACCTGGCCGACGGTCAGGTGTTGCTCAAGACGCTTTATCTGTCGCTCGATCCCTACATGCGCGGTCGTATGAGCGACGCGCAGTCCTACGCTGCACCGATAGAAATCGACGAGGTGATGACCGGTGGGGCTGTCAGTCGTGTCGAACGCTCGCTGCATCCGAAATTCCATGAGGGTGATCTGGTGGTCGGCGTCACGGGGTGGCAAAGCCACAGCATCAGCGACGGGCGCAACATCATTCCGATCCCGTCCGGGCTGCAGAGTCCTTCGATGGCCCTGGGTGTACTGGGCATGCCCGGTATGACCGCCTACATGGGGTTGATGGACATCGGCCAGCCCAAGGAGGGCGAAACCCTGGTGGTAGCGGCTGCGTCCGGCGCGGTGGGTTCGGTGGTCGGCCAAGTGGCGAAGATCAAGGGCTTGCGAGTGGTCGGTGTGGCCGGTGGTGCGGACAAATGCCGCTACGTGGTCGAGGAGCTGGGCTTCGATGCCTGCATCGACCACAAGCGCCCGGATTTCGCCGAAGAGTTGGCGCTGGCCTGCTTCAAAGGCGTCGATATCTACTTTGAAAACGTCGGTGGCAAGGTGTTCGATGCGGTGCTGCCGCTGCTCAACCCCAAGGCGCGGATTCCTCTTTGCGGTCTGATTGCGTCCTACAACGCCAATGAAGCGCCTAGCGGGCCGGATCGCTTGCCTCAGTTGCAACGCACACTGCTGACCAAGCGCGTACGGATTCAGGGCTTCATTGTGTTCGATGACTACGGTGATCGTCAGCCGGAGTTCATCAGCGCCATGGCCCCGTGGGTGCGGGACGGCAAGGTGAAATTCCGTGAAGACGTGGTCGACGGTCTGGAGAACGCGCCCCAGGCATTCATCGGTCTGCTGGAGGGACGCAACTTCGGCAAACTGGTGGTGCGGGTCGCGCAGACTGAGTAATTGACGGTGCTATTTGACGCTAAACAGAGGCGCGGGTATAAACCGCGTCTCGTTGTTATGTCGGACTTTTCCCCATGAGCTTCAGCCCTTTGATTCGCCAACTGATCGATGCCCTGCGAATTTTGCCGGGTGTGGGTCAGAAAACTGCCCAGCGCATGGCGTTGCAACTGCTTGAGCGTGATCGCAGCGGCGGTTCGCGACTGGCCCAGGCGCTGAGCCAGGCCATGGAAGGAGTGGGCCACTGCCGCTTGTGCCGCACGCTGACCGAAGACGATCTGTGCCCGCAATGCGCTGATCCTCGCCGCGACGACACCTTGCTGTGTGTGGTGGAAGGTCCGATGGACGTTTACGCCGTGGAGCAGACCGGTTTTCGCGGTCGCTACTTCGTGCTCAAAGGCCATCTATCGCCCCTCGACGGGTTGGGGCCGGACGCCATCGGCATTCCACAATTGATGGCGCGGATCGAAGAGGCGGGTACGTTTGCCGAAGTCATCCTCGCCACCAACCCGACGGTGGAAGGCGAAGCCACGGCGCATTACATCGCCCAGTTGCTCAGCAACAAAGGCCTGATCGCCTCGCGCATCGCCCATGGTGTGCCGTTGGGTGGCGAGCTGGAACTGGTGGACGGCGGGACATTGGCGCATTCGTTTGCCGGGCGTAAGCCGATCTCGCTGTAACCGCATCAAAATCAAAAGATCGCAGCCTTCGGCGGCGCCCACAGGCGCGTAGGAGCTGCCGAAGGCTGCGATCTTTTGATCTTCCGCGACTCCTTCTATTGAAAACCAAGCAAGCGCTCGGTTAACTTCGCTGAACCTTCAGTGGAGCTCGCCGATGCCTGCCTTTCAGGAATACTTCGATCCCAGCCACCAATTGGTCCGCGACAGCGTCAGACGTTTCGTCGAGCGCGAGATTCTTCCGGACATCGACCAGTGGGAAGAAGCCGAAAGCTTCCCCCGTGAGCTCTACCTGAAGGCCGGCGCGGCGGGGATTTTGGGCATTGGTTATCCAGAAGCCTTGGGTGGCAGTCACGAAGGTGATGTGTTCGCCAAAATCGCTGCCAGTGAAGAGCTGATGCGCTGCGGTTCCGGTGGTCTGGTCGCGGGGCTGGGCTCGCTGGACATTGGTTTGCCGCCGATCCTCAAGTGGGCCAGGTCCGAAGTCCGCGATCGCGTTGTGCCTCAGGTGCTCGCAGGCGAGAAGATCAGCGCCCTGGCCGTCACCGAGCCCAGCGGCGGCTCCGACGTCGCCAACCTGCAAACCCGCGCCATACGTGACGGCGACTTTTACCGGGTCAGCGGCAGCAAAACCTTCATTACCAGCGGCGTTCGTGCGGATTTCTACACCGTCGCGGTGCGCACCGGCGAGCCGGGGTTTGGCGGCATCAGTTTGTTGCTGATCGAGAAGGGCACGCCCGGGTTCACCGTCGGTCGTCAGTTGAAAAAAATGGGCTGGTGGGCGTCGGACACCGCCGAACTGTTTTTCGATGATTGCCGAGTACCGGCGGGCCATCTGATCGGGGCCGAGAACATGGGCTTCGCCTGCATCATGGGCAACTTCCAGAGCGAGCGTCTGGCCCTGGCGCTGATGGCCAACATGACCGCGCAGTTGGCGCTGGAGGAGAGCCTGAAGTGGGCCCGTCAGCGTGAAGCCTTCGGCAAACCTATCGGCAAGTTCCAGGTGCTCAAGCACCGTCTTGCGGAAATGGCCACGGCGCTGGAGGTGTCACGGGAATTCACCTATCGCCAGGCGGCGAAAATGGCCGCGGGGCAGAGCGTGATCAAGGAGATTTCCATGGCCAAGAATTTCGCCACCGACACGGCTGATCGCATTACGACCGATGCGGTGCAGATTCTGGGCGGTCTGGGTTACATGCGTGAAAGTCTGGTGGAGCGGCTGTATAGGGATAACCGGATTCTGTCGATCGGCGGCGGGACGCGGGAAGTGATGAACGAGATCATCAGTAAGCAGATGGGGCTTTGAGTTTTGCGGTGTTGCGGCTGACGCCATCGCGGGCAAGCCCGCTCCCACAGGTCTCAGGTGATCCCTGTGGGAGCGGGCTTGCCCGCGATGACGTCAGTACAGACGCTGCTTATTTATCGGTAAGGGCAAACTGCGTCAGGCAAAAAGTAGGAATCCCCATGTCATCCAGCCGCTGCGAACCACCCAGCTCCGGCAAGTCAATGATCGCCGCCGCTTCATGCACTCGCGCGCCCATGCGCCGAATCAGGTTCGCCGCCGCGATCAGCGTGCCGCCGGTGGCAATCAGGTCATCGAACATCACCACCGCATCACCCTCACACAGGCTGTCGGCATGGACTTCGAGAAAGGCTTCGCCGTACTCGGTCTGATAACCCTCGGCCAGCACGTCGGCCGGCAATTTGCCCTGCTTGCGGAACAGCACCAGCGGTTTGTTCAACTGATAGGCCAGGATCGAACCGATCAGAAAGCCACGGGCATCCATGGCGCCAATGTGGGTGAAGTCCGCTTCGACGTAACGATGGGCAAAGCTGTCCATCACCAGGCGCAGGGCCGTGGGTGACTGGAATAATGGGGTAATGTCGCGAAAGATCACGCCCGGCTTGGGGAAGTCGATCACGGGGCGGATCAGGGATTTGATGTCGAAGGAGTCGAAGACCATCGTCGAGGTGTCCTGGCGGGCTGCAAACGTCGCAGTATAACGGCGGCTGAACCGTTTCGCTCAGCCGCCGTCGCCACGATCAGCCGTCGAGCGAGCCGCCGGCCAGGGCGCAGAGCTGGATCGGATCAAGGATGTGGATTTCCTTGCCTTCGGCGGCGATCAGTTCGTTTTGCTGGAAACGGGTGAACACCCGGGACACGGTTTCCACCGCCAGGCCCAGATAATTGCCGATTTCGTTGCGCGACATGCTCAACCGGAACTGGTTGGCCGAGAAGCCCCTGGCGCGGAAACGGGCCGACAGGTTGACCAGGAACGTGGCGATGCGCTCGTCGGCGGTTTTCTTCGACAGCAGCAACATCATCTGCTGATCGTCGCGAATCTCGCGGCTCATCACCCGCATCAACTGACGGCGCAGTTGTGGCAGTTGCAGGGCCAGTTCGTCGAGGCGATCGAAAGGAATTTCGCACACCGAGGTGGTTTCCAGGGCTTGCGCCGAGACCGGGTGCTTTTCAGTGTCCATGCCCGACAGGCCGACCAGTTCACTCGGCAAATGGAAACCGGTGAGCTGCTCTTCGCCGCCATCGCTCAGGCTGAAAGTCTTCAGGGCGCCGGAGCGTACTGCATAAACGGAATCGAACGTGTCGCCCTGGCGAAACAGGAACTCGCCTTTTTTCAGCGGGCGACCACGTTTGACGATATCGTCCAGCGCATCCATGTCTTCCAGATTCAGAGAAAGTGGCAGGCAGAGGGGGGCCAGGCTGCAATCCTTGCAATGGGCCTGGCTATGAGCGCGCAGCTTTACTGGCTCGGACATTTCTTTAATCCTTGTGGGAAAACACACATAAGCTGTAAGGGTAACCCACGGGAGGACATTCAGGCACGCGGCGATTTTGTCGCAGGGTCATAAAATAAACGTTTCGCAGACCGGCCAGTGAGCTGATGGCTAGATAACCCGTGAAAACCGCTGGCGATTTTGCTGTTCCAGGTACGCGTCGAACACCATGCACACCGAACGCACCAGCAATCGTCCGGCGGGCAGTACGGTAATCCGTTCGTTATCAAGTTCGATCAGTCCGTCGTCGGCCATTCCCTGCAACTGTGGCCAGAGTTCGCCGAAGTAACCCCGAAAGTCGATGTTGAAGGCTTGTTCGATCTGGGCGAATTCCAGGCCGAAAGTGCAGATCAGTTGTTGGATGACGGCACGTCGCAGGCGGTCATCGGCGTTGCACAGCAGGCCACGGCTGGTGGCCAGCTGTGCGCTGGCCAACGCATTCTGGTACTGGTTCAGATCACTGCTGTTCTGGCAGTACAAATCGCCGATCTGGCTGATCGCCGATACCCCCAGACCGATCAAATCGCAATGACCGTGGGTGGTATAGCCCTGGAAGTTACGTTGCAGGGTCGATTCTTCCTGAGCAATCGCCAGTTCATCGTCGGGCAGCGCAAAGTGGTCCATGCCGATATATCGATAACCGGCCTTGGTCAGCTGCTCGATGGTTCCCTGGAGCATTTCCAGTTTTTGCGCCGGGGTCGGCAGTTCGTCGCTGTTGATCCGCCGTTGCGGCATGAAGCGTTCCGGCAGATGGGCGTAGTTGAACACCGAGAGCCGATCCGGTTGCAGGCTGATGACTTCGTCGATGGTGCGGGCGAAGTTTTCGGGCGTCTGCTTCGGCAGGCCGTAGATCAAGTCGATGTTGATCGAGCGAAATTGCAGGGTCCGGGCAGCGTCGATCACCGCGCGGGTTTCTTCCAGGCTTTGCAGGCGATTGACCGCCCGTTGTACCGCCGGGTCGAGGTCTTGCAGGCCGATACTGACCCGGTTGAAGCCCAGTTCCCGGAGCAGGCCCATGGTCGACCAATCAGCCTCGCGAGGGTCGATCTCGATGCCGTAGTCGCCGGAATCGTCGTCCAGCAAATTGAAATGCTTGCGCAGCTGAGCCATCAACTGGCGCAGTTCGTCATGGCTGAGAAAGGTCGGCGTGCCGCCGCCGAAATGCAGTTGCTCGACTTTCTGCGAGGGGTCGAGATGACAGGCAATCAACTGGATTTCCTGTTCCAGGCGCTGCAAATAGGGCAGGGCGCGGCCACGGTCCTTGGTGATGACTTTGTTGCAGGCGCAGTAGTAGCAAATGTTCGCACAGAACGGCACGTGCACATACAGCGACAGCGGCCGCAGGGCTTTACGGCTGTCGCGCAGGGCATGAAACAGGTCGAAGGTGCCGACCTGGCTGTCGAATTGCACGGCGGTCGGGTACGAGGTGTAGCGCGGTCCCGCCAGGTCATAACGGCGGATCAGATCTGTGTCCCAACGAATGGCGTCGAGCATGCGGGCATTCCCCCGAGATAGGCTGGCATGTGGGCGAGTCTAGGGAGAAGTGCGCAAAGGCATCTTGATTTGCATCAAGGGTCGGGATTTGTGGTGCTGGTACCGGCCCCATCGCGGGCAAGCCCGCTCCCACAGGGTCTTTGTTTGGATCACAGAATTGAGGTAATCCTCAAGTCCTGTGGGAGCGGGCTTGCCCGCGATGGGGCCACCGCCGATCTAATGCCCCATGAGCCAATGTTGATGCGGCCCAGGCAAGGTCCAGATGCCGAACATCATCACCAGCAAGCCACCTGTCATGCGTACGCTGCGTTTGCGCAACAACCCCGTGACGCGCTCGGCCGCCAGCCCTGTGGCGAGCAGCACCGGCCAGGTGCCCAGCCCGAATGCCAGCATCAGCAACGCACTGTCCAGCGCATTGCCCTGGCTCGCCGACCACAGCAATGTGCTGTAAACCAACCCGCACGGCAGCCAGCCCCAGAGTGCGCCCAGCAGCAGGGCGCGGGGCAGGTTCGACACTGGCAGTAGTTTGTTGGCCACCGGCTGGATATGCCGCCACAGGCCACGGCCGAGGCTTTCGATGCGGGTCAGGCCGCTCCACCAGCCGGCCAGGTACAGCCCCATGACGATCAGCAGCAGTCCGGCGAGGATGCGCATGAACATCGCCGCCGGGCTATTGGCCACGGCCCAGCCGGCCAGACCGATCAGCAGGCCGGCCGCGGCGTAGCTGAGAATTCGCCCCAGGTTGTAGGCCAGCAACAATCGAAAGCGTCGGCTGCGTTGCTCCTTGGGGATCGCCAGGGTCAGGGCGCCCATCAAGCCGCCACACATGCCCAGGCAATGCCCGCCGCCGAGCAGGCCGAGGATCAGCGCAGACACCAGCAGTGGCGCCAACTCAAGCATGGGGCGGCGCCTTGTCGTCCGGTTTGGCCGGATGGCCGCTGGCCTCGTCGACCGCTGCCTTGTGGTTCGGGTCCTGATCGTCGAACAGGATGCTGTGGGCCGGGCCGTCGAGGTCGTCGTACTGACCGCTGTCGACTGCCCAGAAGAAGATATAGATAGCGATGGCCACGATCAGCAGCGCGGCCGGGATCATCACGTAGAGAGCTGGCATCTGGACTCCATGCCTGCGCGGTTCAGGCCGGCAGCGGGCGGGTTTCTGGCGTGGTGCTGACGGCCGGCGCGCTCGGCAAGCGAGTCAGGCGCAGGGCATTCAACACCACGGTCAACGAACTGATCGACATGCCGACCGCAGCCCATACCGGAGTGATCCAGCCGAGGGCGGCGAACGGCAACATGAGGCCATTGTACAGCGCCGCCCACAGCAAGTTCTCGATGATGACCCGACGGGTGCGACGGGCCAGGCTGAAGGCTTGCACCAGCGCGTCGAGACGGTTCGACAGCAGCACCGCGTCGGCACTGGTTTTCGCCAGATCGGTGGCCGAACCCATCGCCACGCTGATGTCGGCGGCGGCCAGCACCGGTACATCGTTGACCCCGTCACCGAGCATCAACACCTTGCGACCTTCCTTGTGCAGCTGTTGCAGCACCTGCAGTTTATCGTCCGGACGCAAACCGCCACGGGCCTCGTCGATGCCCAGTTCGGCAGCGACGCTGGCGACCATCGGCGAGCTGTCGCCGGACAGCAGCAGCGTGCGCCAACCACGAGCCTTGCACGCTGCGAGCAGGGCGGGCGCGTCGGCGCGCAAACGGTCATCGAGTACGAACCACGCCAGCGGCCCTTGACTGTCGCCGAGCAACAGCCATTGGCCGGCCTCATCGGGCATTACTGGCACTTGAGCGTCGCTGAGTTCGCAGACAAAACCCGGTTGGCCAATGCGCAGGCGTTGTGCGCCGACCAACCCTTCCAGACCCAGGCCCGGTGTGCTGTGAACTTCTTCGGCGGCCAGCGGTGCGCGGCCAAAAGCCCGGGCAATCGGGTGCTCGGAGCGGTTTTCCAAAGCGGCGGCGAGGCTCAGGCATTGATCGCTGGTCAGGGGGCCAAGCGGGCGGATCGAACGCAAGGCCAGGCGACCTTCGGTGAGGGTGCCGGTCTTGTCGAATATCACCGTGTCGATCTGGTTCAGGCCTTCCAGCACATGACCGCGCGTCAACAAAAGACCGAGCTTGTGCAGCGTTCCAGTGGCGGCGGTGAGGGCGGTTGGCGTGGCCAGCGACAAGGCGCACGGGCACGTCGCAACCAGCATCGCCAGGACGATCCAGAAGGCTCGCGAAGAATCCAGTTCCCACCACAGCAGGCCGATGGCGGCCACCGCGATAAGTGACAACAGCAAAAACCATTGGGCGGCGCGGTCGGCGATTTCCGCCAGTCGCGGCTTTTCGGCTTGGGCGCGATCGAGCAGGCGGACGATGGCCGACAGTCGGGTGTCCTGTCCCAGCGCCAGGACTTCCACGGTCAGCGCACCTTCGACGTTCAAGGTGCCGGCGGTGACGGCATCGCCCGGGGTTCGTGGCTGTGGCAGATATTCGCCGGTCAGCAGGGATTCGTCGATGCTCGATTGACCGTCGAGGATTTTGCCATCGGCCGGCAGAATTGCTCCGGGATGCACCAGCACCTGATCGCCCACGCGCAACTCACTGAGCAGAATCCGCTCGCTCTGGCCATCAGCACTCAGCCGCAGGCAAGAGGCGGGCAACAGATTGACCAGCTGTGCGGTCGCGGCGGCGGTGCGTTCCCGGGCACGACGTTCCAGATAACGCCCGGCCAGCAGGAATAGCGCGAACATCCCTACCGCATCGAAATACAGCTCGCCAACCCCGGTGATTGAGGTCCAGATCCCGGCGATATAGGCACTGCCGATCGCCAGCGACACCGAGACGTCCATGGTCAGGTGACGGGTGCGCAGATCGCGCATCGCGCCCTTGAAGAACGGCGCGCAGCTGTAAAACACGATCGGGGTGGTCAGAAACAGCGCGACCCAGCGCAGGATGGTGTGCAGTTCTGGGCTGAGGTCGATGTTGAATTCCGGCCAGGTGGCCATGGTCGCCATCATCGCCTGGAACCACAGCAGCCCGGCGACACCGAGTTGACGCAGGGCCAGGCGGTTTTCGCTGGCCAGTTGTTCGCTGGCGCGGTCGGCCTGATAAGGGTGGGCGGCGTAACCGATGTGGCGCAATTCGCTGAGCACTTGGCTCAATGGCAATTGCGCGTCGGCCCAGCGTACATGCAGGCGATGGTTGGACAGATTCAGGCGTGCTTCGGCCACCGCTGGCAAGGCGCGCAGGTGTTTCTCGATCAACCAGCCGCAGGCGGCGCAACTGATGCCTTCCATCAACAGGGTGGTTTCGGCGAGTTCGCCTTCGTGGCGAACAAAAGGTTGCTGCACGTCGGCGCGGTCGTAGAGTTCCAACTCGTCCACCAACTGTACCGGCAAGGCTTCGGGGTTGGCCGAGGCTTCACTGCGATGCTGGTAATAGCTTTCCAGCCCACCGGCCACGATGGCCTCGGCCACTGCCTGGCAACCCGGGCAGCAGAACTCGCGGGTATCCCCGAGGACGGCGGCGGTGAAGCGGCTGCCGGCCGGGACGGGCAGGGCGCAGTGGTAGCAGGGGGTAGGAGTACTCATGAGCTGGAATCTATATCGTCCGGGAGGGCCTCATCGCGAGCAGGCTCGCTCCCACATTTGATCGATGTCGTGCACAAAATTCATGTACACCGCAGATCTACTGTGGGAGCGAGCCTGCTCGCGATGCGCGAATCGCGACTTTATTTTTTCAGGTCTTCCGCACCCTGCAGCGGCTCATCACCGAGCAGCAGATCCTTGGCATGGCTGACCTGTTCTTCTTCGAACATGCGCCAGATCTTGTCATCCTGCACGCCCAGCAATTCGACGAAGCGACGACCTTCAATCCTGTCGCTCAACTGGCCGATGTAGCGGCCCTGTTCGGTTTCGCTGCGGGCCAGGGTGATCTTGCGATCTTTCTCTGGCTGGGTTGGCGAAATCAGGTTCAGCTCAAGGGTTTTCGGCTGGCTGTTGCCGCTCAGGCGCAGGTCGACTTCGCCGGTTACGTCATCCAGGTGCACGCTGGCACGCAGTTGCAGGGTCTGGGCCAGCAGTTCGCGGTCCAGCGAACGGTTAATGCCCTTGCCGGCTTCGTAATAGTTGTCGTTGACCAGGTTGTCCGGGTTGTTCACCGCGATGGTCACCATCGACAGGGTCAAGGTCACCGAGCAGGCCAGGATGGCGATGATGATCCACGGCCAAAGATGCTTGTACCAAGGACTTGCGGCAGTTGCTGCGGGCATGATCACTTCTCTCAACGAATTTGTGGGCCGATGAATCGGCTCTTGGCTTCAACGTGGACGTTGGCGTCATCGGCATCCTTGAGGATGAATTTCACCTCGTTGGTGCTCGACGGCAGTTGTTCCGGTGCGCTGGACAGTTCGACTGGCTGGCTGAAAATCTCCCCGGCGGCGACTTTGATCTCGCGCTTGCCTTGCAGCTTGAGATCCGGCAGGCCGGTGGCTTCCAGCACGTACGTATGGTCGCGCTGGTCCTTGTTCATGATCTTCAGGCTGTAGACGTTTTCGATCCGGCCTTCGGCGTTCTCACGGTACAACACGCGGTCTTTGCTGACGTCGAAACCGACCAGCGAACGCATGAAGAACGCGGTCATCAGCAACGCGATCATCGCCAGCAGCACCGTGGCATAGCCGATCAGGCGCGGACGCAGTTTATTGGTTTTTTGCCCCGACAGGTTGTGCTCGGTGGTGTAGCTGATCAGGCCGCGCGGGTAATCCATCTTGTCCATGATGCTATCGCAGGCGTCGATACACGCCGCGCAGCCGATGCATTCGACTTGCAGGCCGTCGCGAATGTCGATGCCGGTGGGGCAGACCTGGACGCACATGGTGCAGTCGATGCAATCGCCCAGGCCCTGAGCCTTGTAATCAATGCCTTTCTTGCGCGGCCCACGGCTTTCGCCACGACGCGGGTCGTAGGAGACGATCAGCGTGTCCTTGTCGAACATCACGCTCTGGAAGCGTGCGTACGGGCACATGTAAATACATACCTGCTCACGCAGCCAGCCGGCGTTGCCGTAGGTGGCGAGGGTGAAGAAACCGACCCAGAAATACGACCAGCCATCGGCCTGGCCGGTGAAGAAATCGAGCACCAGTTCGCGAATTGGCGAGAAGTAACCGACGAAGGTCATGCCGGTCACGAAACCGATCAGCAGCCACATCGTGTGCTTGCTGAATTTGCGCAAGAATTTGTTGGCGCCCATCGGCGCCTTGTCGAGCTTGATGCGCTGGTTGCGGTCGCCTTCGGTGACTTTTTCGCACCACATGAAGATCCAGGTCCAGACGCTTTGCGGGCAGGTGTAGCCGCACCAGACTCGACCGGCATACACGGTGATGAAGAACAGGCCAAAGGCACTGACGATCAGAATACCTGAGAGCAGGATGAAATCCTGAGGCCAGAAGGTCGCGCCAAAAATGAAGAATTTACGTTCCGGCAGGTTCCACCAGACGGCCTGATGACCGCCCCAGTTCAGCCACACCGTGCCGAAATACAGCAGAAACAGCCCGGCACCGCCGATCATCCGCAGGTTGCGGAACAGGCCGGTGAAGGCGCGGGTGTAGATCTTTTCTCGAGAGGCGTAGAGGTCGACGCTGTTGTTTGCGTTCTTGGCAGGCGGAGTAACGTCGTGTACCGGAATCTGATTGCTCATCATTGCATCCCACGGCAGTGGAAAAATGCCCCGGTCAGTACGTGCCGACCGCGGTCAAAAAGAGGTGTTGCAGTGGCGCAATGATACGCCTGTAGCTCTAGCGCAAGGGTGCGACCTTTGGTCGCGTTGGGAGAAATCAATTGATGGTGTAATGACTTGAATCAATTGACTTGTGAATTATGGACGGTTTTGCAGGGGCGGCGAACTCATTCGTCCCATGGATTGACATCAGGACAGATGCACGGGGCGATGGATGATAGTGGCGCGCTCGGTTTCGAACTCGATGTCTGCCGCTTCTGGCATCACCAACAAATCGACCATGTTGGCGTTTATGCCAGTCAGTTTTTGGTACTCCTCAATGCTTAGCAGTACGTGAGCAGGCTTGCCACGGTCGGTGATGACAACCCCGGCTCATGACGCGTGGCTTTTTTGGCACTACTTGTGTCCTGGTTGAATTCACGACTGGAAATGGTGGTGATGGCCATGCGTAGGCTCCTGAAAATGCCGATGTAGAAACGTTGTTACCCTGCTCGTGATCCAGCAAGTTGAAATTATTGTGCTCAACCCAGCCTTGCCGGGTCACCCGCTTCGGAGATCGCGACCTTCAACCCTGTCGGCTTGAATGCAAACGGCCCCATCAGATGAGGGGCCGTTTTTGTAGCTTCAGTAAATGTTTGATGGGCCGTGCCGGGGATCAGGGCAGCCTGCCGCCTCCCAGGCTATCCAGTCCACTGCCGGTATCACGTTTTCTATCCACGCCATCTGCGTCATCCAGGTCAGTTATGTCGGCGAAAGACCTGATTCGGGTATTTTTCGCGCCTGCACCTGTCGCTGAGTCTTCAGGTTTAACGTCTACAGCGTCCTGAAGCGCTGGTTCAATGTCGTCGTGCAGGCAGGGAGAGGGCTGATGAAGTGGCATGTTGTCGTCATTCTTTGACATGTGGTTCTTCCATGAAAGTTGGCCCTGACGTTGATCATCGGGGTGGGAATGAACGCTACAGGGCACTGAAATTCGAGTCTATTAAGCATTTGTCTCAAGTTATGAGCACATTGCTGAAACAAAAAAGGCCCCGCTAATTTTCATTAGCGGGGCCTTTTTTGTTTCAGGCGTTTGCCTTACTGGGCATTCGCGTCCGCTGCCTTCTCACCGTGAGAGAGGCTGTAGACGTAAGCGGCCAGCAGGTGAACCTTGTCGTTGCCTTGCAGCTGTTCTTGCGCAGGCATCTGGCCCTGACGGCCGTAACGGATGGTCTGCTGCAGTTGAGCGAAGCTCGAACCGTAGATGAACGCCGCCGGGTGGGTCAGGTCAGGGGCGCCCATTGCTGGGGTGCCTTTACCTTGCGGGCCATGGCACGCCACGCAGTTGGCGGCGAACAGTTTCTGGCCGGCAACCGGATCGGCCTTGGTGCCTTCCGGCAGCTTGCGGCCATCCAGGTTGGTCAGCACGAACGCGGCAACGTCAGCAACGCCTTGTTCGCCGATCACTGCAGCCCAGGCCGGCATCACGGCATGACGACCGCCCATGATGGTGGTCTTGATGGTTTCCGCTTCACCGCCCCAGCGCCAGTCGGCGTCGGTCAGGTTAGGGAAACCGTAGGCGCCTTTGGCGTCGGAACCGTGGCAGACCGAGCAGTTGGAGGCGAACAGGCGGCCACCCATCTTCAGGGCTTGCGGGTCTTTGGCGACTTCTTCGATCGGCATGGAAGCAAACTTGGCGAAGATCGGGCCGAACTTGGCGTCCGACCTGAGCATTTCCTTTTCCCATTCGTGAACGCCGGTCCAGCCAGTCTGGCCGTTGGCGAACGCGGTCTGCTTCTCGTTATCGAGGTAGTTGTAACCCGGCAACAGGCCTTTCCAGTTACCCAGGCCCGGGTACAGCACCAGATAGCCGAGGGCGAAGATGATGGTGCCCACGAACAGCATGAACCACCATTTCGGCAGCGGGTTGTCATACTCCTCGATCCCGTCGAAGGAGTGGCCGACCGTTTCATCGGTGGATTCGCTGCGCTGGCCCTTGCGGGTGGACAGCAGCAGCCAGGTCAGGGCGAAGATGGTGCCGAGACTGAGGACTGTGACGTACAGACTCCAGAACGTAGTCATTCTTTGTTACTCCTAGAAGCTTGCTCGACGTGCTTGATGGCTTCGGGATCATCCGCGAAAGGCAGCAAGGTCGCGTCTTCAAACTCCGACTTGCGCTTGGGGCTGAACACCCATAGCGCCAGACCGATGAAGGCCACCATCACAACAACGGTGCCCAGGCCACGAATCATCCCGATATCCATCTAAATCACCGTTTGCTTTTGATGATGGTGCCCAGGCCTTGCAGATAGGCCACCAGCGCGTCCATTTCGGTTTTGCCCTTCACAGCATCCTTGGCGCCGGCGATGTCTTCGTCGGTGTAAGGGACGCCGAGCGTGCGCAAGACTTCCATTTTCTTGGCAGTGTCTTTGCCGTCGAGCTTGTTTTCCACGAGGAACGGGTAGGCTGGCATTTTCGACTCAGGCACTACGTTGCGCGGGTTGTACAAGTGCGCACGCTGCCAGTCATCGGAGTAACGACCGCCGACACGAGCCAGGTCCGGACCGGTACGCTTGGAACCCCACAGGAACGGGTGGTCCCAAACGCTTTCACCGGCGACCGAGTAGTGGCCGTAACGTTCGGTTTCAGCACGGAACGGGCGGATCATCTGCGAGTGGCAGCCGACACAACCGTTGGCGATGTACACGTCGCGGCCTTCCAGCTCAAGGGCGGTGCGAGGCTTCATGCCCTCGACCGGCTTGTTGGTGACGTCCTGGAAAAACAGCGGAACGATTTGAGTCAGGCCGCCGATGCTGACGGCGATAACCATGAAGAAGGCCAGCAGGCCAATATTCTTCTCGACTGCTTCATGCTTCATCAGTGAGCTCCAACTACAGCAATCTGTTCAGCAGCTTTGGCTTCAGCCGGGTTCGAGGCACGTACGGTACGCCATACGTTGTAGGCCATGAACAGCATGCCGCTGGCGAAGAACGCACCGCCCAGGGCGCGAACGATGAAACCAGGATGGCTGGCTTGCAGCGCTTCAACGAACGAGTAGGTGAGGGTGCCGTCGTCGTTGATTGCACGCCACATCAGACCCTGGGTGATGCCGTTGACCCACATCGAGGCGATGTACAGAACGGTACCGATGGTCGCGAGCCAGAAGTGCGTATTGATCAGGCCGATGCTGTGCATCTGCACACGACCGAACAGTTTCGGGATCATGTGGTAGATCGCGCCGATCGAAATCATCGCTACCCAGCCAAGAGCGCCGGCGTGTACGTGGCCGATGGTCCAGTCGGTGTAGTGCGACAGCGAGTTGACGGTCTTGATGGCCATCATCGGGCCTTCGAAGGTCGACATGCCGTAGAACGCCAGCGATACCACGAGGAAACGCAGGATCGGGTCGGTGCGCAGCTTATGCCAGGCGCCCGACAGGGTCATCATCCCGTTGATCATGCCGCCCCAGCTTGGTGCCAGCAGGATGATCGACATCGCCATGCCCAGGGACTGAGCCCAGTCCGGCAATGCGGTGTAGTGCAGGTGGTGCGGACCGGCCCAGATGTACAAGGTGATCAGCGCCCAGAAGTGCACGATCGACAGACGATAAGAGTAGATCGGACGCTCGGCCTGCTTCGGAACGAAGTAGTACATCATCCCCAGGAAGCCGGTGGTCAGGAAGAAACCTACCGCGTTGTGGCCGTACCACCACTGGATCATCGCATCAGTCGCACCCGAGTAAGCCGAGTAGGACTTGAAGAAACTGACTGGCAGGGACGCGTGGTTGACGATGTGCAGCATCGCGGTCACGACGATGAAGGCACCGTAGAACCAGTTACCGACATAGATGTGCTTGGTCTTGCGCTTGACGATGGTGCCGAAGAACACCAGACCGTAGGTGACCCAGACAATGGCCAGCAGAATAGCCAGAGGCCATTCCAGTTCCGCGTATTCCTTGGTGGTAGTGAAACCCATCGGCAAGGTAACGATCGCACCGACGATCACTGCTTGCCAACCCCAGAAGGTGAAGGCCGCGAGGCTGTCGGAAATCAGTCGCGTTTGGCAGGTTCGCTGCACGACGTAATAGGAAGTGGCAAACAGAGCACAACCACCGAAGGCGAAAATCACCAGGTTGGTGTGCAGCGGGCGCAGGCGTCCAAAGCTCGTCCATGCCAGACCGAAGTTCAACTCCGGCCAGACCAGTTGCGAGGCGATGAAGACACCGAGCCCCATGCCAAGGATCCCCCAGACCACCGTCATGATGGCGAACTGGCGGACTACCTTATAGTTATAAGCAGTCGGACTGATTGCTGTGCTCATTCTAAGGTTCCACGGTTTGGGTGTTTTATTAGGAGTAAAAATCGGCCGCAAGTATGTAGAAAGCGGGGGGTCATTGCAACGCGCCATGACGTGGGTCAATGCTTTCAAAAGCTGATTCTGCGGCCTTTCCATGCGCCGCGTAAGGACAAAATTGCCCTCGGACAAAATGTCGCAACGGATGAAAGAGGCGAGGGGTTCAGGTCAGTTGTAACGGGGTATGTTCAAACACGACGATCGGGTAACAGAGGGCAACGGGGACGATAGCCGGTGTCTACCAGCCTTTGCGGCCTGTCATCGAGCAAATTCGTCGAACACATCGGGTTGAATCGACCTGGAACCGGCGCTGGCCAGTCCGCATCGCTGGGAAGCTTAGACCTGAATCCGGCGAACCGAAAGGAAGACCTAGGGAGGGTGCGACAATGCGTCGCAAAGGGGCAGGGAACTGCCGCATCCGGGTGAATGCGGCGTTGCGCGGACGAGATTTATTCGCTTTTGCCTTCAGCCTGTAAACGCTCGGTGCTCAGGCCTTGAGACAGGCTGTACACGTAAGCGGCCAGCAATTGCACCTTGTCGTTGCCGAGCAGTTCGTTCTGCGCCGGCATATGGCCTTGGCGGCCATGACGAATCGTTTGTTGCAGTTGCGCCAGGCTTGTACCGTAGATAAATCCGGCCGGTTGCGTCAGATTCGGCGCTCCCATGGCTTCAGTGCCCTGGCCGTTTACCCCATGACAGGCTACGCAGGTGGTGCTGAACGATTGCTGTCCAGCGCGCAGGTCGGCTGTGCTGCCTTCCGGCAAGGGCAAGCCGGCCAGTTCATGACGTACGTAAGCGGCGACGTTCTTCACGCCGGCATCGCCGAGGATTTCACCCCAGGCCGGCATTGCGGCCATGCGACCGCCCATGATTGTCGTTTTGATCATTTCGGCATCGCCGCCCCAGCGCCAGTTGCTGTCGGCCAGGTTCGGGAAGCCAAACGCGCCCTTGGCATCCGAGCCGTGGCACACCGAGCAATTGGATGCAAACAGGCGACCGCCCATTTTCAGTGCTAGCGGGTCCTTGGCTACTTCTTCGATGGGCATGGCAGCAAATTTGGCGAAGATCGGCCCGAACTTCGCGTCAGCCTTGTTCATCTCCTTTTCCCATTCGTGGACACCGGTCCAGCCGTCCTCATAACCGGGCAATATGCCTTTCCAGTTGCCAAGGCCCGGGTAAAGCACCAGATAGCCGACGGCAAACACCAAGGTTGCGGCGAACAGCATGAACCACCACTGCGGCAGCGGGTTGTCATACTCCTCGATGCCGTCGAAGCTGTGGCCCATGGTCTGGTCGGTGCTGCCCTTGGTTTCCCCTCGGCGCGTACCGATCAGCAGCCAGGTCAGGCCGATCAGGCTGCCGATGGTCAGTACGCAGATCCACGTACTCCAGAAGGTGGTCATGGCCGGGTACTCCTTGTGGCGGATTCTTGTTGGGTGCTGTTTTCCGATTGCGGCTCGTCGGCGAACGGCAGCAGACGCGCTTCGGCGAACTCCGGATTGCGCTTGCTGTTGAACACCCACAGCGTCAGGCCGACGAAGGCCACGAACACCACGACCGTGCCCAGGCCGCGGATCATTCCACTGCTCATTTCGCTTACTATTTCAAAGGGCATGGACATGGCTCACCTCTTGCTCTTGATGGCAGTGCCGAGCACTTGCAGGTAGGCGACCAGCGCGTCCATTTCGGTTTTGCCCTGGAGCGAGGCGACGCTGCCGGCGATGTCGTCGTCGGTGTAGGGCACGCCGAGGGTGCGCATGGCGCGGATCTTGGTTTCGGTGTGGCTGCTATCGACCTTGTTGTCGACCAGCCACGGGTAGGCCGGCATTTTCGACTCAGGCACTACGTTGCGCGGGTTGTACAAATGCGCGCGGTGCCAGTCTTCGGAGTAGCGACCGCCGACGCGGGCCAGGTCAGGTCCGGTCCGTTTCGAACCCCAAAGGAACGGGTGATCCCAGACACTTTCCCCTGCCACCGAGTAGTGGCCATAGCGCTCGGTCTCGGCGCGGAACGGGCGGATCATTTGCGAGTGGCAACCGACGCAGCCTTCGCGAATGTAAATGTCGCGACCTTCCAGTTGCAACGCGGTGTAGGGCTTCATGCCTTCCACCGGTTTATTGGTCACGTCCTGAAAGAACAGCGGGACGATCTGGGTCAGGCCGCCGATGCTCACGGCGAACACCATCAGCAACATCAGCAGGCCGACGTTTTTCTCGATTGTTTCGTGTCTCATGGCGGACTCCTCAGGCGATCTGCGCGGCAGCGGCGGCTTCGGCGGGCTGCGAGGCCCGAACGGTGCGCCAGGTGTTGTAAGCCATCAGGAACATGCCACTGAGGAAGATCGCGCCGCCCACCAGTCGCACGACGAAGCCTGGGTGGCTGGCCACCAGGGTTTCGACGAAGGAGTAGGTCAGCGTGCCGTCTTCGTTGACGGCGCGCCACATCAGGCCCTGGGCGATGCCGTTGACCCACATCGACGCGATGTACAGCACGGTGCCGATGGTCGCGAGCCAGAAGTGCGCGTTGATCAGGCCGATGCTGTGCATCTGCGTGCGGCCGAAGATTTTCGGAATCATGTGGTACAGCGCACCGATGGAAATCATCGCCACCCAGCCGAGCGCGCCGGCATGAACGTGGCCAATGGTCCAGTCGGTGTAGTGGGAGAGGGCGTTGACCGTCTTGATCGCCATCATCGGCCCTTCGAAGGTCGACATGCCGTAGAACGCCAGCGACACCACGAGGAAGCGCAGGATCGGGTCGCTGCGCAACTTATGCCAGGCGCCCGAGAGCGTCATCATCCCGTTGATCATCCCGCCCCAGCTCGGCGCCAGCAGGATCAGTGACATCACCATGCCCAACGACTGTGCCCAGTCCGGCAGCGCGGTGTAGTGCAAGTGGTGCGGGCCGGCCCAGATGTACAGGGTGATCAGCGCCCAGAAGTGCACGATGGACAGGCGATAGGAATACACCGGACGCTCGGCCTGTTTCGGCACGAAGTAGTACATCATCCCGAGGAAGCCGGCGGTGAGGAAAAAGCCTACGGCGTTGTGTCCATACCACCACTGCACCATGGCATCGGTCGCACCGGCGTACACCGAGTAGGACTTGGTGAAGCTCACCGGCAGCTCAAGGTTGTTGACGATGTGCAGGATCGCCACGGTGATGATGAATCCACCGAAGAACCAGTTACCGACATAGATGTGTTTGGTCTTGCGCTGCATGATTGTGCCGAAGAACACGACGGCATAGGCAACCCAGACGATGGTGATCAGGATGTCGATCGGCCATTCCAGCTCGGCGTATTCCTTGGAACTGGTGTAACCCAGTGGCAGGCTGATGGCCGCCAAGAGAATCACAAGCTGCCAGCCCCAGAAGCAGAACGCCGCAATTGCGGGAGCAAACAAACGGGTCTGGCAAGTACGTTGCACCGAATAGAAAGAACTGGCGAACAAGGCACAACCGCCGAAGGCAAAGATCACCGCGTTAGTATGCAGCGGGCGCAGACGGCCGAAGCTGGTCCACGGCAGGTTGAAGTTGAGTTCAGGCCAGACCAATTGGGCGGCGAGAAAAACCCCGAGCCCCATGCCGACGATGCCCCACACCACCGTCATAATGGCGAATTGGCGGACCACCTTGTAGTTGTAGGCGGTACTGATAGAAGTGTTCATGGTTCCCCATCCACGGTTCAGCCGAAGTGAGGGCGTTTGCGCAAGGCAACGCTCCCTTCGCCTGGAGTTATAGGCAGACTAAAAGCGAGGCAAGCATGGGCAAAGAGCACAAGGCCAGTATTGACGGGGATCAATGGGCGCAGTGTGTGCGGGATCATGGATGGTTGTGGAATGCCGCCACAGCGCCGGCTTCGGCAACGCTGATTCTCGCTCACGGCGCCGGTGCGCCGATGGACAGTGGCTGGATGAGCGACATGGCTGCGCGCCTTGCTGCGCATGGGGTCAACGTGCTGCGTTTCGAGTTTCCCTACATGGCGCAACGGCGTATCGATGGCGGTAAACGTCCCCCGAACCCGGCACCCAAACTGCAGGAATGCTGGCGTGAGGTGTATGCCGTGGTGCGACGCCATGTCGCTGGGCGCCTGGCCATCGGTGGCAAGTCCATGGGCGGGCGGATGGCGAGTTTGTTGGCCGATGAGTTGGGCGCGGATGCGCTGGTGTGCCTGGGGTATCCGTTTTATGCGGTGGGCAAACCGGAGAAGCCGCGGGTCGAGCATCTGGCGGCGCTGAAGACCCGGACGTTGATCGTGCAGGGTGAACGGGATGCGTTGGGCAGTCTGGCGGCCGTCGAGGCTTACACGTTGGCGCCGAGTATCGAGGTGTTCTGGCTGGCGGCAGGGGACCATGATTTGAAGCCGTTGAAGGCTTCGGGGTTTACGCATGAGCAGCATTTGGCGGCTGCGGCGGGGAAGGTGTCCGAGTTTCTCCAGTGAGATTTGCAGTGCCAGTTCGGGCCTCTTCGCGGGCAAGCCAGCTCCCACAGGGTTTCGAGTCGATCCCAAAATCCCGCCACACCACAGTTCACTGTGGGAGCGGGCTTGCCCGCGATGGCGGCCTCACAGGCAACAAATTTTCAAGGGGATAATAAAAAACCGGACGCTTTCGCCGTCCGGTTTTTTTTGCCTTCAAGCGCTATCAGCGATTAAACCGCTCCACCAACGAATACTGGGTATTCGCGGTCTTGGTCAGTTCTTCACTCAACAGCGCCGAGTGCTGTGCCTGTTCCGAGGTCTGGTCAGCCAGTTGTGAGATGTTGCTGATGTTGCGGCTGATTTCTTCGGCCACTGCGCTTTGCTCTTCGGTGGCTGCAGCGATCTGGGTGGTCATGTCGGTGATGTTGGCCACCGCTTCGCTGATGCCCACCAGCGCCTGGTCCGCTTCCAACACTCGCGCCACACCTTCTTCGGCCTGGCGATGTCCGGCTTCCATGGTTTGTACCGCGGTGCTGGCGGTTTGCTGCAACTTGGCGATCAGGGCGTGAATCTGCCCGGTGGATTCGCTGGTGCGTTGCGCCAGTTGACGCACTTCGTCGGCCACCACCGCAAAACCACGACCCATCTCACCGGCGCGAGCCGCTTCAATCGCGGCGTTCAAGGCCAGCAGGTTGGTCTGGTCGGCGATGCCTTTGATCACATCGACCACGCCGCCGATTTCGTCGCTGTCTTTGGCCAGTTGCGTGACCGTCAGGCCGGTTTCACCGACCACCACCGACAGACGTTGAATGGCTTCGCGGGTTTCCCCGGCGATGTCGCGACCGCGACCGGTCAGGCGATTGGCTTCCTGAGTGGCGTCAGCGGTGCGCTGCACGTGGCTGGCGACTTCCTGAGTGGTAGCGGCCATCTGATTCACAGCGGTCGCCACTTGCTCGGTTTCGACGCGTTGACGTTCCAGGCCAGTGGAGCTGTTGTGGGCCAGGGCGTCGGACTGTTTCGCTTGTTCGGTCAGGTGTTCGGCAGTGTCCTGCAAACGGGTCAAACAGGTTTTCAGGCGTGCTTCCTGACTGAGGATCGACATCTCCAGGCGTGCCTGGGCACCACGGCTGTCGGTGTACATCTGCGCGATCAGCGGATCGGACGTGGTCTGTTCGGCCAGACGCAGCAAACGCTTGATACCGCGCTGTTGCCAGCTCAAACCCATCAAGCCCAACGGCACCGAAAGGCCGGCGGCGAGGGCGAAGCCCCATTGGGACGTCAGGGTGGCGCCGATCATGAAGCTCAACTGGCTGACCAGAATGAACGGCAGCCAGTCCTGAAGCACCGGCAGCCATTTGTCTGTAGAGGGAATCGCAGACTTGCCCTGATTGATGCGTAGGTAGAGCGCTTCGGCGCGGCGGATCTGCTCGGCGGTGGGTTTGACCCGCACCGACTCGTAACCGATCACCTGATTGCCGTCGAACACGGGTGTGACATAGGCGTTAACCCAGTAGTGGTCACCGGCCTTGCAGCGATTCTTGACAATGCCCATCCATGGCAAGCCTTGTTTCAGTGTGCCCCACATGTGCGCGAACACCGCAGCCGGGACGTCGGGGTGACGGACCAGGTTATGCGGCGCACGGAGCAGTTCCTCACGAGAAAACCCGCTGATTTCGACGAAGGCGTCGTTGCAGTAGGTGATCACGCCCTTGGCATCGGTGGTGGAAATCAACCGTTGCTGAGCCGGGAAGGTCCGTTCGCGTTGTGTAATGGGCTGGTTGTTACGCATGGCTTTTTCAATCCGCAAGGCTTTGACGGGGTATCGGCATCGTCAGGCATTTATTGAAATGTTTTTTTCATAAATCAGTGACGTGTCGCAAAACGACCATTGCGTCAGCCGGCGAGCATCGGATAAGTGAACAGCCCGAAATGCAGCAGATTCAAACCAAAGTGGGTGGCGATGGCCGCCCCCAATCCACCGAAACGGTAGGCCAGGCCATAACCGACACCCGCGAGGCCCGCCAACAACACCCATTGCCAGCCAGCGCCCAGATGAACGAGGCCGAACAGCATTGATGCGAGCAACAAGGCGAGATTTTCGCCATAAGGCAGGTGTTTGAACTGCCGGCTCAGGCCGCCCTGGATGTAGCCGCGAAACAACGCTTCTTCTACCAGCGTCACCAGCAACAGATTGTTCAGTACCCACAACCAGGACTCATCCGGCCACTTCGGTGCCCAACTGATCACGCCCAGCAATAGCGCGCCACCCAAGGCCAGCACAGCGCTTACGGTCAGGGCGAGGGCGGTGGCATAAACGGACAGCCGCAACGAGCGCCGGCCGACAATCCATGGACAAACCAGCAACAGCCAGAAGCCGATCAGAGGTTTGTCCTGATTCAGGTACATCGCAAACGGCACCGCATCGTCGGTGAAACGTTGGGGATCAATGGCGCGACCATTGAAGAAACCGGGAAGCCAGTGCATTGCCAGCGCCACCGCCAGGACGATGAACAAGCCGTGGCCGAGATAGCGGCCAATGGGAACGTGTTGTTGGCGAACCGCGAAACCGGCGAACAGCAGCAACGCGAAGGAGATACCAGCGAGCCAACCGAGATGGCCATAGATCAACGCCAGGCCGTAGCCAATGGAGAGAAGTGCCAGATAAGTCCATGGCAGAGCGATCATGTTAAGTCCTTGTTTCAGAGATTCTGCGGATTGCCTAAGTCCCTGTGGGAGCCCTGTGGCGAGGGGGCTTGCCCCCGTTGGGCTGCGAAGCAGTCCCCAAATCTCTGATTACCAAAGATCTTGTGAGTGCTACGCCCTCAAACGGGGGCAAGCCCCCTCGCCACAGGTCCCCTCACCACAGGCCACATTTGTCCTGTGATCGACACAAAACTAATGGGCGCGCGATTATAGAGACGCACACCGCGTAAACAAAAACACCGCCCGAAGGCGGTGTCGTTGTCAGAGGCTGTTACGAGGCAATCAATTGCCGCAACACGTAATGCAAAATCCCTCCGGCCTTGAAGTACTCCACTTCATTGAGGGTATCGATCCGGCACAACACCTCTATCTTTTCCTTGCTGCCGTCTTCACGGGTGACAACCAGCGTCAGGTTCATCCGCGGAGTCAATTCGACGCCAGTGAGGCCAAGGATATCCAGAGTTTCCCTGCCAGTGAGGTTCAGGCTCTTGCGGTTCTGATCCAGTTTGAACTGCAACGGCAATACGCCCATGCCCACCAGATTGGAACGGTGGATCCGCTCGAAGCTCTCGGCGATGACTGCTTTCACGCCCAGCAAATTGGTGCCCTTGGCCGCCCAGTCGCGGCTCGAACCGGTGCCGTATTCTTGCCCGGCGATCACCACCAGTGGCGTACCTGACGCTTGATAACGCATGGCCGCGTCGTAGATCGGCAGCTTCTCCCCGGTCGGCATATAAATCGTGTTGCCGCCTTCTTCACCGCCGAGCATCTCGTTGCGAATCCGGATGTTGGCGAAGGTGCCACGCATCATCACTTGATGGTTGCCGCGACGCGAGCCGTAGGAGTTGAAGTCCCGCGGCTCCACCCCTTGCTCGCGCAGGTAATGGCCGGCAGGGCTGTCAGCCTTGATGTTGCCGGCCGGGGAGATGTGGTCGGTGGTCACCGAATCACCGAGCAGCGCGAGGACTTTCGCTCCTTCGACGTCCTTGACCACCGGCGCAGGGCCGCCGATGTCATCGAAGAATGGCGGATGCTGGATATACGTCGAATCGTTGTTCCAGACATAAGTCGCCGCCTGCGGCACTTCGATCGCCTGCCACTGCTCGTCGCCGGCAAACACTTCGGCGTACTCCTTGTGGAACATCGCAGTGTTCACCTGAGTCACCGCGTCGGCGATTTCTTTGGTACTCGGCCAAATGTCTCGCAGATAAACCGGGTGGCCGTCCTTGTCGTTGCCCAACGGTTCGCTGCTGATGTCGATGCGCACCGTGCCGGCCAATGCATAGGCCACGACCAGTGGCGGGGAGGCCAGCCAGTTGGTTTTCACCAGCGGATGTACGCGACCTTCGAAGTTGCGGTTGCCCGAGAGCACCGAGGCAACCGTCAGATCGGCTTTCTGAATGGCTTTTTCGATCGGCTCCGGCAACGGTCCGGAGTTGCCGATGCAGGTGGTGCAGCCATAACCGACTAGCGCAAAACCGAGTTCATCAAGGTATTGGGTCAGGCCCGCTGCCTTGTAGTAGTCGGTGACCACTTTCGAGCCAGGGGCCAGCGAACTCTTGACCCAAGGTTTGCGCTTGAGGCCTTTCTCTATGGCTTTCTTCGCCACCAGACCCGCGGCCATCATCACGCTGGGGTTGGAGGTGTTGGTGCAAGAGGTGATCGCGGCGATCACCACCGCGCCGTTTTTCAGCCGATATGTGCGGCCTTCGTGGTCGTAGTCCGTTTCGCCGACCAGATCGGCGTTGCCCACCGCGACGCCACCGCCACCCTCGCTTTCGAGGCGACCTTCTTCCTTGCTGGAGGGTTTGAATTGCAGGCCGAGAAAGTCAGTGAACGCTTGCGCGACATTCGGCAGCGAGACGCGGTCCTGCGGGCGTTTCGGCCCGGCGAGGCAGGCCTCGACGCTGCCCATGTCCAAGGCCAGACTGTCGGTGAACACCGGCTCTTTGCCGGGCAGGCGCCACAGACCCTGGATCTTGCTGTAGGCCTCCACCAGTTTCACGGTTTCCGGTGTGCGGCCGGACAGGCGCAAGTACTCCAGTGTCACCTCGTCCACCGGGAAGAAGCCGCAGGTGGCGCCATATTCCGGGGCCATGTTGGCGATGGTCGCGCGGTCGGCCAGCGGCAGGTCGGCGAGGCCGTCGCCGTAGAACTCGACGAATTTCCCGACCACACCTTTTTTGCGCAGCATCTGGGTCACCGTCAGCACCAGGTCGGTGGCGGTGATGCCTTCCTTGAGCTTGCCGGTGAGTTTGAAACCGATCACTTCCGGGATCAGCATCGACACCGGTTGGCCAAGCATCGCTGCTTCCGCTTCGATCCCGCCCACACCCCAGCCGAGCACGCCGAGGCCGTTGATCATGGTGGTGTGGGAGTCGGTGCCAACTAGGGTGTCGGGGAAAGCATAGGTGCGCCCATCCTCATCCTTGGTCCAGACTGTGCGGCCCAAGTACTCAAGGTTGACCTGATGGCAGATGCCGGTGCCCGGTGGCACCACGCTGAAATTGTCGAAGGCGCTCTGGCCCCAGCGCAGGAAGGCGTAACGCTCGTGGTTACGCTGCATTTCGATGTCGACGTTCTGTTCGAAGGCGCTTGAGCTGGCGTACTTGTCGACCATCACCGAGTGGTCGATCACCAGGTCCACCGGCGACAGCGGATTGATTCGCTGCGGGTCGCCACCGGCCTTGGCCATGGCGGCGCGCATGGCGGCCAGGTCGACCACGGCGGGAACGCCGGTAAAGTCCTGCATTAATACCCGCGCGGGCCGGTACTGGATTTCGCGATCGGAGCGACGCTCCTTGAGCCAAGCGGCAATCGCCTTGAGGTCGGCGCCGGTAACGGTTTTCTCGTCCTCCCAGCGCAGCAGGTTTTCCAGCAACACTTTCAACGACATCGGCAGCTTGTCGAGATCGCCCAGGCTTTTGGCGGCTTCGGGCAGGCTGAAATAGTGGTAGGTCTTGTCGTCGACTTGTAAGGTTTTAAGGGTGTTCAGGCTATCGAGGGACGGCATTGCGATCACTCCTTTAAGTCCGCACGGCTACGGACTGAGGGGACGGACAGAGCATTAAAGCTAGCCCTGTTTTCAGTAGCTGGCTAATAACTGGACTCTATGGACAAGTCCAAGGTTCCGAACTCGGCTATCATGCGCCGGTTTTCGTGACAGGCTTTGCTTCAACGCAAGTCTGGGCATCGCGCAGTGGCTGAATTCTTCGCCAACTGCCCAGGAGTAAGAATGAACACCCTCTTTATGCATTGCCGGCCGGGCTTCGAAAGCGAAGTCTGTTCCGAGATTTCCGAACATGCCGCGCGGCTGAACGTGGCCGGCTATGCCAAGGCCAAGACCGCCAGCGCCTGCGCCGAATTTATCTGCACCGAAGAAGACGGCGCCGAGCGCCTAATGCGTGGCCAGCGTTTCTCTGACCTGATCTTCCCTCGCCAGTGGGCTCGCGGGATCTTCATCGATCTGCCGGAAACCGACCGCATCAGCGTGATCCTTGCGCACATGGCGGACTTCCCGCTGTGCGGCAGCCTGTGGCTGGAAATGGTCGACACCAACGATGGCAAAGAGCTGTCGAACTTCTGCAAGAAATTCGAAGGCCACCTGCGCAAGGCGCTGATGGCGGCCGGCAAACTGGTGGAAGACGCCCACAAGCCACGGCTGTTGCTGACCTTCAAGAGTGGTCGCGAAGTGTTCATGGGCCTGGCGGAATCGAATAATTCGGCGATGTGGCCGATGGGCATTCCACGCCTGAAATTCCCGCGTGAAGCGCCGAGCCGTTCGACCCTCAAGCTGGAAGAGGCCTGGCACCATTTCATCCCCCGGGACCAGTGGGACGAGCGCCTGCACAGCGACATGACCGGTGTCGACCTCGGCGCTGCGCCCGGTGGCTGGACCTGGCAGCTGGTCAACCGCGGCATGCTGGTGACCGCCATCGACAACGGCCCGATGGCCGAAAGCCTGATGGACACCGGTTTGGTGCAGCACTTGATGGCCGACGGTTTCACCTTCAAGCCCAAGCAACCGGTCGACTGGATGGTCTGCGATATCGTCGAGAAACCGGCGCGCAACGCGGCGATGCTGGAAGAATGGATTGGCGAGGGGCATTGCCGGGAAGCGGTGGTCAACCTCAAGCTGCCGATGAAACAGCGTTATGCCGAAGTGAAGCGCTTGCTGGAACGTATTGCCGACGGGTTCAAGGCGCGGGGCATTCGGGTCGAGATTGGCTGCAAGCAGCTGTATCACGATCGTGAGGAAGTGACCTGCCATTTGCGCCGATTGGACGTGAAGAAACCGAAATCCCGTTAAAGTACACGGACTCTGTGGGAGCGGGCTTGCCCGCGATGAGGCCGGTACATTCAGCATTTATGCTGGCTCATCAACCGCTATCGCGGGCAAGCCCGCTCCCACAGGTACGGTGTACGCGACAGATGACCGAACACCCGGCAATGCGCGACAATGCCGGCAAGTTTCAGGAGTAAATCATGAGTGAAATGATCGATACGCCGGTAGACGGCACCCTCGACGCCACCGGCCTCAATTGCCCGGAACCGGTGATGATGCTGCACCAGCACATCCGTGACCTGGTGCCCGGCGGCCTGCTGAAGGTGATCGCCACCGACCCGTCGACCCGTCGCGACATCCCCAAGTTTTGCGTGTTTCTCGACCACGAACTGGTCGCGCAGCACGAAGAGGCAGGCACCTACCTCTACTGGATCCGTAAGAAACTCGCCTAACCCGCCGAACGACTGATGCGGATCCGCTTGCGTGCACTGCGCGTCAGGCGGATCGACAGCATCAGCGCCGCGCAACTCAAACCGACGATCAAACCCTGCCACAGCCCGCTCGGGCCGCTCGGCGCACCGAGCCAGTCGGTCAGGCCCAGGGCGTAACCCACCGGCAAACCAATCCCCCAGTACGCGAACAATGTCAGGATCATCGTCACCCGCGTGTCCTGATAGCCGCGCAGTGCGCCCGCCGCCGTCACCTGGATCGCATCGGAAAACTGGAACAGCGCCGAATACACGATCAGCATTGCCGCCACCTGAATCACCGTCGGGTCGGCGGTGTAAATCGCAGCGATGGGTTCACGCAGCAACAGCATCATGCTCGCCGACAGGCACGCATACGCCAGGGCGGTGCCCATGCCGACACCGGCGGCGAAGCGGGCTTCGCGTGGTTCCTCACGGCCGAGTGCCTGGCCGACTCGCACGGTCACGGCCATGCCGAGGGAGTAGGGGATCATGAACACCAGCGAGCTGAAGTTAAGCGCGATCTGGTGCCCGGCGACCACGGTGGCGCCGAGGCTGCCGATCAGCAGGGCAATCACGGCGAAGATGCTCGACTCGGCGAACACCGCAATGCCGATCGGCAGGCCGATGCCCAGCAGACGCTTGATCACCGACCACTGCGGCCAGTCGAAACGGCTGAACAACTCACTCGACTGATAGGCCGGCGCCCAGCGCTCCCAGCCGGCCATGCCCAGCGCCATCACCCACATTACGATCGCCGTGGCCCAGCCGCAGCCGACGCCACCCATGGCCGGCACACCAAAGTGGCCATAGATGAAGATGTAATTGAGCGGAATATTCAGTGCCAACCCGCACAGGCCAAGGACCATGGCCGGGCGGGTGCGACCCAGGCCGTCACTGAAGCAGCGCAGCACGTGATAGAACGCGACGGCAGGTAGGCCGCTGGCGATGCCGTGCAGATACTGCATGCATGGGCCGATCAATTCGGGATCGACCTTCATGATGTGCAGGATCGGTTCGGCGCTGAACAGCATGCCGGTCGCCATCAAACCCACCACCAGCGCCAGCCACAACGCCTGGCGCACGATCGGGCCAATCTCGCTGTGAGTGCCAGCGCCGAAGCGCTGGGCGACTTTCGGCGTGGTGGCCAGCAGTGTGCCGGTCATCAGCAGAAACACCGGCACCCAGATCGAGTTGCCCAGCGCGACGGCCGCCAGATCTCGAGGCCCGACCCGACCGGCCATCACCGCATCGACGAAGCCCATGGCGGTGGTCGCCAGTTGCGCGATCATGATCGGCAACGCCAGGCCGAGCAGGTTTTTAAGCTCCAGGCGAACCCGGGCCGGGCGATTGAGGGAAATAGCGGAGGGGCGGTCAGTCACGGAATTCAAGGCGAAACGTCCAAAAGGGTTTTGATGCGCAGGCGGCGCATTCTACGCCTTGACGCAGTGGTCAGGAAAAGTCCTGTGTTGCGGATTTGTAAATGGTTTTCGGACGTTGCGATATTCCCTGTGGGAGCGGGCTTGCTCGCGAAGGGGGAGTGTCAGTTGACATCAATGTTGCCTGACGCACCGCTTTCGCGAGCAAGCCCGCTCCCACAGGATGAGTGGTCCCTTCACATTTAAGGTGAACAATGCCTGCTGGCCCATCACGGCCATCTCCGCCTACACTGCCGATCCGCCAAAGGAGCCTGCCATGCTGATTGTTGCCGACGAAAATATCCCGCTGCTCGATGCCTTCTTCGCAGGTTTCGGTGAAATCCGCCGGGTGCCTGGACGTGCCATCGACCGCGCCACTGTCGAGCAGGCCGATGTGCTGTTGGTGCGCTCGGTGACCAACGTCAACCGCGAATTGCTCGAAGGCAGCAAGGTGCGCTTTGTCGGCACCTGCACCATCGGCACCGATCATCTGGATCTGGATTACTTTCAGCAGGCCGATATCACCTGGTCCAGCGCGCCAGGTTGCAATGCCCGGGGTGTGGTCGATTACGTGCTGGGCAGCCTGTTGACCCTGGCCGAAATCGAAGGTGCCGACCTGACTCGGCGCACCTACGGTGTGGTCGGTGCCGGCGAAGTGGGCGGGCGGCTGATCAAGGTTCTGCAAGGTCTGGGCTGGAACGTGCTGGTCTGCGATCCCCCCCGGCAAGCCGCTGAAGGGGGCGATTACGTCAGCCTTGAGCAGATCATCGAACAATGCGACGTCATCAGTCTGCACACCCCGCTGGACAAGCAAGGCCTTCAGGCGACCTGGCATCTGTTCGATAAAACCCGCTTGAACCAGCTCAAGCCTGGCACCTGGCTGATCAACGCCAGTCGTGGCCCGGTCATCGACAACGCCGCCCTGCGCCAGGTGCTGTTGCAGCGTGAAGATCTGCAAGCGGTGCTGGATGTCTGGGAGGCTGAGCCTGAGGTCGATGTGGCACTGGCTGAGTTGTGTGTGTTGGCGACGCCGCACATTGCCGGTTACAGCCTCGACGGCAAACAGCGCGGGACGGCGCAGATCTATCAGGCGTTTTGCGAATTCCTCGGGCAACCGGAACAGGTCCACCTGAGCGACTTGCTGCCAGCCCCTTGGCTGTCGGCAGTGACGCTGAACGCTGACAGCGATCCGGCCTGGGCACTGGCGATGTTGTGCCGTGGCGTGTACGACCCGCGCCGTGACGACGCGGATTTCCGTCGCAGCCTTGTAGGCAACGTGAGCGAGCAGCGCGCGGCGTTCGATGCGCTACGCAAGCATTACCCGCTGCGGCGTGAGATCGATGGGTTGAAGGTGCGGATCGAGGGGGATTCGCCGGCATTGCAGCAGATTGTGGCGGCGTTGGGTGCTTCGGCTGTCTGAGTGCCGCGTTGGCCTTATCGCGGGCAAGCCACGCTCCCACAGGTCATGCGTCAATTTTGAAATCGCGGTAATCCTGTGGGAGCGGGCTTGCCCGCGATAGGGTGCGCAGCACCCTCAAAAGGCGCCCATAAAAAACCCGGCTAAAAGAGCCGGGCCAAGAAGACGGTGGCTATATCACTCTTGTTCGGCAGGCTTGACCAATCGCTTTTCCAGTTCGCGGCAAGCGTCCTGGATCATGTTTTCAGTGATCGGTACTTCGTGCCCATCCTTATCAATAATCGAGCAACCCAGAGACTGGTCTGGCTGCGTGCGGATCACTGGAATCTTGTCATCGCTGCTGTTTTGCAAGGACATGGCCTGTCTCCTCATCAGGTTGTGTGCTTACTGTAGAACCGCCAGGTGACCGGGCTGTGACAACTCCCTGCGATCTTCAGGTCGGCATCCTCAGTCCATCAGAAATACCCTGACGTTTCCACCCGGACTTTAGACCAATAATCTCTAGCCACTAGTCTTGGCGGTCATAATTAACCTGACTCATTATGATTTACAGCGTTCAATCCCATGACCGGTGTAGGCTTGGTCGAGTTAAAACCATTGGTTGCGCCATCGGATGATCTTCATGCTCTCTTCCCGTCACCGCCGCGCCATTCGTCTGGCCAGTCGTTTCCTCGCACCTTATCGCTGGCCGGCTTTGGGTGCCTTGCTGGCGTTGATCGTCACTGCCGGCATCACCTTGTCCATGGGGCAGGGGATTCGTCTGTTGGTGGATCAGGGTTTCATGACCCGGTCGCCGCATTTGCTCAACCGATCCATCGGCGTGTTCATGCTGCTGGTGGTCGGTCTGGCGATTGGCACTTTTGCACGGTTTTACCTGGTGTCGTGGATCGGCGAGCGCGTTGTCGCCGACATCCGCCGTCGGGTGTTCAACCATCTGGTCTACCTGCATCCGGGGTTCTATGAAGACAACCGCAGCTCCGAGATCCAGTCGCGGCTGACCGCAGACACCACGCTGCTGCAATCGGTAATCGGCTCTTCGCTGTCGCTGTTCCTGCGTAATGGGCTGATGGTGATCGGCGGGATTGTCTTGCTGTTCATCACCAACCCCAAACTCACCAGCATCGTGGTAGTCGCGTTGCCGCTGGTGGTCGCGCCGATCCTGATTTTTGGTCGCCGGGTGCGCACTCTGTCACGTCTGAGCCAGGACCGGATTGCCGATATCGGCAGCTATGTCTCCGAAACCCTGAGTCAGATCAAAACCGTGCAGGCCTACAACCATCAGGTTCAGGACGAGCAGCGTTTTGCCACAACCGTGGAAGAGGCTTTCAATACCGCCCGCAAGCGCATTTTCCAGCGGGCCTGGCTGATTACCCTGGTGATCTTGTTGGTGTTGGGCGCGGTCGGGGTAATGCTCTGGGTCGGTGGCATGGATGTCATCGCCGGGCGGATTTCTGCGGGTGAGCTGGCAGCATTCGTTTTTTACAGCCTGATCGTCGGCGGTGCCTTCGGCACGTTGAGTGAGGTGATCGGCGAACTGCAGCGTGCAGCAGGGGCGGCGGAGCGGATTGCCGAGTTATTGCGTTCGGAAAACATCATCCAGCCACCGACCCAGGGCCTGGTGACGTTGCCTGAACGGGTGAAGGGCGATCTGGTGCTGCAAGATGTGCGCTTTTCCTACCCGTCGCGTCCGCAAAGCTATGCCGTCGATGGTCTGAGTCTGACGATCAACGCCGGCGAAACGCTCGCATTGGTCGGGCCGTCCGGTGCCGGCAAGTCGACGGTGTATGACCTGCTATTGCGCTTTTACGACCCCATCGAAGGACACATCCTGTTGGACGGCGTGCCGCTGACCCAACTCGACCCTCTGGATCTGCGTCGCTGCTTCGCCCTCGTCTCGCAGTCCCCGGCGCTGTTCTTCGGCAGCATCGAAGAGAACATTCGCTACGGCCGCCCGACGGCGACTTTGGCCCAGGTCCAGGAAGCCGCGAAAATCGCCTATGCCCACGACTTCATCGAGCAAATGCCCAACGGCTACCAGACTCATCTCGGCGACGCTGGCCTCGGTTTGTCCGGCGGGCAACGCCAGCGCCTGGCTATCGCCCGGGCGCTGCTGGTGGACGCGCCGATCCTGCTGCTGGACGAAGCCACCAGTGCCCTCGACGCCCAGAGCGAGCACCTGATCCAGCAAGCCCTGCCCAGCCTGATGAAAAATCGCACCACACTGGTCATCGCCCACCGATTGGCCACAGTGAAAAACGCCGACAGGATCGCAGTGATGGACCAAGGGAAACTGGTGGCGGTGGGGACGCATCAGGAGTTGATTGCGAGTAATGCGCTGTATGCACGGCTGGCGGCGTTGCAGTTTAGTGATGGGCGCCATGCCCCAACCGATCAAGTAACCGACTAAGTAACCGACCCAGTAGAGCACCATAAAAAATGCCCGCATCAATCGATGCGGGCATTTTTGTCAGCGTTTTAAAGCAGGCTCATTGATCGTCGAAATACCGTTCATGCCAATCCACCAGCGGTTGTGGTGAGTTGAGCTTCTGGCCGTAAATCACCGAGTACGACAGCACGTTTTGCACGTATTGCCGGGTTTCGTCGAACGGGATGCTTTCCACCCACACATCGAAGCTCAGGTGATCGGCGCCACGCAGCCATTGACGTACGCGGCCGGGACCGGCGTTGTAGGCGGCGGAGGCGAGGACGCGGTTGCCGTTGAACTGGCTGTGGACCTGGCTCAGGTAAGCGGCACCGAGCTGGATGTTCTTGTCCGGATCGAACACTTGCTGCGGCGAAGCGAGGGGAATGCTGAACTTGCGCGCAGTTTCCTTGGCGGTGCCGGGCATTAGTTGCATCAGGCCGCTGGCTCCGACGCCGGAGCGTGCATCGGCCATGAAGGCGCTTTCTTGCCGGGTGATGGCGAATACCCAGCTCGAGTGCAGGCCACGGACCTTGGCTTCACGGACCAGGGTTTCGCGGTGGGCCATCGGGAAGCGAATATCCAGGTCGTCCCAGTACTTCGCCTGACTGATGGTGCGGATCGCCGGGAAATACCATTTCAGGTCGTAAGCCAGTTTCGCCTGGGCGACCATTTCGTCACGGCTGAAGTGCCGGCTGACGTGGTACCACTCGCGACGACCGTCGACGATCTGCCCGCGTGCATGGAATTCCAGGGCGCGTCGTATGCCGGGGGTGTTACGCACCTTGTTGATCAGCGCCTGACTGAGCAGCAGCGGTTTGTTGTTCAGCGAATAGGGGGATTGCGAGCGATCGGCCGCCAGGAAACCGTAGAAGTCGCGCTCGCGAGCCAGGCCCTTGTAAAGCGTCTGTGCTTCCGGATTCTGCGGCTGCGCCAGCTCCAGGCTACGAGCCTGCCAGTAACGCCAGCGGTTGGTGGTGGCCAGCTCCTGAGGCAGGCGGCGGGTCAGCTGATAGGCGTCGTCCCAGCGGGCCAGACGCAATAGCAGGCGCAAGCGCCATTCGGAAACGGTGTTGTCCCGCAGCTCCGGGTCGTATTTGGTCATCACGTCCAGCGCGCGGCTGTCGAAACGACGAGCGAGGGTCAGCCCGATTTCCCGGGCAATCGCGACTTTTTCGTCACGGGAGAAGTGCATGCTGCTGGCGTAGCCGTCGAGCAGGGCCATGGCCTTGTCCGGATCCTGACGAGCCAGGCGGCGCAGGCCGAGGCTGACGATGTCGGACATCGGTTCATCGGCCGGGGTGAAGCGCGACGGCTGATCGAGCAACTCGGGTTTTTGCGCCACATCCACCAGCAGGCGACCGCGCGGGGCGAGTGTCGTCAGGCCATTGATCAGGCTGTTGGCCAGCGGATAGTTGCGCGCCTGGGCGGCGAGCTTGGTGCGTTCCCAGCGTTTCTGTTCAGTCAGTTGGCCATCGGCGGCCCACATGCCGAACACACCATCGCAAGCGTCGGGTTGGGTTTTGCCGGTCAGCCAGAGTTTATCGGCGTTGGCGTAGCCTTCGGCCTTGCGGTTATTGCTGATCTGATACTGCGCGTTCAGGCAGTCCAGTTCGGTGAAATTGAGTTTGGGGTCATAATATTTAACGAAGGTTGCCCAATCGCCGCGTTCGGTCAGCCAGCGTAGCCAGCGCAACTTCATCCAGTTGGCTTGCGGCAGGTCACCGTGCTCGGCGAGGAATTTCTCGATTTCGGCGTTGCTCGCGGTTTTCAGTCGCGCGGTCAGCTCGTCATAGGCCAGGTAGGGTTCCAGCGGATAATCGGCAAGCGCCTGGCTATAACGGAAATAAGGGCCGGAATCGCCCTTGGCCAAGGCACGCTTGGCTTCATCGTAATATTGGCGTTGGGTAGACAAGTCCACCGCCTGAGCGGATTGAGCGGCAGCGGCAGTAAGAAGCAAGCATGAAAAAAGACTGAAAAGGCGACTGCGCATGAGGCATCCGGACAGAGAAATCGTGACATGTGCCGGCAACGCCCGCACCTAATATATGTAGCTTAGCCTTTTGCCACCAACCGGCGAAAGCTTTGCCGGGCTGCCGGCACAAGTTCGCAACAATTATTAGTCAGAGTGCTGTCGTAGCGAAATTGCCGGCCTTCTGAAGCCTCAAGTCAGGTAGAATGCGCGCCCGGTTTTTGGAGAAGCTCATGACCCTGCTCAAATTCAGCGATGTGTCCCTTGCTTTCGGCGCTATGCCGTTGTTGGACAAGGTGTCCTGGCAGATCGCCCGTGGTGAGCGGGTGTGCATCATCGGCCGCAATGGCACTGGCAAGTCCAGCATGATGAAGCTCGTCAAGGGCGACCAGAAGCCTGATGAGGGCTCTGTTTGGCGCGCACCTGGCCTAAAAATTGGCGAATTGCCGCAAGAATTGCCGGTAGCCGACGAGCGGACCGTGTTCGACGTGGTTGCCGAAGGCCTGGACGGTGTCGGCGAGCTGCTCGCGCAGTATCACCACCTGAGCCAGAACATCGTCACCGACGCCGATCTGGACAAGCTGATGCATGTCCAGCACGACCTCGAAGCCCGCGACGGCTGGCGTTTGCAGCAACTGGTCGACAGCACCTTGAGCCGCTTGCAACTGCCGGCCGACAAGACCCTCGCCGAATTGTCCGGCGGCTGGCGTCGCCGCGTCCTGCTGGCTCAGGCCCTGGTTTCCGAACCGGATCTGCTGCTGCTCGACGAACCGACCAACCACCTGGACATCGGTGCAATTGCCTGGCTCGAAGAAGCGCTGAAGGATTTCCAGGGCGCCGTGTTGTTCATCACGCACGACCGTTCATTCCTGCAGAACCTTGCGACCCGCATCCTCGAACTGGATCGTGGCGGCCTGATCGACTGGAACGGCGACTACGCCAGTTTCCTCGTGCACAAAGAGGCGACTCTGGCTGCTGAAGAAACCGCCAACGCGCTGTTCGACAAGAAACTGGCCCAGGAAGAAGTCTGGATCCGCCAGGGCATCAAGGCGCGTCGCACCCGTAACGAAGGCCGTGTTCGCGCATTGAAAGCATTGCGCGTTGAGCGTAGCGAGCGTCGTGAGCGCACCGGCAAGGCCAATATTCAGCTGGATACCGCCGACAAGTCCGGCAAGCAGGTCATGGTCCTCGAGAACGTGAGCTTTGCTCACCCGGGTGGCCCGTTCCTGATCAAGGATTTCTCGATGGTCCTGACGCGCGGCGACCGTATCGGTCTGCTCGGCGCCAACGGTACCGGCAAGACCACGCTGCTCAAGCTGATGCTCAGCGGCCTGCAGCCAACCAGCGGCACAGTGGAAGAGGGGACGCGCATCGACGTGGCCTACTTCGACCAGTTGCGCCATCAGCTGGACCTGGAAAAGACCGTGATCGACAACGTGGCCGAAGGTCGCGACTTTATCGATATCGATGGTCAGAGCCGCCACGTGCTGAGCTACCTCGGCGACTTCCTGTTCAGCCCGCAGCGTGCCCGCACGCCGGTCAAGGCGCTGTCCGGTGGTGAGCGTGCCCGTCTGTTGCTGGCCAAACTTTTCAGCAAACCGGCGAACCTGCTGGTACTCGACGAACCGACCAACGACCTGGACGTGGAAACCCTCGAGCTGCTGGAAGAGGTCTTGCTGACCTTCAACGGCACCGTGCTGATGGTCAGCCACGACCGGGCATTCCTCGACAACGTGGTCACCAGCACCCTGGTCTTCGAAGGCGAAGGCAAGGTTCGCGAATACGTCGGTGGTTATCAGGACTGGCTGCGTCAGGGCGGCTCGCCGCGGCTGTTGGGCGTGACCGAGAGCAAATCCGGCAAGGCCGACCTGAACTCGGCTGTCGTCACTGCTGAACCAGTGCCAGTCGCTGCGGTGGTAGAGACGCCGGTGGCAAAGAAGAAGCTCAGCTACAAGTTGCAGCGTGAGCTGGAAATGTTGCCGAGTCAGATCGAAGCCATGGAGCAGCAGATCGTAGTGGTTGAAGCGCAGATGGCGGATGCCGGCTTCTATCAGCGTCCTGCTGCCGAAACGGCTGCGGTGATCGCTCAGCTGGAGCAGTTGCAGGCTGAGCTCGACGTGATGGTCGAGCGCTGGGCCGAGCTGGATGCCTGATTGATCCGGCGATAAAAAAGCCCGACTTCGGTAACTCGAATGTCGGGCTTTTTTCCTACAGGGGTTTTGTGTTGTCAGCTTTTGATCAGGCGCACCGCCAGCACATCGCAAGGCGCGCCGTGCAGTACGTCATTGGCGGTGGAGCCGAGCAGCAATGCCAGGCCATGTCGGCCATGACTGCCCACCACGATCAGGTCGCACGTTTGCTCCTTGGCGAGGTGGTGAATCTCCTGACGCGGCTGGCCGTAGGTCAAGTGACTGTATTCCTTGGAGAGTTCCGGGTATTTCACGATCAATCGCTCAAGGCGCTCTTTGGCTTGATCGAACTGTTGCTGTTGCAACTGGGAGAGGTCCATCGGCACGTCGCCACCAAAGGCCATGGCCATCGGTTCGACGATATGCACCAGGGACAGCTTCGCGCCATTGCTCACCGAGAGTTCGCGAGCTCGGTGGATTACAGGATCGCACTCTTCGGTTAGATCTACAGCGACCAGAATATGGTGGTAGGGCATGAGGTGCTCCTCCTGGGGATTGCAATATTGGTAAGTATGGCTGGTTTCAAGCGCATTGGTTTCAAAGTGACTCAATGGGCTCATCAAGAATCGGGAGTACAGATATGACGGTCTGGATAGTGGTGTCAATCCTGCTGGTGGTCTTGAGCCCGCTGGCATGGTTGCGACCGTCTCGTACTCAGAGCGGGCGCATGGCCCTGCGCATGGAGGCGCGGCGCATTGGCCTGGCCATGCAGCTGGCGCCCCAGGAATGGCCGCACTGGCTGAGCGAGGAGCCGCCGAGCCCTTGTGCCCAGTACCATCGGCCGCGCCGTGGCACGCGACCGGCGTGCTGGAGTTATTGGCAGAAGGCGCCGGGCGTGTGGGTCAATCAGTGGCAGGAGGTCTGTGAGGATGGGATGCTGCTGAATCATTTCGAAAAATTGCCTGCCAACGTCTACAAGGTCGAGGCAGACAAGCAAATGATTGCCCTCTATTGGGGTGAGAAGGGCGAGGCCGAGGTTCTGCAACAGATCGATGCCACGCTGAAAGCACTTGCCTGAGACTGATCCCTGTCGTGCGTCGTCGCGTGACAGACAGACAATAAAAAGCCCGACATCATCATCGGGCTGAGGTTGGCCAGGCAGGCCGGTAATTCTTTGTGCGCTGATCTTACGCTGGGCATTCGTCAAAGCGTTCAAATTTTTTCTTCAAGGTCCCGCCAGCGTAGCTTGTTAAACACAGGCTGCCGCTAATTAGGGCGACTTTTCTAACTATTGATTCTATGAATGGCCTCACATGCATCAGCGTGTTGCAGCGCTTCGTGGTACGGAAGTGACCGGAAAGTCGCGTTTCAACCAGTATTTTGGGCGATTGACAATTGCCGGAAATTCCGTGAAGGTGACATACCCAAATCAAACGGGCGTATGAATTGAGCGTTTGTATTACAGAGCGCTCCTACAGAATCCCGACTATCGCGTTGGCGGGTGTGCCGGGTGAATTGGCGTAGCATCGACGATAAACGTCCTTGCCGAGCCAGTCGCCTGCGTCCGACGTGTACTGTTCAGCTTCCATATCGTGGAGATCAGTTGATGATTTACGAAGGTAAAGCCATCACGGTTAAGGCTCTTGAAAGTGGCATCGTCGAATTGAAATTCGACCTCAAGGGTGAGTCCGTCAACAAGTTCAACCGTCTTACCCTGAACGAACTGCGTCAGGCTGTAGACACCATCAAGGCAGATGCTTCGATCAAGGGTGTGATCGTCAGCAGTGGCAAGGACGTGTTCATCGTCGGCGCCGACATCACCGAATTCGTCGACAACTTCAAGCTGCCGGATGCAGAGCTTGTTGCTGGTAACCTCGAAGCCAACAAGATTTTCAGCGATTTCGAAGACCTCAACGTCCCGACTGTCGCCGCTATCAATGGCATCGCGCTGGGTGGCGGTCTGGAAATGTGCCTGGCGGCAGATTTCCGCGTCATGGCCAATACCGCCAAAATCGGTCTGCCAGAAGTCAAACTGGGCATCTACCCGGGCTTCGGCGGTACTGTGCGTTTGCCGCGCATCATCGGTGCTGACAACGCCATCGAGTGGATTGCTGCCGGTAAGGAAAACCGCGCTGAAGACGCGCTGAAAGTCGGTGCCGTCGACGCCGTGGTCGCACCAGAGAAATTGCAGGAAGCGGCTCTGAACCTGGTCAAGGGCGCCATCTCCGGTGAATTTGACTACAAGGCCAAGCGTCAGCCGAAGCTCGAAAAGCTCAAGCTCAACGCCATCGAACAAATGATGTCGTTCGAAACCGCCAAGGGTTTCGTGGCCGGTCAAGCGGGCCCGAACTACCCGGCACCGGTTGAGGCGATCAAGACCATCCAGAAAGCCGCGAACTTCGGTCGCGACAAGGCGCTGGAAGTCGAAGCCACCGGTTTCGTCAAACTGGCCAAGACCTCTGCCGCGCAGAGCTTGATCGGTCTGTTCCTGAACGATCAGGAGCTGAAGAAAAAGGCCAAGGCCTACGATGAAATCGCCAAGGACGTGAAGCAGGCCGCCGTATTGGGCGCTGGCATCATGGGTGGTGGTATTGCTTATCAGTCGGCCTCCAAAGGTACGCCGATCCTGATGAAAGACATCAACGAGCACGGCATCGAGCAAGGTCTGGCCGAAGCCGCCAAGCTGCTGGTGGGCCGCGTTGATAAAGGTCGCATGACCCCGGCGAAAATGGCTGAAGTGCTCAACGGCATTCGTCCGACCCTGTCCTACGGTGATTTCGGTCACGTCGACCTGGTCGTCGAAGCCGTTGTCGAGAACCCGAAGGTCAAGCAAGCCGTTCTGGCCGAAGTCGAAGACAAGGTCAAAGAGGACACCATCCTCGCGTCCAACACCTCGACCATTTCCATCACCTTGCTGGCCAAAGCCCTCAAGCGTCCGGAAAACTTCGTCGGCATGCACTTCTTCAACCCGGTGCACATGATGCCGCTGGTTGAAGTGATCCGTGGCGAGAAGTCTAGCGAAGTGGCCGTTGCCACCACCGTTGCCTACGCCAAGAAAATGGGCAAGAACCCGATCGTCGTCAACGACTGCCCAGGCTTCCTGGTCAACCGCGTGCTGTTCCCGTACTTCGGCGGTTTCGCCAAACTGGTCAGCGCCGGCGTGGACTTCGTCCGCATCGACAAGGTCATGGAAAAATTCGGCTGGCCGATGGGCCCGGCGTACCTGATGGACGTGGTCGGCATCGACACCGGTCACCACGGTCGCGATGTAATGGCTGAAGGCTTCCCGGATCGCATGAAGGACGATCGCCGTTCGGCCGTCGACGTGCTCTACGAAGCCAAGCGTCTGGGCCAGAAGAATGGCAAGGGCTTCTACGCCTACGAGACCGACAAGCGCGGCAAGCAGAAGAAAGTCGCCGATCCTTCGGTACTGGAAGTGCTCAAGCCAATCGTGTTCGAACAGCGCGAAGTCACTGACGAAGACATCATCAACTGGATGATGATCCCGCTGTGCCTGGAAACCGTGCGTTGCCTGGAAGACGGCATCGTCGAAACCGCCGCCGAAGCCGACATGGGCCTGGTCTACGGTATTGGTTTCCCTCCATTCCGTGGCGGTGCGCTGCGCTACATCGACTCGATCGGTGTTGCAGAGTTCGTTGCCCTGGCTGACCAGTACGCTGATTTGGGCGCGCTGTACCACCCGACCGCGAAGCTGCGTGAAATGGCCAAAAACGGTCAGAGCTTCTTCGGTTAAGCGCCCACACTAGAGCGAGAGTGAAAGTATATGAGCTTGAATCCTAGAGACGTCGTGATTGTCGACTTCGGTCGTACACCGATGGGCCGCTCCAAGGGCGGCATGCACCGCAACACCCGCGCCGAAGACATGTCGGCGCACCTGATCAGCAAATTGCTGGAACGCAACGTCAAGGTCGACCCGAGCGAAGTTGAAGACGTGATCTGGGGCTGTGTGAACCAGACCCTGGAGCAGGGCTGGAACATCGCCCGCATGGCGTCCCTGATGACGCAGATCCCGCACACCGCGGCCGGCCAGACCGTCAGCCGTCTGTGTGGCTCGTCGATGAGTGCTCTGCACACCGCTGCGCAAGCGATCATGACCGGTAACGGTGACGTGTTCGTGGTTGGTGGCGTCGAGCATATGGGTCACGTGAGCATGATGCACGGTGTCGATCCGAACCCGCACATGTCCCTGTACGCGGCGAAAGCCTCGGGCATGATGGGCCTGACCGCAGAAATGCTCGGCAAGATGCACGGCATTACTCGCGAACAACAGGACGCTTTTGGCGTGCGCTCCCACCAGCTCGCCCACAAGGCGACTCTGGAAGGCAAGTTCAAAGACGAAATCATCCCGATGCAGGGCTACGACGAGAACGGTTTCCTGAAACTGTTCGACTACGACGAAACCATTCGTCCGGAAACCACCCTGGAAAGCCTGGCAGCTCTGAAGCCAGCGTTTAATCCGAAGGGCGGCACCGTGACAGCCGGTACTTCGTCGCAGATCACCGACGGTGCTTCGTGCATGATCGTGATGTCGGCGCAGCGTGCCCAAGACCTGGGCATCCAGCCGATGGCGGTGATTCGTTCGATGGCAGTGGCAGGTGTGGACCCGGCGATCATGGGCTATGGTCCAGTACCGGCAACGCAGAAAGCACTGAAGCGCGCGGGTCTTGGTATCAACGATATCGACTTCTTCGAGCTCAACGAAGCTTTCGCCGCACAGGCGCTGCCAGTGCTGAAAGATTTGAAAGTGCTCGACAAGATGAGCGAGAAGGTTAACCTGCACGGCGGCGCGATCGCCCTGGGTCACCCGTTCGGTTGCTCCGGTGCCCGTATCTCCGGCACTTTGCTGAACGTGATGAAGCAGAATGGCGGCACCTTCGGGGTAGCTACCATGTGCATTGGTCTCGGCCAAGGCATCTCCACCGTCTTCGAACGCGTTTAAGCGTTTCGCTGATGGAAGCCGGGGCCAAGTGCCCCGGTTTTTGTTTTTCCGGATTTATTTTGTTTTTATTTTGAAAAAATTTGAGTGAGGGCCAAAGCATGCCGATACAACCTGGGCTCTACGAACATTACAAAGGTCCGCAGTACCGCGTATTCGCGGTTGCGCGGCATTCGGAAACCGAAGAGGAAGTGGTCTTTTACCAAGCCCTGTATGGCGATTACGGCTTTTGGGTGCGCCCCTTGAGCATGTTCCTGGAGTCGGTCGAGGTTGACGGCGAACAGGTGCCACGCTTTGCTTTGGTACAAGCCGAACCGAGCGTTTTTCCGCAGTCATAAGGGGAGTGCGCGCAGAACCCTGCGCTTGACCTCACCTTGTAGCCACTATATATAGCGGTGCCGCGTCAGGCGCCAACCGCCTTTCACTTCTAGAATTCAGGAATTTTCTGATCCATGGGCAAATCGCTGGTCATTGTGGAATCCCCGGCTAAGGCCAAGACCATCAACAAGTATCTGGGTAACCAATACGTGGTGAAGTCGAGTATCGGCCATATCCGAGACCTGCCCACCAGCGGTTCGGCTAGCGCCAGCAAAGAGCCTGCCGCCAAGCGCGGCAAGGCCGCCGCAGGTGAAGGTCCGGTGCTCACGCCGAAAGAGAAAGCGCGCAAGCAGCTGGTCTCTCGCATGGGTGTCGATCCCGATCATGGCTGGAAAGCCAAGTACGAGATCCTCCCGGGCAAGGAAAAAGTCATCGAAGAGCTGCGCCGGCTCGCCAAAGATGCTGACACCATCTATCTCGCAACCGACTTGGATCGCGAGGGGGAAGCCATTGCCTGGCACCTGCGCGAAGCCATCGGTGGTGACGACAGCCGCTACAAGCGCGTGGTGTTCAACGAAATCACCAAGAAAGCGATCCAGGAAGCCTTCTCCAAACCGGGCGAGCTGGACATCGATCGAGTAAACGCCCAGCAGGCGCGTCGCTTCCTCGACCGCGTGGTGGGTTACATGGTTTCGCCGCTGCTGTGGGCCAAGGTCGCCCGTGGCCTGTCCGCCGGTCGCGTGCAATCGGTTGCCGTGAAGCTGGTGGTCGAGCGTGAGCGTGAAATTCGCGCGTTCAACCCGGAAGAGTACTGGGAAGTTCATGCCGACCTCGGCACCGCCAAGGGCGCGACCGTGCGTTTCGACGTGGCCCGCGAGAAAGGCGAAGCCTTCAAGCCGCTGAACGAAGCCCAGGCCATGGCCGCGCTGGAAAAGCTCAAGGCTTCCAGCTACAGCATCGTCAAGCGCGAAGACAAACCGACCAGCAGCAAGCCGTCGGCACCGTTCATCACCTCCACCCTGCAACAGGCCGCGAGTAACCGCCTGGGCTTCGGTGTGAAGAAAACCATGATGATGGCCCAGCGTTTGTACGAAGCCGGCTACATCACGTATATGCGTACCGACTCCACCAACCTCTCGGTTGATGCCGTGGCGATGGCGCGTACTTATATTGAAGGTGAGTTCGGCAAGAAGTACCTGCCGGAAAACCCGAACGTCTATAGCAGCAAGGAAGGCGCACAAGAGGCTCACGAAGCGATTCGTCCGTCCGATGCCAATACCGAGCCAAGCAAGCTATCGGGCATGGAGCGTGATGCTGAGCGGCTTTACGAGCTGATCTGGCGCCAGTTCCTGGCCTGCCAGATGCTGCCGGCGCAATACCTGTCGACCACAGTCACCGTTGGTGCCGGCGACTTCGAGCTGCGTGCCAAGGGCCGCATCCTGAAGTTCGACGGTTACACCCGCGTCATGCCGCAAATTGCCAAGCCTGGCGATGACGACGTGCTGCCGGACATGGCCCAGGGCGACGCGATGAAGCTGATCAAGCTTGATCCGACCCAGCACTTCACCAAGCCGCCGGCGCGTTACTCGGAAGCGAGCCTGGTTAAAGAAATGGAAAAACGCGGCATCGGTCGTCCTTCGACCTACGCGGCGATCATTTCGACCATCCAGGACCGCGGCTACGTTGCGCTGCACAACCGTCGTTTCTATTCGGAAAAGATGGGCGACATCGTCACCGAGCGTCTGGCCGAGAGCTTCTCCAATCTCATGGACTACGGCTTCACCGCCGGCATGGAAGAGAACCTCGATGACGTGGCTCAGGGCGAACGCGACTGGAAAAACGTGCTCGACGAGTTCTACGGCGACTTCAAGAAGAAACTCGAAGTAGCCGAAAGTGCCGAAGGCGGCATGCGCGCCAATCAGCCGGTGATGACTGACATTCCGTGCGTGTTGTGCGGTCGTCCGATGCAGATCCGTACTGCTTCGACGGGCGTATTCCTCGGTTGCTCGGGCTATAGCCTGCCGCCGAAAGAGCGCTGCAAAGCCACCGTCAACCTGGTGCCGGGCGATGAAATCGCCGCGGACGACGAGGGTGAGTCTGAGTCGCTGGTACTGCGTGGCAAGCATCGCTGCCCGATCTGCAGCACGGCCATGGACGCTTACCTGCTCGACGAGAAGCGCAAGCTGCACATCTGCGGTAACAACCCGGATTGCTCTGGCTACGAAATCGAAGAGGGCACCTACCGCATCAAGGGTTATGAAGGCCCGAGCCTGGAATGCGACAAGTGCGGCAGCGAGATGCAGCTCAAGACCGGCCGTTTCGGCAAGTTCTTCGGTTGCACCAACGCCACCTGCAAGAACACCCGCAAGCTGCTGAAAAGCGGTGACGCGGCGCCGCCGAAGATGGATCCGGTGAAGATGCCTGAGCTCAAATGCGAAAAGGTCAACGACACCTACATCCTGCGCGACGGTGCTTCCGGCTTGTTCCTGGCGGCCAGCCAGTTCCCGAAAAATCGCGAGACCCGTGCTCCGTTGGTCATGGAGATCGTGCCGCACAAGGATGAGATCGATCCGAAGTATCACTTCCTCTGCGAAGCGCCGAAGAAAGATCCGGACGGTCTCCCAGCAGTGATCCGTTACAGCCGCAAGACCAAAGAGCAGTACGTGCAGACAGAGGTCGACGGTAAGCCGACTGGCTGGAAAGCGTATTACGACGGCGGCAAGTGGACGGTTGAAGACAAGCGTCCATCAGCCAAGGCTTAAAAGGCTGTACACAAAAGGCCGCATGACAACTCTCGGGTTTTCATGCGGCCTTTTGTTTTGGGCTTGCGGGAAGCTCAGGTGATCCACGACACTGTCTGACCTGCGTGAAGCAATTATTTCGTTGTGGAGGCTGCCGTCATGGCCCACGAACTCTATACCCGTACCAACCAGAAGATTTATTTCGCCGGCCTGTCGCTGGAAGCGCTGGCCAAAGCCGAAGAGGGGCGGGCGATGAACTCCCTGGCGCTGATTCAGGCCGGACGCGAATCGGCGTTGTTTCACCTGTACGGTGCGCTGTTGGGGCTGTGCCATGAAATCGCTGGTTTCTATCGTTTGCCTCAGGCCAATGCACCGCGGGCAGAGATGCTGCTTACCCGCGAAGTGCTCGAAACCATCGCTATTCCGGAAATGGCCGAGATGGTTGAGCTGGCGCAAAACCCTGAAACCTGGCTAGCCAAGCTGCTGTCGGCACATGCAGTACTGTTTCAGCCGCCTCGCACTCCGCACAAGCCCAAGGGCGATGTGACGCAACCGCTTATTCTGGCCGTTAATCTGGATGAAGAAGAGGCGCCGGAAGAGCTGAGTCGGGAAGAGCTGGAGAGCTGGCGTCAGAACCTTAAAAGCCTGGCGATTCGGTTTCGCGAAGGGTTGAACGAGTGCTGAAAGATTGAGTGTTTAGGGACGGGTCCGCTCAAGGAAGAGTGATGTCAGAAATTTCTCTTCGTGATGGCATTTGGTCAAGATCCCGAGCGAAGCTTGGCTGATGCCTATATAATCCCCGCCTTTCGTGGAGAACAGACCTTTATGCCAACGTCCTTTCTAGAAATTGTCGAGTTACCAGACGGCCGAATCGAGCTGCGCAGGGCCGAGGACGAGGGTTCTCTGGTTACTTTGGATTTCTCCGAGGATGCCAAGGTTTTCCTGCAAGGCCAGCATGTGGAAGTCGCCAAGGCGATGTTGAGCGTCGGTGTTCAGATGGCAGGACGTCTGGTTGAAGGCGAATTTGATAAGGAAGAGGGGCCGCGGGTTCTTCATTGATCCCGCCCGTCGGATTCTTCGGATGCCTCTACAGATTGGCTTCTCTATCCCTGGAGAAGCCCCGCGCTGTTCAGCGCGCACAGTGTTTGTCAGTTAACCCAGTCGAATATTCAGACTTTGCGCATCCCCGATACGGGCGGCGCTGATCAACTGTTGCCGCAACGTTGTGCTCAGCGGGTTAAGCCAGCTGACGACCGTATGGCTGCGGCCAAGTCGCAAGGCTTCGCAGGTCAACTGCTGAGCGCTCTGCGTGCCGCGCGGTTGCAGGAGCAGAATGCGCTCACGGTTCAAACCGGCGTCGCGTAACCAGGCTTGTGTCAGGCTGGCGGGCGGGGCGATCAGTGTCAGCCAGCGTGCATCCTGGTCCTGACTCAGTTCCCTGAGAATCGGTGCCAGAAGGTTCAGGCAGTTCCCGGCCGCGCCGCGCAGTGATAGCTCGCTGAAGACTTCGGGCTCGGCGCTCCAGGGCGATTCGACCACGTCTTTCAGGATCGGCGCCAATGGCTGTGCCATGAACGCCTCAAACAACGGCAGTTGGGCTTGCTGTGAGGTATGTGGGAACTGCATAAAGCCTCCTTTAGCGGCGAATCACGCCGACACTCAAGCCTTCGATAACCAGTTCCTGATCTTTCAGGTTGACTTCGATAGGGGCGAATTCAGGGTTTTCGGCAATCAACCAAACCTTGCTGCCGTCGCGCTTGAAGCGCTTGACGGTCACTTCGTCGCCGATCCGCGCCACCACGATCTGACCGTTGCGGGCTTCGCGGGTGGTATGGACGGCCAGCAGGTCGCCGTCGAAAATGCCGACGTCCTTCATGCTCATGCCATGGACCCGCAGCAGATAGTCGGCGCGAGGATGGAAGAACGAAGGGTTGATGTTGCAGGATTCCTCGATGTGCTGCTGGGCGAGGATCGGCGCACCGGCAGCCACCCGGCCAATGATCGGCAAGCTGGACTCGTCGGCCTTGGCTTCGAAGCCAGGGATGCGGATGCCGCGAGAGGCGCCCGGGGTCATCTCGATCGCCCCCTTGCGAGCCAGTGCCTTGAGGTGTTCTTCCGCCGCATTGGGCGACTTGAAACCCAGTTCCTGAGCGATTTCCGCACGGGTCGGCGGGTAGCCGTTGTCTTCGAGGCAACGTTTGATGAAGGCCAGAATCTCTGCTTGGCGTGGCGTCAGCTTTAGCATATTGATCGCTCTGTCTTTTTATACAGTGACTGGGATTATATACAGTGAACTGGTCTTGGCAATGCCCCTTTTTTTGTCGGCCGCTAGACGGTCATTTCGCTCGCTGATTGAAGCGGCACTGTTGTATGGTTAAATACCTGACCGACCATTCCCAAAACGAACCGCCAGACTTGACAAGGCCAGGGCTGAAACGTATGTTTCAAACAAGTGTTTGTCAGGCGGAGTAGCCATGGCCCAGTCGGAAACCGTTGAACGCATTCTCGATGCTGCCGAGCAGTTGTTCGCGGAAAAAGGTTTTGCTGAAACCTCATTGCGTCTGATCACCAGCAAGGCCGGTGTCAATCTGGCGGCGGTGAATTATCACTTCGGGTCGAAGAAGGCGCTGATTCAGGCGGTCTTCTCGCGTTTTCTCGGGCCATTCTGTCTCAGTCTCGATAAAGAGCTGGAGCGCCGTCAGGCCAAGCCCGAGAACAAGCCGACCCTTGAAGAGCTGCTGGAAATTCTTGTCGAGCAAGCTCTGGTGGTGCAGCCACGCAGCGGCAATGATCTGTCCATTTTCATGCGTTTGCTGGGGCTGGCGTTCAGTCAGAGCCAAGGGCACTTGCGTCGTTATCTGGAAGATATGTACGGCAAGGTGTTCCGCCGCTACATGATGCTGGTCAACGAGGCCGCTCCGCGCATTCCCCCGATCGAACTGTTCTGGCGTGTGCACTTCATGCTGGGTGCCGCGGCGTTCAGTATGTCGGGGATCAAGGCCTTGCGTGCGATTGCCGAGACCGATTTCGGCGTCAACACCTCCATCGAGCAAGTAATGCGACTGATGGTGCCATTTCTGGCTGCTGGCATGCGGGCCGAAACCGGCGTCACCGACACTGCCATGGCCACCGCGCAGTTGCGTCCACGCAGCAAATCGACCCCGGTCGCCGCCAAGGTTTAACCGCACACGGGTGGGCGCGGCAGCTGACATCCGCTAAGCTAGCCGCCCATGTCGACTCTCGTTCTGAACCCGCTCCTCATTGATATCGCCGACCTGCCGGGCCCAGCCCATGGCGGCGAATCGCGCGAGCCGGGTTTATCGTAATCAAGGAATCTCTATGACTGCTGGCCTGCAAGGCTCGTTGATGGTGGACGTCGCCGGTACCTGGCTGACGGCTGAAGATCGCCAATTGTTGCGCCAACCAGAAGTGGGCGGCCTGATCATTTTTGCCCGCAACATCGAACATCCGCGTCAAGTGCGCGAATTGAGCGCTTCGATCCGCGCCATTCGTCCCGATCTGCTGCTGGCGGTGGATCAAGAGGGTGGTCGGGTTCAGCGGCTGCGTCAGGGCTTCGTGCGACTGCCAGCCATGCGCGCCATCGCCGATAACCCGAATGCCGAAGAGCTGGCCGAGCAGTGTGGCTGGATCATGGCGACCGAAGTGCTCGCGGTCGGTCTCGACTTGAGTTTCGCCCCGGTGCTGGACCTGGATTACCAGCGCAGCGCGGTGGTCGGCACTCGTTCGTTCGAAGGCGATCCAGAGCGCGCCGCCTTGCTCGCCGGTGCATTCATCCGTGGCATGAACAGTGCCGGAATGGCTGCCACCGGCAAGCATTTTCCGGGTCATGGCTGGGCCGAGGCCGATTCCCACGTCGCGATTCCCAACGACGAGCGCAGCCTCGACGAAATCCGCGCCAACGACCTGGTGCCGTTCGCACGATTGAGCAAGCAACTGGCCGCCGTCATGCCGGCCCACGTGATTTATCCACAGGTCGATTCACAACCCGCCGGTTTCTCCCGTCGCTGGTTGCAGGACATCCTGCGCGGCGAGCTGCAGTTCGATGGCGTGATCTTCAGCGACGACCTGTCAATGGCCGGTGCCCACGTGGTTGGCGATGCCGCCAGTCGTATCGAAGCGGCATTGACCGCCGGTTGCGACATGGGCCTGGTGTGCAACGATCGTGCAGCTGCCGAGCTGGCCTTGAGCGCCGCCCAGCGTTTGAAGGTCAAACCTTCGGCGCGCATTGCGCGGATGCGCGGGCAGGCGTACGCCAGCACAGAATACCGTCAAGATCCACGCTGGCTGGCGGCCATCGGCGCGCTCAGAGAAGCTCAATTGATTGATTGAGGACTTTCGTTATGACGGTTTACGCGATTATCGGTGGCACCGGCCTGACACAACTCGAAGGTCTGAGCATTCGTCAGTCATTGGCGGTGGACACGCCTTACGGCGCGCCTTCGGCCGAGGTGCAGATCGGTGAGTATGCTGGCAAGGAAGTGCTGTTTCTCGCGCGTCATGGGCACCCACACCGTTTCCCGCCACATCAGGTGAACTACCGCGCCAACCTGTGGGCCTTGAAGCAGGCTGGTGCCGAAGCGATTCTCGCGGTCAATGCCGTGGGCGGGATTCACACTGCGATGGGCACCGGGCATTTCTGCGTGCCGCATCAATTGATCGACTACAGCAGCGGCCGCGAACACACCTATTTCGCTGATGATCTGGAACAGGTCACACACATCGACTTCAGCTATCCATACAGCGAAGCCCTGCGTCAGCAATTGATCGCGGCGTTGGCGGCTGAAGGCGTTGGCTACAGCAGCCAAGGCGTGTACGCCTGCACCCAGGGGCCACGTCTGGAAACCGTCGCTGAAATTGCGCGGCTGGAACGCGATGGTTGCGACATCGTCGGCATGACCGGCATGCCTGAAGCAGCATTGGCGCGCGAGCTGGGACTGGATTACGCCTGTCTGGCGCTGGTGGTGAACCCGGCGGCGGGCAAGTCGACAGCGGTGATCACCATGGCCGAGATCGAGCGGGCATTGCATGACGGGATGGGTAAGGTGAAGTCGACGTTGGCGCGGGTGTTGAAAGGTTGATAGATCGTTAAACCGAGTCGACCCCATCGCGGGCAAGCCACGCTCCCACAGGTACAGTGATTTCCTGTAGGAGCGAGGCTTGCCCGCGAAGGCGATCTACCTATCGCCACTACCTATCAATTTTTTCCGGCAACGGCGCAAACAACGCTTCGATATCATCGCTCTGCAATTTCCAGTCCCCGGTCTTGCGCCCATCCAGCACGCCTGCGGCAAGATCGGATTTTTCCTTCTGCAGATGCTGAATTTTCTCTTCCACCGTGCCCCTGGCAATCATCTTGTAGACGAATACCGGCTTCTCCTGACCGATGCGATACGCACGATCGGTCGCCTGATTTTCCGTCGCCGGGTTCCACCAAGGGTCATAGTGAATCACCGTATCCGCTTCGGTCAGGTTCAGTCCTACGCCGCCAGCCTTCAGGCTGATCAGAAAGATCTGACGATTGCCGCTCTGGAATTCCTTCACTGGCGTGCGTCGGTCGCGGGTTTGTCCGGTCAGGATCGCATACGCCACGCTACGCTTTTTCAGCTCGTCCTCGATCAACGACAGCATTGAGGTGAACTGCGAAAACAGCAGAATTCGCCGACCTTCCTCAAACAACTCTTCCAGCATTTCCATCAGGCTATCGAGCTTGCCGGAAGTGCTGCCCCGCGCGGGCAGGGCGGCATCGTTGACCAGGCGCAAATCACAGCACACCTGACGCAGCTTCAGCAGGGCTTCAAGAATGATAATCTGGCTACGCGCCACGCCCTTGCGGGTGATTTCGTCGCGGACTTTCTTGTCCATGGCTAGTCGCATGGTTTCGTACACGTCGCGCTGGGCTTCGTTGAGTTCGACCCAATGGATGATCTCGGTTTTCGGCGGCAGTTCGGTGGCTACCTGTTCCTTGGTTCTGCGCAGCAGGAACGGTTTGATCCGACCATTGAGGTGCTGAAGTCTTACTTCGCTGGCACGCTTTTCTATCGGTACGCGGTAATCGCGGTTGAAGCTTTTCACGTCACCGAGCCAGCCGGGCAGCAGGAAGTGGAACAGCGACCACAACTCGCCCAGATGGTTTTCCAGCGGCGTGCCGCTCAGACACAGGCGCTGGCGAGCATTCAGCTCACGGGCTGCATGGGCGGCCTTGCTATTAGGGTTCTTGATGTACTGCGCTTCATCCAGCACCAGTACATGAAGCGGTTGCGCGGCCAGGCGCTCGACGTCCTTGGGCAGCAGCGCATAGGTGGTCAGAATCAGGTCGTAATCGGCCAGGTTGTCGAAATGCTTTTTGCGACTGGCACCGTACAACGCCAGCACTTTGAGCTGCGGCGTGAAATGCGCGGCTTCGTCGAGCCAGTTGGGGATCAGGCTGGTGGGCATGACCACCATGCACGGCCGATCGAGGCGCCCGGCGTTCTTCTCGCTGAGAATGTGCGCCAGGGTCTGTAGGGTTTTGCCCAGGCCCATGTCGTCCGCGAGAATCCCTCCGACTTCCAGTTGCCGCAACGACTGCATCCAGCTCAGGCCTTCCAGCTGATACGGGCGCAAGGTGGCGTTCAAGCCTTCGGGTGCCGCCGCGGTGTGGTCCTTGATGTCGCGCAGGCGTTGGGCAAAGGTGCGGATCTGCTCGCCACCTTCCCAGAGCAACGGCAGGCCTTCCAGCGGATTCAGTCGCGTGGCGTCGGCCTTGCTCAGGCGCAGCGTGGTTTCGCCGGGCTCCTGCAGATAAAACTCGCCGAGGGTGGCCAGCACCGGTTTCAAGCGGCCGAAGGGCAGGGCGACCTGCAACGGGCCTTGGTCGGTGCTGCGGCGCTGCGGGATATTCACCAGAATCAGTTCGTCGTCGCGACGTCGGGCGAGCCGTTCCGGGTTGAGGATCTCGGTGTGAGAACGCATCAGGTTCAACAGGATCGGCAGCAGGCTCAGCCGTTCGCCGTTGACGATGATCCCCAATTCCAGGTCGAACCAGTCGCGCTCGGGTGCTTGCTCGACAGTGGCGTACCAGTCATCAACGGCGGTCAGGTCGAAGCCGAAGTCCTCGTCGATCTGCAACTCCCACCCCTGGGTGCGCAGCTTCGGCAGTTCGTTGAGGGTGAAGGTCAGCCAGGCGCTGTCGTTGACCATCTCGTAGAGTTCGCCGGCACTTTCCGGCAAAGCCTTGCTTTGTCGGGTGGCGATCTTGAAACCGAGGATTCGCAGCTGTTCCCTGTAGGCTTGTTCGACTTCCGGGTGACGTTTTATCCGCAGTGTCTGCGTCTCCTGGCGGATCAGGATGTCAGTGTTTTTCTGCCCACTGACGTATTCATCCAGATAGCTGAAGGACAGCGCCGCGCGATGCTGGATGTACCGCTGCATTTTGCCGTTGCGCGGTTCGAAGGCGCTGAACTCGATGCTCGCCAGCCACAGGCGCGGCACCGGTTGCACATTGTCCACCAGCACTTGCGGCGGCGCTTTCGGGCTACGGTTTTCCAGTACGGCCTGAAGTTTTTCCAGCAGTTCAGTGTCTTTGGCAGCCGCCGGGTAGGCGAGGGTTTCCTGCACTTGCAGCAACACCGCCGCGCAATGTTTGCAGTTGCTATGAACCGGGCAGGTGCACGTGGCGTCGATCATCAGCAAGGTGCCTTTGGCCGACTCGCGCAGGCGAATGGTCTGACGGTAAACGTTACCGCCAGAGCCTTCGCAACTGGCGGTGATGGTGGCATCGCCGACTTCGACGATCCTGACGCGATTTTCCAACGCGTAGCGGCGGCCACGCTCCAGGCTCTGTTCCTTGAATCGGCTGACCCAGGATGTTGCCAGGGGTTTGCTCAGGGTCGGAGGCATAAAGAATCAATCAGTCCGGAATTACATCGGGGACTGGCCGAGGCGCAGGGGCGGTCAGCGAGGTGATCTTGATCAGCAGGCCCAAGTGGCCGTTGTCGAGAAAGTTCAGCTGGCCGTTCTTGGTGTGGCTTTCCTGTTTCAGGCGTTCGCTGGCGGTGACCAGGCCGTTGGCATCAATCTTATTGACCCAGAAGTCTGCATCGACGTCGGTGAAACGCCCCAATTTCAGGCTCAGCGTGCCCTCGATCGGGAACTGCCCGAACTGCTCGGTGCCTTCGCTGATCGCGACTTTGCTGGCTTCTTCGCCGAGCTTTTGTTGCCAGGCCTTGTGCATCAGCACTGTGTATTCATTGCTGGCGGTGAGCTTTTCCACTTCGGGATTAAGGCTCGGCGTGCGAAAACTGTCGGGGCTGACGCGTTGAGCGCCGGCATCCCAGTCTTCCGGCGCGGCGCGGCTGACGATCGCGGGCACGGTGTTTTGCCGCACCAGAATCATTTCAACCTGATACAGATCATCCGCAAACGCCGTGGGGGCGAGCAGCGTCGTGATTAACATCGTCAACAAGGTCAGTGAGCGAAACAGGCGCATGCGGCGTCCTTAAGCAGTGGTCGGAATGAGGCGCTCGAACAGCGCCTCTACAGTATTAAAACGCTCTTCTGGGCGCTCCATCGGCACCTGGAATTTGAACATCGTGGCGCCTTCGAATTTGTAGCGTTTGGGCTGGCTCTGAATCAGTTTGATCAGTGTCAGCGGGTCGACCGGTGTCTGCGCCGCGAACTCGATACGACCGCCTTGCGGGCCGCCGTCGACTTTCTTGATGCCCAGTTGTTCGGCCTGCAATTTCAGCGCCGTGATCCGCACGAGATTCTTGGTCGGCTCCGGCAGCAAACCGAAGCGGTCGATCATCTCCACTTGCAGGTCCTTGAGGCCTTCCTCATCGGTGGCCGAGGCAATGCGTTTGTAGAGAATCAATCGAGCATGCACATCTGGCAGATAGTCCTCGGGAATCAACGCCGGTACACGCAGATTGACTTCGGGACCACCGCCCAGCGGCTGGTCGAGGTTCGGTTGTTCGCCCTTGCGGATCGACTTCACCGCGCGCTCGAGCATTTCCATGTACAGCGTGAAACCAACGGCCTGGATCTGCCCGCTCTGACCGTCGCCCAGCAGTTCGCCGGCACCACGGATTTCCAGGTCGTTGGTGGCGAGTACGAAGCCCGCGCCGAGGTCCTGGGTATTGGCGATCGCTTCCAGACGCTTTTCTGCGTCGGGAGTGATTTGTTGGCGCGGCGGTGTCAGCAGGTAAGCATACGCCTGGTGGTGACTGCGACCGACTCGGCCACGCAATTGGTGCAACTGCGCCAGGCCGAACTTGTCGGCACGCTCGATGATGATGGTGTTGGCGCTCGGCACGTCGATGCCGGTCTCGATGATGGTCGAGGCGATCAGCACGTTGAAGCGCTTGTGGTAGAAGTCGCTCATCACTTGTTCGAGATCGCGTTCACGCATCTGCCCGTGGCCGATGCCGATCCGTGCTTCCGGCACCAGTTCGGCGAGGTCGGCGGCGCATTTCTCGATGGTCTTCACGTCGTTGTGCAGGTAATAGACCTGACCGCCACGCAGCAGCTCACGGAGCAGGGCTTCTTTGACCGTGCTCTTGTTCTGCTCCATGACGAACGTGCGTACCGACAAGCGACGGGCCGGTGGCGTGGCGATGATCGACAGGTCGCGCATGCCCGACACCGCCATGTTCAGCGTGCGCGGAATCGGCGTAGCGGTCAGCGTCAGGATGTCGACTTCACTGCGCAGTGCTTTGAGCTGTTCTTTCTGACGGACACCGAAACGGTGCTCTTCGTCGATGATCACCAGCCCGAGGTTTTTGATTTTGACGTCGTCTTGCAGCAGCTTGTGTGTGCCGATGACGATGTCGATCTTGCCTTCGGCCAGGTCCGCGACCGCGGCGTTGACTTCCTTGGTCGACTTGAAGCGGCTCATCACTTCCACGCTCACCGGCCAGTCGGCGAAGCGGTCGCGGAAGCTGTTGTAGTGTTGCTGGGCGAGCAGGGTTGTCGGCACCAGAATCGCCACCTGACGACCGCCATGCACCGCGATGAACGCCGCGCGCATCGCCACTTCGGTCTTGCCGAAACCAACGTCGCCGCAGACCAGACGATCCATCGGTTTTGGCGCGAGCATGTCGGCGCGCACCGCTTCGATGGTGGTCTGCTGGTCCGGGGTTTCTTCGAACGGGAAGCCGGCGCTGAAGGTCGCGTAATCGGCTTTCGGGTCGGCGAAGGCATAACCCTCGCGAGCGGCGCGGCGGGCATAGATGTCGAGCAACTCGGCGGCCACGTCGCGCACCTGTTCGGCGGCTTTGCGCTTGGCTTTCTGCCAGGTCTCGGAGCCGAGGCGGTGCAGCGGCGCCAGGGCATCGTCGCTGCCGGTGTAGCGGGCGATCAAGTGCAGGTTGGCTACCGGGACGTACAGCTTGGCGTTCTCGGCATATTCTAGGGTCAGGAATTCGGCGGCTTGATTGTCGATTTCCAGGATCGTCAGCCCCAGATAGCGGCCGACACCATGATCGATGTGCACCACCGGTGCGTTTTCGCGCAGCTCGGTGAGGTTTTTGATCACTGCATCGTTGTTGGCATCGGCGCGTTTCTCGCGACGACGGCGCTGCATCACGCGCTGCCCGAACAACGGGCTTTCAGCGACCAGGGCCAGCGCTGGATCGTCCAGCAACAGACCTTCGTCGAGCGGCGCGATGGTGATCGCCAAACGCTCCTTGCTCGCAACAAAGTCTGGCCAGCTGTCGACGGTTTTCGGTCGCAGCTTCAGGCGTTCCAGCAATTCCAGCAGCACTTCACGGCGGCCCGCGGACTCGGCGGTAAACAGCACGCGGCCAGGGAATTCGTCGAGGAAACCGGCCAGCGCCGCCAACGGCTGAGTGGCCTTGGCTTCGATGGCCAGGTTCGGCAGCGGCTGAGCCGGGAAGCGCTCGCGACCGACACCGGTTTCCACGTCCTGTTGACTGGCAACCACACGGGGCCAGCTCTTCAGGCGGGCAAAGCAATCTTCCACAGGCAAAAACAGCTCGGCCGGTGGCAATAAAGGACGGGATGGATCGACGCGACGCTCTTCGTAACGATTGCGCACATCGTTCCAGAAATTCTCTGCCGCCTGTTCGATGCCCGGCAAAGAGAACACTTGTGTGTCCTGGGGCAGATAGTCGAACAGCGTGGAGGTTTCATCGAAGAACAGCGGCAAGTAGTACTCGATTCCCGCCGGTGTAATCCCGCTGCTCAAATCCTGAAAGATCGGGCAGCGACGGAAGTCGACATCGAAACGCTCGCGAAAGCGCGCCTTGAAACGGGTGACCGCGTCCTTTTGCAGCGGGAACTCCCGCGCCGGCAGCAGGCGAACGGTGTCCACCTTGTCGATGGAACGCTGGTTTTCCGGATCGAAGGTACGAAGGGTTTCGATTTCGTCGTCGAACAGGTCGATGCGGAAGGGCAGTTTGCTGCCCATCGGGAACAGATCGATCAACGAGCCGCGTACGGTGAATTCGCCGTGCTCATAGACTGTATCGACGTAACGATAGCCGCTGGCCTCAAGCCGGCTGCGCATTTGCTCGACATCAAGCTTCTGGCCGACATCCAGCACCAGGCTGCTGCCGAGCAAGAATTTGGTCGGCGCCAAGCGGTGCAGGGCTGTGGTGATCGGCACGACCAGCACGCCATGCTCCAGCTCCGGCAACCGATACAGGCTCGAGATGCGCTGAGAGATGATGTCCTGGTGTGGCGAGAACAGGTCGTAGGGCAGGGTTTCCCAGTCGGGGAAATGCAGGACAGGCAAATCCGGGGCGAAGAAACTCAGCTCCTGTTCCAGCCGTTCGGCACTCTGGCTGTCGGCGGTCAGTAGCAGGGTAAAGCGCTTGGCAGCGCTGGCGGCCTCGGCGATGGCCAGGCTCAGGGCGGCACCGGGCAGGTTGCCCCAGTGCTGTTTACCTGCCGCGGCAGGGAGAAGCGGTAGACGCAGAACGGGCACGGAAGGTTGAGCTCCAAGCGTTGCGACAAAGTCGACAATTGTAACGGCCTCAGGTGCCGGCTGTCAGTTGCAGATATGTCTATTACGCGGGTTGGGCAAAATGTAGTGGTAATGACAAAATCGAGCGGTTTTTTAGTGAAAATTACTGATTATGTAGTGGCAAAACGAACGCGTGTTACGGATGGTTACGGACAAGGTGGCGATGCCTCCAAAAATTTGACGATGCTGAAAGCCCCGGTTTTACTGGGCTGGAGCGGGGCGTAATTTTTTTGAACAGGATTTTGTTACCGCCTGTGCGACAGGCGCGCATTGCTACGGAAGGCACTCGGCGGCATAATGTAGCCCCTTTTTTCTGCCCCTACATGTGGAAGGTTACCGTGACTCAGAAGCCCGACCAGTGTCTTGGTGAATGGATCGACCGTGAAGCACTCGCAGAAGCGATGATTCCGCTTATCGGTCAGCTCTACCGCAATAACAACGTGGTGAGCTCGATCTATGGCCGCAGTCTGATCAACCAGTCTGTCATCGCGATTCTCAAAGCTCACCGCTTTGCTCGCCATCGCCAGTCCGATGACAGCGAATTGTCCGTCCACGAAACATTCCCGCTGCTCAAGGCAATGAGCGAGCTCAAGCTCGGCGCTGCTTCGGTAGATCTGGGCAAGCTGGCTGTCAAATTCAAAGCCGAAGGTAATGGCCGTACCGCCGAAGCGTTCGTCCGTGACGAACTGGCCGATGTGGTCGGCAAGCAGAATGGTTCCGGCCGTACCGGCACCGACGTTGTCCTGTATGGCTTCGGTCGTATCGGTCGTCTGCTGGCGCGCATCCTGATCGAGAAAACCGGTGGTGGCGACGGCCTGCGTCTGCGCGCCATCGTTGTCCGCAAGGGCGCCGAGAACGATCTGGTCAAACGTGCCAGCCTGCTGCGTCGCGACTCGGTGCACGGTTCGTTCAATGGCACCATCACCATTGATGAAGCCAACAACACCATCACCGCCAACGGCAACCTGATCCAGGTTATCTACGCGAAGAACCCGACTGAAGTGGACTACACCCAGTACGGCATCAAAAATGCGCTGCTGGTGGACAACACCGGTGTATGGCGTGACGCCGAGGGCTTGGGCCAGCACCTGGCCTGCCCGGGTATCGATCGCGTTGTTCTGACCGCGCCTGGCAAAGGCAAGCTGAAGAACATCGTTCACGGCATCAACCACGGTGAAATCACTGCTGACGACAAGATCGTGTCCGCCGCTTCCTGCACTACCAACGCCATTGTGCCGGTGCTGAAGGCTGTGAATGACAAGTTCGGCATCATCAACGGTCACGTCGAAACTGTTCACTCGTACACCAACGACCAGAACCTGATCGACAACTTCCACAAGGGTGATCGCCGTGGCCGTAGCGCCGCGCTGAACATGGTCATCACCGAGACTGGTGCTGCCACCGCTGCTGCCAAGGCGCTGCCTGAGCTGGCCGGCAAGCTGACCGGTAACGCGATCCGTGTTCCGACGCCGAACGTGTCGATGGCCATTCTCAACCTGAACCTTGAGAAAGCCGCCACCCGTGAAGAGATGAACGAGTACCTGCGCTACATGGCGCTGCACTCCGATCTGCACAAGCAAATCGACTACGTCAATTCGCAGGAAGTGGTTTCCACCGACTTCGTTGGCTCGCGCCACGCAGGCGTTGTGGACGCTGAAGCGACCATCGTTCAGGACAACCGCGTTGTTCTGTACGTCTGGTACGACAACGAGTTCGGTTACAGCTGCCAGGTAGTCCGCGTGATGGAAGACATGGCCGGTGTAAACCCGCCAGCGTTCCCGCGCTAAGCCTTAGCCGCACATGAAAACGCCCCGACTTTGGTCGGGGCGTTTTTGTTTGTGGGTGATAGGCCGGTTGGAGGGTGTTGTTTATGCGGGCCTCATCGCGGGCAAGCCCGCTCCCACATGTTTTGGTGGTGGTTTCGCAATGGTGGGAGCGCCGCAGAACCCTGTGGGAGCGGGCTTGCCCGCGATGGCGATTTATCAGGCGCCGCCGACCACAGCGGCTTGCGCAGTCCGCAATTCATGCCGATTGCCACGGAACAATACGAGGGTTGCGATTAACCCTAGCACCGCCGCACCACTGAGCCATATCCCCGGCGCCGCCTTGTTGTCCAGCACATGGATCAGATACGTGCAGGCCGCCGGTGTGAAACCACCAAAGGTCGCGGTCGCCAGGCTGTAGGCAAGGGAGAAACCGGTCGTGCGAACTTCCACCGGCATGATCTCGGTCAGGGCCACCACCATGGCGCCGTTGTACGAGCCATACAGGAACGACAGCCACAACTCGACGATCAGCAGATGGCTGAAGCTCGGGTTCGCCACCAGCCATGACAGCGCTGGATAGGCCGTGAGGATCGCCAGAATCGTCGCCGCCAACAGCAGGGGTTTGCGCCCGATCCTGTCAGACACAGAACCCATTACCGGCAGCCAGAAGAAATTCGACAGGCCAATGCACACGGTCACGAGCAACGTATCCAGATCCGACAGATGCAGTTCGGCTTTGCCGAAGGTCGGGGTGTAGGCGGTGATCAGGTAGAACGACACTGTAGTCATCACCACCAGCGCCATGCCGGCGAGGACGATGCCGAAGTTCTGACCAATCGAGCGGACAATGTCTTGCAGGGTAGGGCGGTGCTTGCGCGCCTGGAATTCCGGGGTTTCTTCCAGCGAGCGGCGGATCACGAAGATCACCGGCACGATCATGCAGCCGATCAGGAACGGCACGCGCCAGCCCCATTCACCCATTTCTTCCGGGCTGAGCCAATGGTTCAGGCCCACGCCGAGCAGGCCGGCGAATACCACCGCGGCTTGCTGGCTGGCGGACTGCCAACTTACGAAGAAGCCTTTGCGGCCTGGTGTGGAGATCTCGGCGAGGTACACCGACACACCGCCCAGTTCCACGCCCGCCGAGAAGCCTTGCAACAGTCGACCGAGCAATACGATCAGCGGTGCCGCGACACCCAGCGTCGCGTAACCCGGCACGCAGGCAATCAATATTGTGCCGGCGGCCATCATTGCCAATGTGATGATCAGGCCTTTGCGGCGGCCATGACGGTCGATGTAAGCCCCGAGGAAAATCGCTCCCAACGGACGCATCAGGAAGCCGGCCCCGAAAGTGGCCAAAGACAGCATCAGGGAAGCGAAAGCGCTGTCGGCAGGGAAGAAGGTTTTAGCGATGGCCGTGGCGTAAAAGCCATAGACCATGAAGTCGAACATCTCCAGGAAGTTTCCGCTGACGACGCGAAAAATTGCTTTGCCGTTGCTCGTATTGGAAGACATTTGTAGGTACTCACGCTGGTAAATCTTGTTTGAAAACGCTGCGCCTGTGGGAGCGAGCAGACTCGCTCCCACAGGTTTTGCGTTTGACTGACGGGCGCTGGCAGACCTCGCTCTCATGCGCTCTGAGGCCCATAATGGCGGGCGCGGTTTTGAGGGGAGATGAAGATTTGTTAACTGGACGGTGGAGTGGACTTGTGGTTCTGGCCGGCATCTTGTCCGGTTGTGGCAACGGCGACAGCCTGGAACGATTCGACGGCCCGACCATGGGCAGTCGTTATTCCATCCAATACGTAAGACATTCCTCCGCGCTCGGGCCGAAAGCGGTGCAGGCCGAAGTAGAAAATATCCTCGCCGAAGTGGATCGACAATTCTCGACCTATCGCAGCGACTCGGACACCGTGCGCTTCAATGCACTGCCGGCCGGCCGCTGTCAGGTCATGCCTGGCCCTGTGCTCGAATTGATCCGTGTGGGCGAGCAGTTGTCATCCCAAAGCGACGGCTCCTTCGACTTGACGGTGGAGCCGCTGCTCAACCTATGGGGATTCGGTCCGCAGGCGCGTGAGGAAAAAGTCCCGAGCGCCGAAGCGCTTGCCGAGATTCAGCAACGCGTCGGCCACAGCCACTTGCGCATCGACGGTGATCAGTTGTGCAAGGACGCTGCGGTTGAGATCGACTTCAACAGCATCGCTGCCGGTTACGCGGTCGACACGATTGCCGCAAAGCTTGAAGAGCAGGGCATCCACAACTACCTGGCGGAGGTCACCGGTGAACTCAAGGCTGCCGGTAAAAAGCTCGACGGTTCACCTTGGCGCATCGCGTTAGAAGAGCCTCGGGACGATCAGCAAATCGCGCAAAAAATCATCGCCGTCGACGGCTACGCTGTGTCCACGTCCGGCGACTACCGCAATTATTTTCAGCAGAACGGTCAGCGCTATTCCCACACCTTCGATGCCCGCACCGGCGCGCCGGTCCTACACACCCTGGCGTCAGTCACAGTGATTCATCCTTCAGCGTTAATGGCCGATGGCCTATCGACGCTGTTGCTGATTCTCGGTCCTGAACGGGGTTGGGACTATGCCGAAACCCATGACATTGGTGCATTCTTTGTAATTCGTGCTGATACAGGTTTCGTCACACGCACCAATCAGGCTTTTGAGCGCCTGGCGGGTGAGAAAACCAAGTGATTGCGGTCTCAAAAGCATTTTTGATGGCGTTGTAGTGCAGGCAAAACTAGCCTACGACGCGACCAAGGGTTAATGTGCCCGGCGTTGACGCTTCTATAGACTGTGTCCGGGTTCTGCACTGGCCCCAAATTGTTCCTTCACGCCGCAGATCGGCGTGATTTAGCCGCAGGTGCCGAGGGCGCCGCGGCCTGTTCTGAGGAGTATGCATGGCTGTCTACAACTACGACGTGGTGGTGTTGGGTTCCGGCCCGGCGGGAGAAGGCGCGGCAATGAATGCCGCCAAAGCAGGACGCAAGGTGGCGATGGTCGATAGTCGTCGCCAGGTCGGCGGCAACTGCACCCATCTGGGCACCATCCCGTCCAAGGCCTTGCGTCACTCGGTCCGGCAGATCATGCAGTTCAACACCAACCCGATGTTCCGGGCGATTGGTGAGCCGCGCTGGTTCTCGTTCCCGGACGTTTTGAAAAGCGCCGAAAAAGTCATCTCCAAACAAGTCGCCTCGCGCACCGGCTACTACGCCCGTAACCGCGTCGACGTGTTCTTCGGCACCGGCAGCTTCGCTGACGAGCAAACCATCGAAGTGGTCTGCGCTAACGGCGTGGTTGAAAAACTGGTGGCCAAGCACATCATCATCGCCACCGGCTCGCGTCCTTATCGCCCGGCGGACATCGATTTCCATCACCCGCGTATCTACGATAGCGACACCATCCTCAGCCTCGGCCACACCCCGCGCAAACTCATCGTTTACGGCGCTGGCGTGATCGGTTGCGAATACGCCTCGATCTTCAGTGGTCTGGGTGTGCTGGTGGAGCTGGTGGATAACCGCGGCCAGTTGCTGAGCTTCCTCGACTCGGAAATTTCCCAGGCGCTGAGCTACCACTTTAGCAACAACAACATCACGGTTCGCCACAACGAAGACTACGACCGCGTCGAAGGCGTGGACAACGGCGTGATCCTGCACCTGAAGTCCGGCAAGAAGATCAAGGCTGATGCCTTGCTCTGGTGCAACGGCCGTACCGGCAACACTGATCAGCTGGGTCTGGAAAATATCGGCGTGAAGGTCAACAGCCGTGGCCAGATCGAAGTCGATGAAAACTACCGCACCTGCGTGCCGAATATTTACGGTGCCGGTGACGTGATCGGCTGGCCGAGCCTGGCCAGTGCCGCCCACGACCAGGGTCGTTCGGCCGCTGGCAGCATTGTCGACAATGGCAGCTGGCGCTTCGTCAACGACGTGCCAACCGGCATCTACACCATTCCGGAGATCAGCTCGATCGGCAAGAACGAGCAGGAGCTGACTCAGGCCAAAGTGCCGTACGAAGTGGGCAAGGCGTTCTTCAAGGGCATGGCGCGTGCGCAAATCGCCGGCGAGCCGCAAGGCATGCTGAAGATCCTGTTCCATCGCGATACCCTGGAAGTGCTGGGCGTTCACTGCTTCGGTTATCAGGCGTCGGAGATCGTGCACATCGGTCAGGCGATCATGAGCCAGCCGGGTGAACTGAACACCCTGAAGTACTTCGTCAACACGACGTTCAACTACCCGACCATGGCTGAAGCCTATCGGGTAGCGGCGTACGATGGCCTCAACCGGCTTTTTTGAGCGGCTCCGGCCGGTGGCCTGAGCCGGCCGGGGAGACCGATTTCAGCAATTCTCGAGCGTGGCAGTGGCCAAACCGGGAAAGTCTGTAATCAGGCTGTCAACGCCGAAGTCGGCGAGTCTGCGCATCAGCGCGGGCTCGTTGACTGTCCACACCGACACATGCAGCCCCTGACGCTGCGCCTTCTGCAGGCGTTCCGGCGTACACAGGGTCCAGTTCAGCGCCAGCATCTCACAGCCATAGTTTTGCGCGACCTTCAACGGGTCGAGCCAAGCGTACTCGGCCACCAATCCGCGAGACACGTCCGGCACCAGGTCCAGCGCGGCTTTCAATACTTCGCGTGAACTCGACGTAATTGTGATCTTGTCCCGTATATCGAAACGCTGCGCCATTTCCCGAATCGCCAGCACGGTGCTCGCGGCACGGGTGCGAGAAGCGCTTTTGACTTCCAGCTGCCAGTGCTCGAAATCGCATTTCTCGAACAATTCTTCCAGCGTTGGAATCGGGCAGGGTTTGATCCAGCCCGGGCCACCCTTGCGCGCGTCGTAGGTCACCAGCTCCGCGGCGGTATGTTCGACTACTTTGCCGCGACGCTCGGTGGTGCGTTTGAGGGTCGGGTCGTGGATCACCATCAACTCGCCATCCTTGGACAGGTGCAAGTCCAGTTCGCAGCGGCGTACGCCGTGCTTGAGGCATTCCTGAAAGCTGGTCAGGGTGTTTTCCGGTGCTTCGCCCTTGGCGCCGCGATGGCCGTAGATGAGAGTCACGGTTCTTCCTTAAATTAAATGCCTGATTCGTTTTGTTCGCGGGCCAGGCGTCGTTCTTGTGCCTGTCGCTGCAAGATGTAACGGGCCAGCAATTGCCGCTGGGCATCGGACAGGTATTCGAACTCGGTGCCGATGTCATAGCCGTCGCCCTTGCGGTCGCAATGGGTGACACGAGCCCGCAGCAACAGGCCAAGGGCTTGCGGCATCAGCACCAGTTTCACCGACAGGTGCGCGCCGGTGGCGATGGACGTCGGATACTGAAAGTCGATGCCCCCTTCGGAGATAATCACCGGCTGCGGTTCGCCGATCTGTCCGAGCACGGTCAGGGCGACCACCTGGCTCAGCAGATCGATGCGTTTGTTCTGGGATTTCAGGAACGCGGCGATGGTCCGGTCGCGTTCGCTGATCTGTCGCAGCAGGTGTTGCGACTCGAATTCGCTCAGGTGCAGTTCGCTGAGCAGGTTGAATAGAGGGGAAGCATCCTGCAACACTTCCTGGCCTGCGGCTTCGGGAGCAGACAGGGGCCGAATTTCCAGTGCGATCGTGTCCTCGATACGGTAGTATTCGCGGCGATCTTCTTCATCTAATGTCGACATGGCGAACCCATGGTAGCGGCGGTGGTCTGAGTGTAAAGCTGGTTATCGACCCCCGCCACAAGGACGTTCCTTTTCCCTCCGAACAAGCCCCGACATGTTCAGACCTCTCTTCGTATTTATTGGCACGCGTTATACCCGTGCAAAGCGTCGCAATCATTTTGTGTCGTTCATTTCCCTGACCTCGATGATCGGACTTGCCCTTGGCGTGGTCGTGATGATCGTCGTGCTGTCGGTCATGAACGGCTTCGATCATGAGATGCGCACCCGCGTGCTGGGCATGGTGCCCCACGCGACCATCGAGTCCGGTGAGCCGATCAGCGACTGGCAAAGCCTGGCCGCCAAGGTCAAGCAGAACCCGCAGGTGGCGGCGGTTGCGCCCTTCGTCCAGATGCAGGGCCTGCTGACCAACAACGGCAAGGTCTCCAAAGTGCTGCTCAATGCCATCGACCCTGTGCAGGAACGGCAGGTGTCGATCATTGATAACTTCATGCAGCAGGGCAAACTCGACGACCTGGCGCCGGGCAGTTTCGGCATCGTCATCGGCGACAAGGCCGCGGCCAAACTCGGCGTGGCGGTCGGCGACAAGCTGACATTTGTTGCGCCGGAAGTCACCGTGACTCCGGCCGGGATGTTCCCACGGATGAAACGCTTTACCGTGGTCGGCATCTTCCACGTCGGTGCCGGTGAGATCGACGGGTACCTGGGCATCACCAATCTGCAGGATCTGGCGAAGCTGCACCGCTGGAAGCCGGATCAGGTCCAGGGCTTGCGCTTGAAGTTCGACGATCTGTTCCAGGCACCGCGCATGGCGTGGACCATCGCTCAGCAACTTGGCGAAGACAAGTATTACGCCCGCGACTGGACCCGCACCCACGGCAATCTGTATCAAGCGATCCGCATGGAAAAAGCCATGATCGGCCTGCTCTTGCTGCTGATCGTCGCTGTTGCAGCGTTCAACATCATCTCCACGCTGGTGATGGTGGTGAACGACAAGAAGGGCGACATCGCGATCCTGCGCACCCTTGGCGCCACGCCGGGTTCAATCATGGCGATCTTCATGGTCCAGGGCACGGTCATTGGCGTGGTCGGTACGTTGATCGGCGCTGTGGTCGGTATCTTCGCCGCGCTGAACGTCAGCGCCGCGATTTCGGCCCTTGAAGGGCTGATCGGCCATAAATTCCTGAACGCCGACGTGTATTTCATCGATTACCTGCCGTCGCAAGTGCAGAGTCAGGACGTATTGATGGTCTGCGCCGCCGCGTTGGTTCTGAGTTTCCTCGCCACCCTGTATCCAGCCTGGCGTGCCGCGCGCACCCAGCCTGCGGAGGCGCTACGTTATGAGTGAGTCGGGCATGAGTGATAAAGCAATCTTGAGCTGCCGCAACCTGGGCAAATCCTACGTGGAAGGCCCGGAATCGGTAGAGGTTCTGGCGGGACTGCAACTGGAGTTGCACCCAGGTGAGCGCGTGGCGATCGTCGGTACCTCGGGTTCGGGCAAAAGTACCTTGCTCAACCTGCTGGGCGGCCTCGATACGCCGACCAAGGGCAGCGTCTGGCTGGCCGGTGAAGAGCTCTCGGCACTGAACGAAAAGGCCCGTGGCCTGCTGCGCAATCGGTCGCTGGGTTTCGTTTACCAGTTCCACCACTTGCTGCCTGAGTTCACCGCGCTGGAAAACGTCTGCATGCCGTTGCTGATCGGTAAAACCGCGATCCCGGAAGCGCGTCAGCGTGCGACGGCGTTGCTGGAGCGGGTAGGGCTGGGCCATCGTCTGGAGCACAAACCGGCGGAATTGTCCGGTGGCGAACGCCAGCGTGTGGCCATCGCCCGCGCCCTGGTGAACAAGCCAGGCCTGGTGATGCTCGACGAGCCGACCGGCAACCTCGACTCCCATACTGCCCAAGGCATTCAGGATTTGATGCTGGAACTCAGCACCTCGATGCGCACCGCGTTCCTGGTGGTGACCCACGATATGAACCTGGCTCGCCAGATGGATCGCGTCCTGCATTTGCAGGAAGGTTACCTGACACCCATCTGATTGACCGAAACCCGGCGTACTGAACAGTGCGTCGGGTCTTTTATTTTTATACGGTGCCCCAGCGAATGTTCAGACCGTTATCGATCTTTATCGGCACGCGCTATACCCGCGCCAAGCGCCGCAATCGCTTTGTTTCCTTCATCTCGATGACCTCGATGATCGGCCTCGCCCTGGGCGTGCTGGCGATGATCGTGGTGTTGTCGGTGATGAACGGCTTCCAGCGCGAAATGAGCTCGCGCATCCTCGGCATGGTGCCCCACGCGACCATCGTCGGCGTGAACCCTATCGACGATTGGCAGCCGGTGGCCGCCGCCGCGATGAAGAATCCTGAAGTGACGGCGGCGGTGCCGTTCACCGAGATGGAAGGCATGCTGTCCTACAAGGGCACGATGCAGCCGATCCAGGTCAGCGGTGTCGACCCGGCGCTGGAAGGCAAGGTCTCGATCGTTGCCAAGCACATTGTTCAGGGACGTCTCGATGCCTTGAAGCCGGGCGAGTTCGGCGTAGTGGTCGGTGAGATCACCGCGCGACGTTTTCGCTTGAATGTCGGCGACAAGATCACCCTGATCGTGCCGGAAATCAGCAGCGCACCGGGTGGGATTACCCCGCGCATGCAGCGCCTGAACGTGGTCGGTGTGTTCAAGGTTGGCGCCGAGCTGGACGGCTCGATGGCGCTGATCCACCTCGCCGATGCCGCGCAGATGCAGCACTGGCAGCCGAATCAGGTGCAGAGCGTGCGCCTGGCGGTGAAGGATCTGTACGCAGCGCCGCAAGTGTCGAGCGACATCGCGACCGGCTTGGGCGCCGCCTACAAGGCTGACGACTGGACCCACACCCAAGGCAGTCTGTTCAGCGCGATGAAGATGGAAAAAACCATGATCGGCTTGCTATTGCTGATGATCGTCGCGGTGGCGGCGTTCAACATCATCGCCACCCTGATCATGGTGGTGAACGACAAGGGCGCGGACATCGCGATCCTGCGCACCATCGGCGCGACGCCTCGGCAGATCATGGCGATCTTCATGGTGCAGGGCACGGTGATCGGGGTTGTCGGCACCTTGATTGGCGGCGTGCTGGGCGTGATCGCAGCGCTGAACGTCAGTGAACTGGTGGGCTGGATGGAGCGGGTCAGTGGGCAGCACATCTTCAGTTCCGATGTGTACTTTGTCAGTAACTTGCCGTCGGAGCTGCAGGGCGCGGATGTGTTGTTGATCTGTTCCGCCGGTTTCATCATGAGCTTTTTGGCGACGGTGTATCCGGCGTGGCGGGCGGCGAAAGTCGAGCCAGCTACTGCGTTGCGGTATTCGTAAGCCTGTAGATCGCTATCGCGGGCAAGCCCCCACTGGGTTTCGAGTCGTTCACATCATTGTGATTCAACTCGGTCACTGTGGGAGCGGGCTTGCCCGCGATGGGGCCAGACCTGCTGCCCTCAATCCCCCTTTGGCAACTCAATCACAAACCGCGTCCACCCCTTATCCGATTCGCAACGAATCTGCCCGCCATGGGCGCGGATGATTGACTGGGTAATCGCCAATCCCAACCCCGCATGCTCGCTGCTGCCTTCACGACGCGCCGGGTCTGCCCGGTAGAAGCGGTCAAACAAACGCGGCAACAAATCTTCAGAAATCCCTTCACCACTGTTTTCGACAGTCAGGCTCAAGCCTGTCGGCTGCTCGACAATCTTCACCCGCACCTGGCCACCGACCGGGGTAAACCGCAACGCATTGTCCAGCAAATTGGACAGCGCCCGACGCAACATGCTGCGGTCGCCCTGCATGCTCGCGCTGCCGTCACGACTCAACTTCACCTGAGCGTCCTCGGCCAGCGGCGCAAAAAACTCCAGCAGCACATCGGCTTCTTCCGCCAGTTCCAGCGCTTCGCGCTTGGGCATCAGCAAGCCGTGGTCAGCCTTGGCCAGGTACAACATGTCGTTGACCAGTTGCGCCATCCATTGCAGTTCTTCGAGGTTGCTGTGCAGCGCTTCGCGGTAATCCTCGATTGGGCGAGGGCGGGTGAGGGTGACCTGGGTGTGGGTCAGCAGGTTCGACAGCGGTGTGCGCAGTTCATGGGCGATGTCGGCGGAGAACGCCGAAAGCCGCTGAAAAGAGTCGTCGAGGCGTCCGAGCATGGCGTTGAAACTGTGGGCCATTTCCGCGAGTTCTGGCGGCATGTCTGCTTCCGGCAGGCGCGCGTTGAGCGATTGCGCCGAAACACCGCTGGCGACCGCACTCATGCGTCGCAGCGGGCGCAAACCACTGCGCGCGGCCCAGGCACCGAGTAGGGCGGTGGCCAGCGCCGACAAACCGACCGTCAGCCAAATCAGGTGCTGCATGCGCTGCAGAAAGTGCTGGTGATGGGTGATGTCCAGCAGCAGGGTCAGTTGCGGTGAATCGGGTTTGTCGAGGAACAGCGGTGCATTCAGGACGCGATAGTCGGTGCCGTCATCGCTTACCGTCGATAGGCCCAACTGGCGCGGCAAGTCTTTGGGTAAACGCTCCGAGCTGTCGTACAACCGTTGGCCGTCACTGCCGATGATGCGCAGCGAAAGATCGGCTTGTCGGCTCAATTCATCGGCCAGCCTGGTCTCGCTTTCGCTGGACTGAATGTCATCCAGCGCCCGGCGCAAACCAATCAGTTTGCCATCCAGCAACTGCTGGTCCAACTCGATAAAGTGCGCCTCGCTGGCGCGGCTGAACAACACCCCGGCGAACAACGACACCACGGCAGTGCAAGCTGCGAACAGCAGCGCCAGACGATTGCTTAGTGAGAGTCGGCGCATCAGGCAGGGCGCTCTTCAAGGACATAACCCATGCCGCGCACGGTGTGGATCAACTTGTTCGGGAAGTCATCGTCGATCTTCAGGCGCAAGCGGCGGATCGCCACTTCGATAACATTGGTGTCGCTGTCGAAATTCATGTCCCACACCTGGGAAGCGATCAGCGACTTGGGCAGAACTTCGCCTTGTCGCCGCAGGAGCATTTCCAGCAGGGCGAACTCCTTGGCGGTCAGGTCGATGCGCTGACCGTTGCGCTCGACCCGGCGGCGGATCAGATCCAGGCGCAAATCGGCAAGTTGCAGGCTGGTTTCCTGAGGCGTGGCGTTGCCGCGACGCAGCAGACTGCGAACCCGCGCCAGCAGTTCGGAGAAGGCGAACGGTTTGACCAGATAGTCGTCGGCACCCAGCTCCAGGCCGTGCACTCTGTCCTCCACTGCGTCTCGGGCTGTAAGAAACAGTACCGGAGTGTCCAGGCCAGCGCCGCGCACCGCTTGCAGAATCTGCCAGCCATCGCGACCAGGCAGCATCACATCGAGAATCAACAAGGCGTAATCGCCGCTCAACGCCAGTTGCTGGCCGGTGTTGCCGTCTGCCGCCAGTTCGGTGGTGAACCCGGCCTCGGTCAGGCCCTGACGCAGGTAATGGCCAGTTTTCGGTTGGTCTTCGACAATCAGCAGTTTCATGGGCGACTCGGGCAGTTGGAACGGGTGCGTTATACCGTGGGCGGCGGCGATGCAGGCCAACCTGACAAAGTTGTAATTTGTCTGTCAGGTGGTTGGCAGTACCCGCAGCTTAGAGTTTCCCACAAGCTGAACCTTATCTTGTTGGAGCGCGACTATGTTTTTGCAAAATCGTCTGGTACTGGCTGCTTGCTTGCTGACTCTGAGCCTGGGGCTTGAGGCTTCACCCGCGCATTCCTATGACTTCGGTCAACCGGCGGCGGCGACCAAGGCTACCCGCAGCATTGAAGTGGTGATGGGCGACATGTCCTTCACTTCCAAGGCAATCGATATCAAGGCCGGGGAAACCGTGCGTTTTGTACTGGTGAATAAAGGCCAGTTGCTGCACGAATTCAACCTCGGCGACATGGCGATGCATGCCCGGCACCAGCAGGAAATGCTCCAGATGCAGCAAAGCGGCATGCTGATGCCTACAGGGCTGAAGGCAATGGACCACGGCTCCATGGGCCATTCTTCCGAAGGGCATGGGATGAAACACGATGACCCGAACAGCGTGCTGGTGGAACCGGGTAAAACCGCCGAGCTGACCTGGACCTTCACCAAGGCCACCAATCTGGAATTTGCCTGCAATATCCCCGGCCACTATCAGGCCGGTATGGTCGGCAAACTGACAGTCAGTCAGTAAGCACTCAAAGGCGGGAGCAAAGGCTGGTAGAATCCGCTGATTCTTTAGTCAGGTTTCCGCCATGCATCCCGCAGCCGAACATTCGCCGCTGGGCAAATCCAGCGAATACATCGCCACCTACACTCCGTCCTTGCTGTTCCCGATCCCGCGTACCGCGAAATGGGCGGAGCTGGGCCTGACGGCTGAAACCTTGCCGTACAAGGGCGTGGACTTCTGGAACTGCTTCGAACTGTCGTGGCTGTTGCCATCCGGCAAGCCTGTGGTGGCGATTGGCGAATTCAGCATTCCGGCGGATTCGCCGAATATCATCGAATCGAAGTCGTTCAAGCTGTACCTCAACTCGCTGAACCAAACAGCGTTTGCCGATACCGCAAGCCTTGAGGCGACACTGGCGAAAGACCTCTCGGCCGCTGCCGGCAAACCGGTGGGCGTGCGGATTCGCAGCTTGAAAGATGTTGAGGCAGAAGGCGTCGTGGCGTTGCCGGGTGTGTGCATCGATGACCTGGACATCAGCGTCAGCAACTATGAGCACCCGCGCCCGGAACTGCTGCGGTGCGATGAGTCGCTCATTATTGAAGAGAGCGTGCACAGCCATTTGCTCAAATCCAACTGCCCGGTCACCAGCCAGCCGGATTGGGGCAGCGTAGCGGTGGAATATCGTGGCGCGGCGCTGGACCATGCGAGTTTGCTGGAATACATCGTGAGCTTCCGCCAGCACTCGGACTTCCATGAGCAGTGTGTGGAGCGGATTTTCCTCGACCTGCAACGGTTGCTGAAACCAGAGAAACTGACGGTGTATGCACGGTATGTGCGTCGCGGCGGGTTGGACATCAACCCGTATCGCAGCACCGAAGACGTGCAACTGCCGAACCATCGCTTGGTCCGTCAGTAAAGCTTCCACAAGGGATTGCATTTCAGGTCGCAGACATTAAAAAGCCCCGCTATCGATAGCGGGGCTTTTTGCATCTGGCGGGTTCAGATCCCCATGTTGCCCAAGGCTTGCACGATGTTGCGCAAGGTGCCAGCAAGGGTTGGGTGTTCAAGTTCGAAGCGCTCGACGGCCAGGTTCACATTGTCGGCGAGGTTGGTGTCCTGGGTTTTGGTTTCGAGTTCAAGCTCAAGTTCGATCTGTTGCATCAGCGTGTGCAGGTCTTCGCGCTCGGCTTCGGTCAGCGGTGGATTCTGTTCCAATTGCTCGCGCAGTTTGTTGAGCTGTTCTTGCAGTTCGCGGGCAGGCATGGCGTTCTTCCTTTTATCGATAGGCACTGGCATAGACCGCAGCAGCATGCCAAAGGTCTATGGCTTGACCTTTAGATTAATCCACTCGCGCGCAACCTGCATGCCTTCATAGGTGTGAGGCGGCGATCAGGGCTTTTCGCCCTTGAGCCGGCGCAGGCTGATATCGGCCAGGCAGGTGTCGAGTTCGCCCAGATGATCGATCACCGAATGCACGCCCAGGCCGAACAACTGCATTGTCGCCTTGCCGCGCAAGTGTTCCCGTTCCTTTTGACTCAAGGCCTGCCATTCGCTGGGGGCCAGCCCGCACAGCGAGCCGCAGGACGCCAGGCCAATGGTCCACAAACCGGCATTCAGGCCCGATTGCAGAAGACGCGGTTCGCCGCTGACCAGCACGCAACCGTCCAGACGTTCGACATTCAACGCCATCAACGCTTGCCAGCAGGCGTTCGGGGCCGGCCATGGATTGATTGTTGCCGGGTGTTGCGAAGGTTTGATCCAGTCCGGGAGTGCCGCGGCCAGAGAGTGGCTGAGGGCGGGGGACAGTTCATCGAGCCAGGCGCAAGGAATCTGTTGGCGCTGCAAGCTGGACAGGCTATCCAGAGCGCCGAGCGTGACTTCGGCATGCTCGGCAGTCAGTGTGCCGGCTTGGCGAGTGCGTGCGCCGAAATCCACCAGACATCCACTGAGGCCGAACAGTACAGCGGTCAGGCTGGGTGCGATGAGAGGCGAGGTTTCGGCGCGTGGCATGTCAACATCCTTGAAATAGTAACAAGGCTATTCGTGGACGGTGACAGTTGAGTGACACTGATGTGAATCGCTCCCAGCCAGGAACAGTCAGTCGCAGGCCATCGCGCACGATGCTGCCTAAACCGTGTTATCCATCATATACTAGCGGTCTTTGCGACTGGGCCAAGCGCCCGCGTCAGTACAATCCAAGGAGTTTCTCTATGCGCTGGAGCAATCGACTCGCTCAGCTTTGTATGTGTGCCAGTGTATTGCTGGTTCCGTTTGCGGCTCAGGCTGCCACGGAAGAAGATCCTTGGGAAAGCATTAACCGCCCGATCTACAAGTTCAACGATTTTGTCGACACTTACGCACTGAAGCCATTGGCTCAGGGCTATCAATTCGTCACGCCGCAGTTTCTGGAAGATGGCATCCACAACATGTTCCGCAATGTCGGCGACGTGACCAACCTCGCCAACGACGTGTTGCAGGTCAAACCCGCCGCGGCAGGCGTCGACACCGCGCGCTTGATCTTCAACACCACCTTCGGCCTGCTGGGCTTCTTCGACGTGGGCACTCAGATGGGCCTGCATCGCAACGATGAAGACTTCGGCCAGACCCTCGGTTACTGGGGCGTGGGCAGCGGTCCATACGTAATGCTGCCGTTCCTGGGCCCAAGCACCTTGCGTGATGCGCCTTCCAAATATGTCGACGGCTATACCGGCCCATACCGCTACATTCACGACGTGCCGGTGCGTAACTCGATCTTTGGCCTGAACATCGTCGACGCCCGCGCCAGCCTGTTGTCGGCCGAGAAGTTGATCAGCGGCGACAAATACACCTTCATTCGCAATGCATACCTGCAGAACCGCGAATTCAAGGTCAAGGACGGCCAGGTCGAAGACGATTTTTAATCTCGACCGGTAAAACGAAGGCGGCCATTTGGCCGCCTTCTTTCGTTTGGCTTACGGGTTAAATCGGGTTATTTCATCTTCAGGATTGTAAGCCCGAGTTTCTGACTGCCACCGTCCTGTGCTTTCACCCACACCACTTCGGTATCGGCCTCAAGGCCTTTTAGCGCCGCGTGATCGGAATCAATCCGCACACTGAGCCGGTCACCGACCTTGAATAAGCGGGGCGCCTCAACCTGCATACCGCTGCTGGAAAGGTCGATGCAGACGGCTGGCACCTCATCGCCCTCATGAATCAGCGCCACATCGGCATCGACCCGCATGCGGATGAAATCGCGCTTTTCGCTGTAGTCCCGATCAGTTTGGCTCATGGGCTCGATCCTTCCTTTGGGTTACGGTTTTGCCTGTTCTTATAACTCTCGGTGATTTGACAAGTAAAGACGTCAAGCGACCATCGGCGTGAGCTTGAAACGCCTCGCGGATGGGAGTACCGTCTGCGCCTTAGAAGGGCACCTTTGGTGGACTTGTGAGTAGGGCAAACGCTCGAAAACAGTGCAGCCAGAGAGGCTAGAAAGCGAATCCAGTAGTGTGAGCAGGGCCAAATGCCCAGCCTGCTACGCCAACCTAATTCTGGCGCCGTTTGCCCACATGCCAAAAACCAGTGCCACGCTGCTGATAATCGATGATGACGAAGTAGTGCGCGCGAGCCTCGCGGCCTACTTGGAAGACAGTGGTTTCAGTGTCCTGCAGGCCAGCAATGGCCAGCAGGGTCTTCAGGTATTCGAGCAAGACAAGCCCGATTTGGTCATCTGCGATCTGCGCATGCCGCAGATGGGCGGACTCGAACTCATTCGCCAGGTCACCGAGCTGTCGCCGCAAACACCGGTAATCGTGGTGTCGGGCGCCGGCGTGATGAACGACGCGGTCGAGGCCCTGCGCCTGGGCGCGGCGGACTACCTGATCAAGCCTCTCGAAGATCTGGCCGTGCTCGAGCACTCCGTGCGCCGGGCCCTGGATCGTGCGCGCCTGCTGCTGGAAAACCAGCGCTACCGCGAGAAGCTGGAAAAGGCCAACCGCGAGCTCGAAGCCAGCCTGAACCTGCTCCAGGAAGACCAGAACGCCGGTCGCCAGGTGCAGATGAACATGCTGCCGGTCAGCCCCTGGAGCATCGACGAGTTCCAGTTTGCGCACCAGATCATTCCGTCGCTGTACCTTTCGGGCGATTTCGTCGATTACTTTCGGGTCGATGAGCGTCGGGTAGCGTTTTACCTGGCGGACGTTTCCGGTCATGGCGCCTCTTCAGCCTTCGTTACCGTGTTGCTGAAGTTCATGACCACGCGCTTGCTGTTCGAATCCAAGCGCAACGGCACATTGCCGGAGTTCAAGCCTTCAGAGGTTCTTGGTCATATCAACCGGGGCCTGATCAGTTGTAAGCTGGGTAAACACGTCACAATGGTCGGTGGAGTCATCGACGAGGAGACCGGTTTGTTGACCTATAGCATCGGCGGTCATCTGCCGTTGCCTGTGTTGTACACGCCAGACAGTGTTCGTTACCTGGAAGGGCGCGGTCTGCCGGTGGGCCTCTTCAATGAAGCCACCTACGAAGACCACGTACTGGAATTGCCGCCAGTGTTCAGCTTGACGCTGATGTCTGATGGCATTTTGGACCTTTTGCCAGAACCCACACTCAAAGATAAAGAAGCTGCTTTGCCTCAACGGGTGAAGGCAGCGGGCGGCAGCCTGGATGGTCTGCGCCAGGTTTTTGGATTGGCCACGCTAGGGGAGATGCCGGATGATATCGCCCTGTTGGTGTTGAGCAGGAATCTTTAATGAGTACCGGTAGAATCCAGTTCGCCGAGCAGGACGGCACCTTCGTCCTGAAGTTCGTCGGTGAAGTTCGCCTGACCCTGTGTTCGGCGTTGGATGCGACTATTGAGCGGATCTTCACTGCGTTGAATTTCAACGCCATCGTGATCGACCTGACCGAAACCCGCAGCATCGACAGCACCACCTTGGGCCTGCTGGCCAAACTGTCGATCCTGTCTCGGCAAAAGGTCGGCCTGCTGCCGACCGTCGTCACCACCCACGAAGACATCACCCGTCTGCTGCAGTCCATGGGCTTCGAGCAAGTGTTCAACATCGTTGACCGCCCGATCCCATGCCCTGAATGCCTGACCGACCTGCCAGACCAGGACCAGTCCGAAGAAGTGGTACGAATCAAAGTCCTCGAAGCGCACAAAATCCTCATGGGTCTGAACGACTCCAACCGTGAAGCGTTCCATGACCTGGTGAATGCGCTGGAGCGGCATTGATCCTTTGAAGTGATGGAGGGCCGCTCTGGCCCCATCGCGAGCAGGCTCGCTCCCACACTGATCTCAGCCATACCATAAATCCCTTTGGGAGCGGGCTTGCCCGCGAAGGCGTCCGCACATCCACCGCGGGCACCAGCGCGAAGCCAACCCAATCCCCACTACCAAACGCACACAAAAAAGGGCGAACCCGCTAAGGTTCGCCCTTTTTGCATCGCTGCGAGCTAGATCACAGCTTGGCCTGCAACAACGCCTCAAGCTTCTCCTGATCCCGAGCAAACTGCCGAATCCCCTCAGCCAGCTTCTCGGTCGCCATCGCATCCTCGTTGGACAACCAACGGAACTGCGCTTCATTCAAGCTCAGGCGCGCTTCACCAGCATGCCCGGGCGCCAATTTGCGCTCCAGCTTGCCAGTGTCCACCGCCAGCTTCTCCAGCAGATCCGGGCTGATGGTCAGACGATCACACCCAGCCAACTGCTCAATCTGATTCAGATTACGGAAGCTCGCGCCCATCACCACAGTCTTGTAGTCATTGGCCTTGTAGTAGTTGTAGATACGCGTCACCGACTGCACGCCCGGATCATCCGCGCCGGTGTAGTCGTTACCGGTGGCTTTCTTGTACCAGTCGTAGATGCGGCCCACGAACGGCGAAATCAGAAACACCCCGGCATCGGCACAAGCGGCAGCCTGAGCGAAGGAGAACAGCAGTGTCAGGTTGCACTGAATGCCTTCCTTTTCCAGCTTCTCGGCAGCGCGAATGCCTTCCCAGGTCGAAGCGATCTTGATCAGCACACGATCACGGCCAACGCCGGCCTTGTCGTACAGGTCGATCAGACGGTGCGCACGCTTCAATACGGCGTCAGTGTCGAACGACAGGCGCGCATCCACTTCGGTGGAAATACGACCCGGTACAACCTTCAGAATTTCTTGCCCTACCGCAACGCCGAAACGATCGCTGGCCAGGCCCACATCGCCCTTGCAGTCGTGAACGCAAGCGTTCAGCAACTCGGCATAAGCGGGAATGGCCGCCGCTTTGAGCAGCAGGGAAGGGTTGGTGGTAGCGTCCACGGGTTTAACGCGAGCGATTGCTTCGAAGTCGCCGGTGTCGGCAACCACGGTGGTCATTTGTTTGAGTTGTTCCAGCTTGGAAGTCATGGGCGTGCTCTGTCCTATGGGTCTAATGACATTACCCGAGCGCTTGCAGCCACTCAAGGGCGCGTACGTGTATCGATGGCCCCAGCGGCAACAACCTGAAAACGGATGTTTGAAAGGCGGGGCGTGGTATCGGTAGATACGATGCTGAAATGGGGGACAGGTTCAACGCAGGTGACCGTTAACGCCCCTCCAACAACTCCGCGGCCTGATCCAGCAACGCCAAAGGCTCTTTGGCCTTATGAATATCCACCGACAATAACTGCCGAAATTTCCGCGCCCCCGGAAACCCGGTGCCCAGCCCCAGCACATGCCGGGTGATATGGTGCATCGATCCACCCGCCAGCAGATGCTCGGCAATATAAGGCCGCAACTGCGCCAGCGCCTCGGCCCGGCTGATCACCGGTGCCTTGCTGCCGAACAGCTGCTGATCCACCTCAGCCATCACATAAGGATTGTGATACGCCTCACGGCCCAGCATCACGCCGTCGAACGTCTGCAAATGCTCGTGACAAGCCTCCAACGTCTTTATCCCGCCGTTGAGAATAATCTCCAGCTCCGGAAAATCCGTCTTCAACCGCGCCGCCACGTCATAGCGCAGAGGCGGAATGTCGCGGTTCTCCTTCGGCGACAACCCCTCCAGAATCGCAATCCGCGCATGCACCGTAAAACTCGTGCACCCGGCATCCCGAACCGTTCCGACGAAATCACACAACTGCTCGTAACTGTCCCGCCCATTAATCCCGATCCGATGCTTCACTGTCACCGGAATCGACACCGCGTCTCGCATCGCCTTCACACAATCAGCCACCAACTGCGGATGCCCCATCAGGCACGCGCCGATCATATTGTTCTGCACCCGATCACTCGGGCAGCCGACATTCAAATTCACCTCGTCGTAACCGTGCTCCTGGGCCATGCGTGCGCAGGCGGCCAGGTCCAGCGGGACACTGCCGCCGAGTTGCAGGGCGATTGGGTGCTCGGCTTCGTTGTGACGCAGGAAGCGGTCGTGGTCGCCGTTAAGGAGCGCGCCGGTGGTGACCATTTCGGTGTAGAGGAGGGCGTGCTTGGATAGTAGGCGTAGGAAGAAACGGCAGTGGCGGTCTGTCCAATCCATCATCGGGGCGACGGAGAAGCGGCGGGAGAGCGGGGCGGGTGTGGCGGTGATTAAGGGCATTGGCGTTTCTGGAATGGGTGAGGCTGGGAGGTGGGGAGTTTATCAGGATTGGGCTTGCGGAGCTCAGGTGAGTCTTGCTGAGGTAGTTGAGAGAGTGAGCACAGGAACGGGAGGGATTGAGCGACTTGGCACGAGACCGGCTAACTGTGTGCCCCGATTTTTCTTTCCATTCCTCTTTCCCCGTATGGTCATTGGTAAATAGCTTTGGATCTTTGTATAGTCGGCACAGGCGCCAAAGCGAAGGGACTTGCAACGAGGAGCCGTCGATATACGGACACCCCTGTAAGTTAATACGTGGTGTCCGCGTAATTACTTAGTGAGGTCAGTACTAAGTAGTAGCTAAATTTTGAAGGTATACGGCGAGTTCCAATTAATGCCATTGACGTTTGATTTCCTGCCACTGGTCGTCTGACAGCCACTTATCTGACGCCGGAAAGAAAATATTTTCCTCAGCGTCCATATGGTCGTAATATTTTTTGATGAAGTCATCGATAGTGTCAGCAATTACTCTCGTTTCCTGAGTTGTGTCCTCCAACATCTTCAGCTGTCCAGCAATGCGCCCAAATGCCTGATGATCTCGCTCGATATCCTTGACCCGTTGGTGGATCGGCGCCTCAGTCTCTAGCAAGGCCAGCCGAATAAGTTCTTCATTTTCATGGTGGTGTCGCTCTGCATCACCATGCAAGGCTTCCAGCATCTTGAACAACAGCTTGCAGTCATCAGCCCCATCGGGTTCATGCCTAATCTTCCTCAGCAACTCTTTGATCTGAGTAATTTTCATAGCCACTTCATGATGATAGGTCTGAAGTTCTTTCAACAAAACGTTCATATCAAATCCTCGTCACGACACCAAATCATCACGGAAAATATTTTTTTAACCAGCAACCTCCAAGGGTGCCTGCACTTTTAAATTTCAATATTTTCAATATTTTGCCAAACGCACTCGTTAGCACTATTTTACTTTTTTAGTATAGGCGAGCACAAAGCTCTCACCTCAGAAGATTTTCCGACCTTGGAAGAAATTGAAATATTAAGTGTATGTTTATATACACTATTTGATCTGTCGGATCGGGGACGACTGTATCAGGCTTGCTTTGAAAGGTGACTCACGGCTATGCACTCGCATTTGGAGTGGTGTTCTGTGGCGCGAGGGGCTTACGCCTCCCCACGCCGATGTGCAGCATTGATTACTTGGATGGCTCGACGTTATCCAGCGCCTGGTTCACCGCCAGCTCACCCAGCATGACGACTTGGGCGATGCCCAGCAGGGTTTTGCGGTGTGTCCCCTCCAGCAGCGCTGCAAAATCACTGAGCATAACCGTGGCCGATCCCAGTGACTCGCAGGCGTTGGCCAGCAAGGATTCGGTGTTGTATGCCGGGTTGGCTAGGAACATGCGCTCGGATTCGTTGGTCGTGGCCATGATTTGAGCGGCCGGTTTGAGATGGTAGTCGAGGGCGCGTTCGGCGGCTTCGTTGAGTTTTTTGGAATCAAGTGATTCGTATGGGGATGCCGGGTCTGTGATCGGCGGATTGGGTGTTGGTTTGAACATAGATAAAACTCCTCATGCCGTAAATAAAGGAGCCATCCAACCTCGCTACCAAACGAAGGTGGCGGCCATGCGCAGGTTGGTAGACCGGGACATGAGGAAGCCGGCGCACCCGAAGGTGCCCTGTGCATGACCACCATAAAGCCGAGACGAAAAACGCCGCGAATGGTGATGCTGTGCAAATCTCATGTACGGGCTACCAAACCCGATCGCTGTTTTTTCAGCGACGGGAAAACGATAAAGCCCAGACCTTAAGCGCACAAGCCGGTGGATTCTGGCGTAGTCGTAGGCAACGACGCAAGGCGTTGTAGCCTTTGTGAAGTAACCGCGAGTGTCTTTAAACACCCATTTAAACGAGCGGGTTTCTCCGAAGAAAACAAGGAAATATCTGACGTCTTTTTTATGGTGAGTCGTCGTGAATGTGGCGTTGATGTACCGAATAAGCTGCAGGGCGTTATCGCATCAGCTCCGTGACGGAGCTGCTAGACATCCTTTCTGTGGGCGAGGGCATCAGTCGTGATGCGTTGCTGTTAAGGGACTTCGCGCAGGTGTTGGCGATTCCGCTGCGCGATGGCTGCGATTTGATGGATGTGGTGGGCGGCGCTTGCAGGCGCAGGTGTAGTCGCCCTAATGAAGATAGGCGACCTGAAGAGGTCGCCCATTTGCTTCATCTTCTGGAGCTTTCCGGGCAACACACCTTCATGAACCCGTCGTCTATGTCACACCAAGCATGAAGGATTAAACTGCTGCGGTTTTCTGCTTCCTAAAATCAAGGATGAAACATGATTCGACCCTCATTTTCTAGCGCGTGGGCGGCTTCTCAACGGATTTACGACACCCTCAATCCATCTGGAAAAGTTGCGGCAGTCATCGGCGGCAATGTTGCAATGAACATTAACAGCCGTTATCCGGCCCTAAGGTGGGTCAACAATTTGACTGCGGTCTTGGTACTGGCTTTGGCAGCCGCACCTTCCAACAGTTGGTCCAAGGATGATTCGACCAACTCCCCACAGGCAGGCGAGCGCTCCTACGCGCAAAATTACAAGGATATGGTGCTGGCAGACTGCATCGCTACAGCCTACAAGAGCGAACCTGAAGCCGCCCAGGACGCCGGAAGCAGTGCCAGTGCGCTTATGGACTGGACCTATTTCGATCTGGAGCAAGCACCTCAAGCCGGTAGACCTCTGGTTGACCAGTTTCTGGCTCGTGATTATCACAATCCACTGGTCGAATCAGAGCGTCAAGGCGTTCGCTTTGAGCTGCTCAAATGCCTGGACCTGTATCACAGCAAAGAGTTGGACAGCCAGGTCAAACAATTGGTCATCAATCCCCAGCATACCTATCGTCAGGACAACCCGTCACGACCCAAAAAGGATTGACCCTGCACCGAGATTGACGATGAGCAGCCGTAACAATGATGGCAGCTGAACCAACGCTGTCGCTCAGCAATGTTTCATCAAGTTTGACGGGCTTGCGGCATAGGATGAACACCTAAGATGGTGTTGCCACGCTTTTAGCCCACAGGAAACTGAAAATGATCTCGAACCTGTTCAAAGTCGTGATGATCGCCGGCGCATTACTGTTGAGCGCCTGTTCGGGTATGAGCACCAGCACGTGCTTCTCAGAAGCCTGCCAACAGTTTGATGGCCATAGCCCCAACAAGGTGAACTTTGGTGGGAGCGCGATCGGGAACAGCTTCAATGAATACAGCTCAGGCTTGCTGCACGATTAAAGGTGACGCAACGGCTGAAATGCTTCCGCCGTTGCGTGATCTGCCTGATGCATCGCGAGTTCTGTTTTTGCGAGTGCTGCGCAATCGAACGCAGGCTTCGCCAGCTGCTACATGGCAGCGGCGACTAGCGGGCTATTTCGCCTCCGGCACCGCGATCCACTGCCCCAGAATTTTCTGGTAGTTCCCCGTCACCTTGGCCAGGTGCAGCCACTGATCGACATACAACTTCCAACTAATATCATCCCGCGGCAGCAGATAAGCCTTCTCCCCATACTGCATAAATTGCGTCGGGTTAACCGCACACAACCCCGGTTTAAGTTTCTGCTGATACAGCGCTTCCGACGCATCGGTAATCATCACGTCAGCCTTCTTATCCAGCAGTTCCTGGAAGATGGTCACGTTGTCGTGCAGCCGCAATTGCGCCTTGGGCAGGAAGGCGTGGACGAAGGCTTCGTTGGTGCCGCCGGCCGGTTCGACCAGGCGAACCGAAGGTTGGTTGATTTGGTCGATGGTCTGGTATTGCGCCTGATTTTCGCAGCGCACCAGCGGGATTTTGCCGTCGACGTCCAGCGTGGTGCTGAAGAAGGCTTTTTTCTGGCGTTCCAGCGTGACGGAGATGCCGCCGACGCCGATGTCGCATTTGCCCGCGAGCATGTCGGGCATCAGGGTTTTCCAGGTGGTCTGGACCCACTCAACCTTCACGCCCAGGCTGTCGGCCAGTGAGCGGGCCATGGCGATGTCGATCCCCGAGTATTCGCCGTCTTCACCTTTGAAGGTATAGGGTTTGTAGTCGCCGGTCGTGCAAACGCGCAGTTGTCCTTGTTGCAGGACGGTGTCCAGATGCGAAGGGTTTTCCTGTGCTTGAGCGCCGTAAGATAGAGCCAGCAGGCCACAGAGCATCATTGTGCTTTTTATGGTTTTCATTGTTATTGGGCTTTTGTGATGGAGTAGGGGCAAGGTGGGCTCAGTGTAGTGAAACCACTTCTTGACTGTCATCCATCACAATAAAGATGTCGCAGCGGCCACCCGCTGGGTGACGATGCCACGACATCCACCGATGGCCCGGCTCAATGACAGCAACAACTGGAGCCCCCACACCCGGACGTTTTCCTGACCTGCTCGTGACTGTCTGCGGCCAGCAGGCTGGCCGGATAACCAGCCTCCGTCAGCGCAGAGATTAGAGTGTTGCTTTGTACATCGCCCGTCACCTTGACCCGGCCATGCGCCAGATCGACCGTCACCTCGCCAACCCCCGCCAGCGGTTGCAGCGCCGCGTTGACATGTTTGACGCAGCTGCTGCAGCTCATGCCTTCGACTTGCAGTTCAATGCTGTTCATCAGTAAACCTCTTTTGGTGGCGGCGCCCATCAGCGCTTGAAGTCATCGTTGACCTTGTCACGATGGCAAGGTCAAGCGCTTGTTTCGTGCTCCTCTTTTGCGGTCGAGGTCATCCAGATAGTTCGTTATGCGATGCATGGGTCAGCGCCTGCCGCCGTGGTGATGGCCAAACAGGTGCATCAGCGGGCACAGCAATAGAATCAGGTAGGGCAGAATCGGGGAGATGTGGCCGTAATGCTCGCGGGCCAGGTAAAACAGACCGATCACCAGCAGCATGCCCAGCGCGATGCCGGGTTTGCTGCGCCAGAAGGAGGGGGCTGGAGGCGTCGAGGGAGGTGAGTGGTTCATGTGGCGAACTCCGTTCTGACGAAAGTGTCCTGGGGGGCTGCCATGCCAGCTAATGCGAACCTCAGCGACGGGGGCTATTGGCCCATCGGCATCTTCATCATGCTGGATTGCTGATCCATCATTTTCATCATCATGTCCATCATCGCCGTGCCTTGACCGTCCTTGCCGCCGGACATGCCTTTACCCATCCCCATCCCCCTGCCCATGCCTGGGCATTGGTCGTGCATCATGCCCATGCTGTTTTTCATCGTGGTCATGGCTTCCTGCATCGCCGCCTGGCGTTCGGCCGGGGTTTTGGCGGCGATCATTTTGTCGTGGGCCGCCTGCATTTTCTGCATCTGTTCGCTCATGGCCTTGTCTTGCATGGGCGTGGTTTGGGTGGAGTCGGTTGTGGGGGCGGCAGGCGCTGTTTCGGGGTGATGTTCGTCGGCGGCCAGCACCAGCAATGGGCTGCTGATGAGCAGAGCGGCTATGAGCGATTTGACGTAGGTGTGCATGACAATCTCCACAATATTAGGGGGATCGGCAGCGCTAAGCAGCTGCGGATCAGAGCATGTCGTGTTCCCGATAGAAGGGAATAATCCCGAACTTACGCTACGACCGGAGGGCGTTGTTGATCCATATCAAACTACGTCCACAGAGGCTTATTGTGCTGCGCAGGATAGATCCAGCGGGCCACAGAGCATCATTGTGCTTTTTATGGTTTTCATTGTTATCGGGCTTTTGTGATGGAGTGGGGTTCAAGCGGGAGTCAGTGTAGTGAAAGCGCTTCTCGACTGTCCTCCAGTGTCCCAATACCCCATTCATTCCAATGCGTGATACGTGCCAGGCAGGCCCGACACGTATCCCTTCACATTAGTTGTTTATCCACAAGCCAAGGACTTCGAACTCTTAAGATGCGCTTCAATCGAGTTGCTGGCAGAGTGGACTCTTACGCCCTTGAGTTTATCGAGTGGCGGCTCTTTCCAAAGCTTTGATGCGTCGATGGGAAGGACGACCTGTATAACAGTTCCTTGGGGCGGATCAGCGACAAAATCGAAGTCTTGAATGCCGTCAGGTGGGAACTGAATATAAACCCGTGGCTCCAGTCTCGGGTTTGTCCATCCAGCGGAACTCACGAGGCCAATTGCCGATATGTGTAGCTGCGGTGGGTTTGATTTAAGTATTTTTAAGTCGACATCCACTACCTTCATTACTTCAGCCATTTTCGATCTCCTTTTCGATAAGTGCGCCGCTTTTTCACCTTGGCGCTTGGGTGTTGAACCCTCTGGCTTGAAATCTGGTGTGGTTAGACGCTAGTAAAGGCTCCTGATCCTGTCCACTGACTGCTATGGCCGGTCATCGGATGCTGTAAAGCGTGTTTCCCTGCTTACATGCTCTACAGAGCGTCCATCTCCGGACTCAACGTCCCCAACCAAGCCACCAACCCCACAATCAACACCGCCGCCACCAATTCCACTACCACGCTGCGCCGCAATGCATTGGCCGCCTCCCGATGCTGGCCGTCCCGCAATGAACGCTCCAGAAACGGCCCAAGGTGAAACCGGTTCAATGCGGCGAGCACGAGCATCCCGGCAAACAGCGCCACTTTGATGAACAGCAAAATTCCATAAGTACTGAGAAAAACTTCATCCAGTTTTGGCCCGACGATGAACAGATAATTCACAACCCCCGTTATCGTGATGACCACCACGATGACTGCGCCAATCACCTCAAATCGATTAACCGCGCGGGCCAACAACCGGATGCGCGCTTCGGTTTGCAGAGCATTGATTTTCGCCATTAGCGCAAACGCCACCAACGCGCCCAGCCATGCCCCCGCCACTAGCAGATGCAGAATGTCTACCGCGAAATGCCAATCACGACGACTGCCTTCATCCATCGCCCCATGTCCGTTCCAGGCCAGGCTGGAGAGGGCGATACCGCCGGCAAAAGCTGCGATTAACAAGCTGAAACCAGGCGCACGGAGCATCACCGCCAAACCGGCAGTCAGTAGCGCAACGATGCGAACCACCCAAGCCAGACCCACGTCCGTCTCAAACACCATCATCTCGATGTGTGGACGAAGTTCGGCGAAGTCCGATTCCCCGCTCATTGCACTCGCCATCATCAACATGCTGGCAGCGGACAACACCGCACCCAGCACTGCCGTCCCCGCCAACATCGACCGGAACGGCAACACTGCGCCCGACATCCGCTCCCGCCCTTTAAGGCTGTACAGCCCAAAAAGCGCCACGCCAAACAACAGCATCAAATCCACATACAACGCAAAGCGCAGGGCAATGCTGATTGAGTCGCTCATCCATCACTTCACTTTGAACGTAACGTTGCCGGTGATCGGGTGAGTGTCCGAAGACACGGCGCGCCATTCGACTTTGTAGCTGCCGGTGGGCAATGGCGAGAGCGGGGTGATGACCATGGTTTTCGGGTCGCTGCCGCCGGAAACTTTGGCCTTCATCGGCATGGGCGAGTGGGCCATGCCGGGCATGGCGGTCATGACCAGTTTGGCGCCGGAGAATTGGGTCATGAGGTTCTCGGAGAAGCGCAGTTCGATGTTGCTGGGTGCGGCACCGTCCGCGCCTTCCGCCGGAGTGGAGGAGAGCAGTTTCGGGTGGGCTTGAGCCAGTGCGCTCATGAGCAGCCCGGTGGAAAGTGCGATGGCAACAGCGGTGGTTTTGATTGTGCGCATGCAAGGCCTCTTACCGCTTTAAGCGGTTGGTTTTTAGGTTTTTGAGTTAATACATTTAGAACCACAACCGAACGCCAAGCACGAGGCGGGCTTCGCTGCGGTCCTCGCCTTCGTCCCTGGCGTAGTCGGCGGTTTTGCCGTAGGTGCGGTTCCAGGTCACGCCGATATAGGGCGCGAATTCCCGGCGGATTTCATAGCGCAATCGCAGGCCGGCTTCGGTGTTGGACAGCCCGGAGCCGATGCCCCGTTGCGGGTCGTTTTTGCCGTAGACGTTGAGCTCGGCGGTCGGCTGCAAAATCAGTCGGTTGGTGAGCAGAATGTCGTAGTCACCTTCCAGCCGTGCGGCGGTCTGGCCACCTTCGCCGATGAAGGCCGTGGCCTCGGTTTCGAAGTTGTACAACGCCATGCCTTGCACGCCGAACGCGGCCCAGGTTTGCGGATCGCCGGGTTTGAAATCCTGGCGCACGCCGGTCACCACGTCCCACCAGGGGGAGATGGCGTGACCCCACAGGGCCTGGACTTCCGCGTCTTCGGTTTTGCCATTGACGCGTTCGCCTTCGGAGCGCAACCACAGGCGATCGATGTCGCCGCCGATCCAGCCGGACAGATCCCACGCCAAGGCGCTGCCGTCGTCAGCGTCCTGCCACTCGAGTTTGTCGGCGAGGAAGTAATAATTGAGCGCGGAGTCATGCACGGCATGGCCGGCGGGGCTGACGTAGACGGCGGCGCGGTCGGCGTCGGTCAATGCCGGGATCGGCGTGCGGCTTTGGGTTGGCGCGGCGGGCTGCATCTGGCCGTCGTCCATGCTCTGCATTTGGCTGTGATCCATGCCCGACATCTGGCTATGGTCCATGCCCTGCATGTCACCGGTGGCGGCCATGGCCGAAGAAGCCGTGAAGCCAGCGAGTGCCAAAGCGAGGCGGGTAGAGCGAATCAATCTGGTCATGGGTAGCGCCTCATTCTTCCACGCGAACTTCACGGAACATGCCCATTTCCATGTGGTACAGGAGATGGCAGTGATAGGCCCAGCGGCCGAGCGCGTCGGCGGTGACCCGGTAGCTGCGCTTTGATCCCGGCGGCATGTCGATGGTGTGTTTGCGCACCATGAACTGGCCGTTCTCGTCTTCGAGGTCGCTCCACATGCCGTGCAAATGAATGGGGTGAGTCATCATCGTGTCGTTGACCAGGACAATCCGGATTCTCTCGCCGTACTTGAGTCGCAGCGGTTCGGCATCGGAGAATTTCACGCCGTTGAACGACCAGGCGAATTTCTCCATGTGTCCGGTGAGGTGCAGCTCGATGGTGCGGCCGGGCTCACGGCCGTCCGGGTCTTCGAAGGTGCTGCGCAGGTCGGAGTAAGTCAGCACGCGGCGGCCGTTGTCGCGCAGGCCCAGGCCCGGGTCGTCGAGTTTCGGCGAGGTGGTCATGGCTTGCATGTCCACCAGCGGATTGTCTTTCTCCGTGTCTGGATGGGATTGCATACCGGCCATGCCGCCCATGGCCATGCTGCTGTGATCCATCCCGGCCATGTTGTCCATGCCTTGGATGTCACCGCCGTCCATGCCTGTCATGCTTTGCGTGGTGCTGTGATCCATCCCCGCCATGTCGCCACCCATGCTGCCGTGATCCATCCCGCCCATGCCCATGTCATCCATGGTCACCAGCGGTCGCGGATCCAGCGGTGGTACCGGCGCCGACAACCCGGCCTTCGCCGCAAGGGTGCCGCGGGCATAACCCGTTCGATCCATCGACTGGGCGAACAGGGTGTAGGCGTCCTGGGTCGGCTCGACGATCACATCAAACGTCTCCGCCACCGCGATACGGAATTCGTCGACGCTCACCGGTTTGACGTATTGGCCATCCGCCGCGACCACGGTCATTTTCAGGCCGGGGATGCGCACGTCGAAGTAGGTCATGGACGAGCCGTTGATGAAGCGCAGGCGCAGCTTTTCACCGGGGCGGAATACGCCCGTCCAGTTCATGTTTGGCGCCTGGCCGTTCATCAAGTAGGTGTAAGTGGCGCCGCTGACATCCGCCAGATCGGTGGGGTTCATCTTCATCTCGGCCCACATCTTGCGATCAGCGACCGTCGAGCCCCAGCCTTTCTCGCTGACGTCGTGGATGAAATCGCCCACGGTGCGCTTATGGTAGTTGTAGTAGTCCGATTGTTTCTTGAGTTTGCTCATCAGGTCGACGGCATCTTCGTCGGTCCAGTCGGTGAGCATCACCACGTAGTCGCGGTCGTACTGGAACGGCTCCGGTTCCTTGGCGTCGATCACCAATGGCCCGTAAATCCCGGACTGTTCCTGAAAGCCGGAATGGCTGTGATACCAGTAAGTGCCGTTCTGCCGGACCTTGAACTGGTAGACGTACATCCCATCTGGCTCGATGCCGTGAAAGCTCAGGCCTGGCACGCCGTCCATGTTGGCGGGTAGCAAGATGCCGTGCCAGTGAATCGAGGTGCTGTCCTTGAGTTTGTTTTTCACCCGCAACGTGACGGTGTCCCCTTCACGCCAGCGCAGCAGGGGGCCGGGAATGCCGCCGTTGATGGTCATCGCCGTGCGAGGGTTGCCGGTGATGTTGACCGGGGTTTCGCCGATGAACAGATCGAAGTCGGTACCGGCCAGCACGTTCGGTTCGCCGGGGCTGGTGACCGCCCAGACCGGCGTGCGCCACAGCCCGAGGCCAGCAAGAACCCCGCCAGCGGCGAGGCCCTTCACGAAAGTGCGTCTTGAGGTGTTGGAATGCATGCCGTTTTTCCCGTCCATCAGCCTGATGAAGTCCTCAAGTCCATCCTGAGCGGAGGGAGGAGAACTTAATGAGGTGAAGGCTAACGGGCGGCGCCTTTCAGCAGACTGAGGCCAAGATTACATTTCTGACAGTTTCATTTTGTGTTCAATGATTTTCCAGTCGGCCTGGCGGAGTCCGCCACGGTAGCGTTACCGCAATTGATATACGAAGAAGACTTCAACCAGCGCTGATCCGGATAGTAGGAAAACAACAACTGGCCATCCTTCATCGAGTCGATCAGCTGATGCGCAATTGCAGGCCTCACTGCCGGGCAGCCCAGACTTCTGCCGATTCGGCCATTCGCTCGCGCCAGGTCGGGGCTGACATACGGCGCGCCATGAATAACGATTGCCCGCTCGAAAGCATTGTCGTTGAAACCCGCCTCCAGCCCTTCCATGCGCAACGAATAGCCGTTCTGCCCGACATAGCTGGACTGAGTTCGGTACAAACCCAAGCTGGTGGCGAAGCTGGCATTGCGGTTGGAAAACTGGCGGGCCATGTTCTCGCCGCTGTTACGACCGTGGGCGACCAGTTCGTGGAACAACAATTTGCGTTGTTTAAGGTCGAACACCCAAAGGCGTTGCGCGGTCGAGGGCAGGGAATAATCGATCACTGCTAGTCTTTGAGCCGGAGCCGCACTTTGGGCCCGGCTGCATTGGGAAGCGCGTACGGCCAGGGCAATCACCTTGGCGTTGGCATTGGGGGCCGCTTTGATCAGCGCGGCTTCAAGCGAATCGGCGTAGGCTGCCGGTAAGGTACACGCGGTCAGCAACAGGGCCGTCATTAAAAAGCCGAAGCGGTCTAGGGCCATATGCAAGTCTCATCTGATTGTTTCGAGTCTAGCAGCGCGCACGACGCTAGCCGGTTGAAAATGGGAGATTAAGGATTATCCATGGGGCAGTTAACAAGGTTATTCGTCATAAGCCGCATATTTTTTATGGGCTTTCTGATAAGCGGCATGGCAATTGCGGAAACTTCGCCGATTGAGCCGCCATCTCCCGTTAGCGTGGTCGCGGAGGCAGCGCCTGGCGATTACGTTGGTCAGGCGATTCAGGCGGCGCTGGCGCCATTGAGTTCGGCGTTTCCCCCATTGCTCACCTCGCCACGTCATCAACGGGTCGACGTTAACCGAGCAGTGCTGGACTTTTACAGCCATCGTGGCTATCGCGCCGCCTGGACGGACGAGGACGATGTCGTCCAGTTATTGAAAAGCCTGAGCGACACCGGGGTCGATGGCCTGGACCCCGAGGATTTTCGAATTGCCGAACTGGTCACGGCCAGAAACTCGATGCAGACAACTGCGACAACCCCCGGGCAACGAGCGGCTTTTGATATCTCGGCGACCCAGACGTTTATCACGGCGCTGCTGCAGTTGCGGCGCGGCAAGGTTGACCCTTCGCGACTGGACATCCATTGGAATTTCGACCCGGTCGGCATCGACCCTCGGGAGGACGTTAATCTTTTCTTCGCCGCCCTCGACAGCCATGACGTCGCGCGCGCGTTCGCCCAGGCGCCGCCACAAGAAGCGATTTATGGCACGTTGCGACAGGGCCTGGCGCAACTGCGCAGGGTTCGCGACAGTGGCGGCTGGCCGAAGATTCCGCAAGGGCAGACCCTCAGGCCCGGCATGGACGACGCCTCGGTTGCGCAGTTGCGAGCCCGTTTGGTAGCGGGTGGTTATCTGACTGCGAAAATGAACGCGCGCTCCGACTATGACGACACCGTCATGGCGGCGGTGAAGAAGTATCAGGCCGAGCAATACCTCGGGGCGGATGGTGTGGCGGGGCCGGCGACACTCGCGGCGCTGAATGTGCCGGTCGAGGCTCGAATCGACCAGGTCCGCGTGAACATGGAGCGGGCGCGGTGGCTGCTGTACAAACTCCAAGGCACCTTTGTCATCGTCGACATCGCCGGGTACAAGGTTTCGTTCTATCGCGATGGCAAGCTGATATGGCGCTCACGGGTGCAGGTGGGTAAACCGTATCGCAGCACGCCGATTTTTCAATCCGAGATCACCTACATCACGTTCAACCCGACCTGGACCGTGCCGCCGACCATTCTGGTCAAGGACATGCTGCCGAAGATTCGCAACAATCCCGGTTACCTTAATGCAAACCGGATTCGTGTGATCGATCGGGAAGGCAATGTGCTCGACCCGTCGACCGTCGATTGGGACAACCCGCGCGGCCTTACGCTGCGGCAGGATGCAGGGTCGGACAACTCACTGGGGCAGGTGGTCATTCGCTTTCCCAATGACTACGCCATTTACCTGCACGACACGCCCCATCGCGAGTTGTTTGCGCAATCCAATCGCGCGACCAGTTCCGGCTGTATTCGGGTAGAAAACCCGCTGCAATTGGTGGAGCTATTGTTCAACGACCCGGTTCGCTGGGGCAGTGAAGGGATTCAAAAGCAGTTAGCCAACGGCAAGACAGAGAACATCAGGCTCCCCGTGAAAGTGCCGGTGCTGTTGGCCTATTGGACGGTGGACCTGAGTCTTGATGGGCGAGTGACGTTCAAACCCGATGTGTATGGGTACGATAACCCTGTGTTGCGTGCGCTGAATCTGCCTTCGGAACGGCCAACGCTGGACGGGAGGCGACCGGCGCCTCCCTCGATGGCGGTGGGGCAGAACAAGCTCTAAAGCTTAAAGCCCCAGCCCTTCTTGCACCGCCAGGAGCAGGTTGTGTTCCGTCAGGGCGATCGCATCCGGTTGTTGTCCGGACTGTTCGATCGCCTGAAGCCACCAATGCGTCTCACCGTGTTCGTCCACGGTTCGCAATAGGGCGAGTTCCTTGTCTGTCGAGTGAATCTCGATCCGCCCGGCACCGTCGGCGGTGAAGCGAGCGACAGGGTCGAAGTTGATGCTGTGGTGGTTGCCTTCGATCAGCAGTTGGTCGATGGCGTAATCGTAACTCGCCCCGTCCGGAGCCCTCTCGAACACGTGAGTGGAATTGCGTCGCAGCTTCAGGCCCACTTCGATCAGTGGCTGCAGCCAGGCTTCGATCTGGTGATACAGCTCATAGACCTGGGCGGGCCAGCTGTCGATGGCCTGATCGGCGATGGTCGCGTCGGTACTGGTTGGCCGGGATTGTTTCAGCTTCTCGGCGAGCTCGTCTGCTTTATTCATTTCGATTTCCTGTCGTGATGTCAGTTAATCGTAGCTCCTTCAAGGTCATGCGGTTTTGCCTTGCGTCATGTGATTGAAACACCCGCGGTCTTGAAGAAAATGGGCGGGCCAGCAGGAGCCAGGCTTGCCGCACCGCTGGCTCCTGCGAAAAGCGGTTTACCTCGCTGATTGGCCTTGTACGGGCAACCCAAGCGCCACCAGTTCCTCGCGCAATTGTTCCGGGCTGACGAACTGAACCGCATGAAATCCCTCCCGGCGTGCTCCTGCAATATTCGGCGCATGATCATCGATGAACACCGCGCGGCGGCTATCAACGTCAAACCGCGATAGCAGCAACTGAAAAATCTCCGGCGAAGGCTTGATTATCCCCTCTGCACCCGACACCAGAATGCCTTCGAATCGCTGCAAGAACTCAAAGCGCTCAAGGGCAATCGGAAAGGTTTCGGCGGACCAGTTGGTCAGAGCCAACAGTCGCATACCTTTGGCGTGCAGTTCATCAAGGATGTTCACCGTCTCTTCTATGGCGCCATCGAGCATTTCTTCCCAGCGCTCGCGGTAGGCGCGAATCAATGCCTCCTGGGACGGATGCCGGGCGATGGCTTCCTCAATAGCCTCCTGCCAGGTTCTGCCTTGGTCCTGTTGTTCGTTCCAGGCGGTATGGCAGACCTCTGACAGGAATGTTTCCATGGCCTCCAAATCTTCACCGAACAACTTTCGGTAAAGGTTTCTGGGGTTCCATCGGATAAGGACATTGCCGAGATCGAACACAACGGTGTCAATGGGGGCAGGGTGGTGCGCAGCGCTCATGTTTTTCCTCCTTGGGTAAACGGTTCGGGGCAGGCGCGGCAGCCGATATCGAAGTGTTCGATAGGCTCCTGAGGTTTTTCATCCTAGCAGAGAGGGTTTTCGTATTTCGCTCGCGCGGGCAAATCGGTCTCTGTAAAACTGGCGCAATTGCCCCGCATAACCCCGTAGAGTAAGCTCACAAAGAATAAGGGTTTTGGGCCTCTGCCCATGCCTTACCCTTTCAGGACTCGCTTTTGCCTATCCCCATTCCCGATCCGCACCACGCGCCCGAGGGTGCCTTGAGGCGGCTGCCTCTGCTCAAGGCTGCGGTGCTGTTTATTGCAGCCGTGTGCCTCTGTCTTTGTGGGCTGCTTTACCTGCAACTGGAGCAGTCGCGCCGTCACGATCTGGCGTTGGCCGAGGTGTCTTCGTCAAACCTGACCCGGGCCATGGCGCAGCAGGCCGAAGACACCTTCATGAAAGCCGATCTGGTGCTGACCAGTCTGGTGGACTGGATTCAGGCGGAGGGTTTCGACGCTGTCCAGACGCCACGTTTACAGAAAACTTTCGCGCGGCGGGTGCAGACGCTGCATCAATTGCACGGGATATTTCTGTTCGACAAGCAGGGGCAATGGGTCGTGACGTCGTTCGAAAATCTGCCCCGTGGCCCAGGTGTGGCGGACCGCGAATATTTCAGGTTTCACCAGCAAAACGCGTCGTCCCTGGCGCACATCGGCCCGGCGATTCGCAGTCGGGAGAATGGCGAATGGATCATTCCGGTATCCAGGCGAGTCAACGACCAGAACGGCAATTTTCAGGGCGTGTTGCTGGCCGGGATCAAGATGTCGTACTTCGATCAGTTCTTCAAAAGCTTCAGCCTCGATAACAACGGCGCGATGTTTTTGGCGTTGACCGATGGAACACTGCTGGCGCGACGACCGTTTGTGGAATCGCAGATCGGTACGTCATTGGCTCAGGGTGAGATCTTTCAAACGCACTTGCCCAGCGCGACATCGGGCAACGCCATGATCGGCTCGGTGGTGGATGGCATCGTCCGGCTGTATGGCTACCGTCAGCTCGATGCCTATCCGGTGGTGGTGGCGGCGGCCTCTTCCAAAGACGCAATCCTCAAGGACTGGTACGACACGGCGATTCAATCCAGTTTGATCGTCGCTCTGGTCGTCCTTGGCGTGGGGGTGTTCGGTTGGGTGTTCATTCATCAGGTGCGCGCGGGTGAGCGCATCGAGGCGGATTTGCGCGAGGCGCAAAAAACCCTGGAATTGATCGCCACCCACGACAGCCTGACCGGGTTGGCCAACCGTCGATTGTTCGAGCGGGCGCTGGAGATCGAGTTCGGGCGTGGTGCCCGGCGGTCGAGTCCGCTGAGCCTGATCATGCTCGATATCGATTATTTCAAGCGCTATAACGACGCCTACGGTCATGTGGCGGGGGACCATTGCCTGGCCGAAGTGGCGCGGGCACTGAAGAGTTGCTGTCACCGCAATGCCGATCTGGCGGTGCGCTACGGCGGCGAAGAGTTTGCAGTGTTGCTGCCGGACACCGACATCCATGGTGCGCTGACGATCGCCGAGCAGATCCGTCGCAGCGTCATGGACAAGAACATCATCCACAGCGGCTCACCCACGGGTTACGTGACGGTCAGCCTTGGCTGTTATTCGTTTGTGCCGACAGGGCACGACAGCACCGAAATGTTGATCAAACGCGCAGATGCGGCGTTGTACCAGGCCAAGCATTCGGGGCGAAATCGTTCGGCGGTGTTGTCCATGGAAGGCGGCGTCGAGGCACTGATGCGCTCGGACCGCTAGTGTCATGGATTGCTTTTATGCGTCGAACTGCCCGTCCCACCGCCAGCACCGCCGGTGCCACCACCGGCAGACCCGGTTCCACCTCCAGCACCCGAGCCGGAACCGCTGGCCCCGCCATCGGTGCCCGTGCCGCTTCCATGGGTGTCCGAACTGGTCCCGCCCGCAGGCGAGCCGGGGGTATTGTCGGGTGGAAACGTCGAGCTGCTGATGCCGCCCGACTGAGTGCTGGTGGCCTCCGCTCCATCTCCGGACGCCGCAAAGATGTTTGCAGATGCCGTGACCACTAACCCGGCCAATAACAGTGAGGTCATTCTGATATTCATCAGGGTTACGTCTCCATACAATGAGCCGTTGTCTGATATTGGTGCGATGGCGGGGCGGTTGGTGCCGGTTGGATGACAAGTGGTGGGACGGGATGGCAACGAGCCTGGGTTTTTCAAGTGTGGCAATGACTTGCGTATTCAGAAGCGGTGACCGAGCATGGCTGCTATGGTCTGTGGAGAGCCTGGCTGTCATGACGACAGACCAGACCCCGCCGGCCTCACCCGATAAGGCGACCGATCGACAGGATCAAGTGCATGGATTTGACTGCCATTACCACCGCGGCACCTGCGCGTCATACACCGATTACCCGCAACCTGATGTTCGTCATCGGCCTGCTGTTTGTAGTTGGGGTGTTGATCGCGCTGATGGCCCTGTTCAGCATTGCCGCACGGCTCGATGCTCAGGATCTGAGCAAAACCACGTTCTACACGCAACGCGCACTTGAGAACCGCATCACCGCCTCGAAAAACTACATCGCCAGCTACGCCAATTGGACGACCGCCTACGACCACCTGAACGACAAAGTCGATGTGCAGTGGGCCTACGTCGATCAGAACGTGGGTAAAACCCTGTTCACTATCGATCACTACGATGGCGTTTTCGTGATCGATCGTCAGCGAACCAAATACGCCATAGTGCGCGGGCTTCAGGTGCAGGGCGAAGCGACGGCCTATCTGTCGACGTCGATGGCGAGCCTCATCGAGGAGGTTCAGAGCCAGGAGAGCCTCATCGAGCCTGTCAGCCGGTACACCTTGTTCGAAGGCAACCCGGCGCTGTTGACGGCGGCCGCGATCGTGCCCAATGACGAACGCCCGGCGGTCGATCCCAAGAGCACCTCAGTGCTGATATATGTCGATCAATTGAACCCTGAAAAGCTCAATACCTTGAGTGCCGATTACGGGTTGAATGATTTGAGCCTGACGGCCGACGACGGCATTATTCCCGGTCAGCCAGCTGTCACTCTGACTGGCACCGGTTACAGCCTGGTCTCCCGGCTTGAGCGGCCGGGTCATCAATTGCTCTGGTCGTTGCTGCCGCCACTGGGTGGAGCGCTGTTGATTCTGGCGTTGTTGACGGCGTACTTCTTTCGATATGTCCTGCGCACGTCCGGGCATGTGGACGCCAGTTACACCAGTCTCGACTTGTCGAATCAGGCGCTGGAGGCCAGTGAAGAACGTTTTCGTGCTGTGGCCGAAGCCGCGTCCGACTGGATCTGGGAAATCGACGACCAGCATTGCATCACCTATCTGTCGGGGCGCTTCAGCACCGTCACCGGATTTTCCGATCAGCAATGGCTGGGGCAGAACATCGGGCAACTGCTCAATTGCGATACCACGCCCTTGTCGCTGTGGCTGAATAAACTCGATGAAGAGCAGGCTGTCAGTCACTTACGCTGTTCCTACCGCGATCAATCGGGGCAACAACGGGTGTGCCGGGTGTCGGCACGACCCATCCAGCGCAAGGGCGCGGTGCTGGGTTTTCGCGGGACGGCCAGCGACATCACTGATGAAGTCGCCGCCCATGCGCAGATCCAGCATCTGTCGATGCACGACGCACTGACTGGCTTGCCGAACCGCAACAAACTGGCGCGCTACCTCGAAGACGCGCTGGCACTGAAAGAGCAATCGGCGGCGCTGACGTTGTTGATGATCGACCTGGATAACTTCAAGCCGATCAACGATTCCCTCGGCCACCCGGCCGGTGATGCGGTATTGCTGGAGGTTGCTATTCGTTTGCGCGAGTGCACGCGGGACATCGATCTGGTCGCCCGATTGGGTGGCGACGAGTTCGTGCTGGTGCTCCACGGCATGGACAGCCACGCGGAAATCGACCGGTTTTGCGAGCGCTTGCTCGACAGCTTGCATCAACCAATCCATTACGATCACCACACGCTGCACATCGGCGCGAGCATCGGTATCGCCCTGAGTCGGCGCCAGGGGCATCTTCCGGAGGAGCTGATTCGCTGTGCCGATATCGCGTTGTATCAGGCCAAGTCCAATGGCAAGAAGACCTGGTGCTACTTTGCGGCGCACATGAACGATCAGATCCAGCACCGCCGACAACTGGAAAGCGACCTGCGTAAGGCGATCAAGAACAACGAATTCGTGATGCATTACCAGCCGCGTTATCACGTCGATGGCAAGCAGATCGTCTCGGTCGAAGCGCTGCTGCGCTGGCAGCATCCGGTGCAAGGCTTGTTAAACCCCGACGCGTTTATTCCATTGGCCGAGCAGACCGATCTGATCGTGCCATTAGGGCGCTGGGTGTTGCGCGAGGCGTGCGAGACGGCCCTGACCTGGCCCGGTGCGATGATGGTGTCGGTCAACTTGTCGCCGGTGCAGTTTGCCCGTAGCGATGTGATCGAGGATGTCCGGGAGGCGTTGATCCAGAGCCGATTGCCCGCCAGTCGACTGGAACTGGAGATCACTGAAAACGTGATGCTCATCGACGTAGATGGCGCCTTGGCGACCATGAATGCGCTCAAGGAGTTGGGCGTACGACTGAACATGGACGACTTCGGCACCGGTTATTCTTCGCTGGGTTACCTGCGCACGTATCCGTTCGACGGGATCAAGATCGACAAGCGCTTCATAGCGTCCATGAGCAGCGGCAGCAATGACCGCGCCGTGGTGCAGGCGATCATCAATCTGGGCAAGGCCATGGGCCTGACCGTGACCGCAGAGGGCGTCGAGACGCTGGAGCAACTGGACTTCCTGATCTCGGACCAGTGCCATGAAGTGCAGGGTTTCTACCTCAGTCGGCCGGTGGACAAGTATGCTCTGCTGCCGTTACTCAAGGCATCAAGGGATGATTTTCCGCCGCAGGGTACGCACCTTTAGTCGCCTGTTTCGTGCGCCACGGCAACTGCCGTGACGCACCCCGGTCACAACTGGATACCGCCCAATCCGTTGCGAGCGTCGGATCATGAAGAACCTGAAAATCGCCACCTTCAACGTCAACGGCATGCGCGCCCGCTTGCCGAATCTACTGGCTTGGCTTGCGCGGGAGCAGCCAGACATCGCCTGCTTGCAAGAACTCAAATCGGTTGACGGCGCATTCCCCGTCGCGGAACTGGAGGCGGCCGGCTATGGCGCCGTCTGGCACGGCCAGGTGTCGTGGAACGGGGTGGCGATTCTGGCGCGCGATGCGCAACCATTGGAGAGCCGGCGCGGTTTGCCGGGTGATGACAGCGATACCCATAGCCGCTACGTGGAAGCTGCCGTGCATGGGGTTCTGGTGGGTTGTTTGTACCTGCCCAATGGCAATCCGCAGCCGGGACCGAAGTTCGATTACAAACTGGCGTGGTTCGAGCGGCTGATCTCGCACGCCAAAGACCTGCAGAGCAGCGAACATCCGGTGGTGCTGGCCGGCGATTACAACGTGGTGCCCACTGATCTGGACATCTACAACCCGCGCTCCTGGCTCAAGGACGCGCTGCTGCAACCCGAGAGTCGTGCGTGTTATCAGCGGTTGCTGGATCAGGGTTGGACCGATTCCCTGCGTCATCTGTATCCAGAGGAGCGGATCTACACCTTCTGGGATTATTTCCGTCAGCACTGGCAGAAAAACTCGGGGTTGCGCATCGATCATCTGCTGCTCAACCCGGCACTGAGTCCTTACCTGCAAGAGGCCGGCGTCGATGCCTGGGTTCGCAATGAACCTCATGCCAGCGATCATGCGCCGACATGGATTCGATTGAGTTCGCGCAAGCGTCGATAACCTTGGCGTGTGCGGCGATTGGCTAAATCAATTGTCAGTCCGACCGTGTTTTCCCTTATACATGGCGCCCATCGGCGGAGCGATCCGCGGACCTCTGCATAAAGGATTGAGCGATGAGCGAGACACGACTGAAAAATCTTGCGCTGTACCTGCAGCGCCTGGGCTTCGATAAGCCCCCGGCACCGACCCTGGAAACCCTGCGCCAACTGCAACTGCGCCACACGGGTGCCTTCCCGTTCGAAAACCTCACCACGTTATTGGGCGAACCAGTGCTCATCGATCTGCCGTCCCTGGAGCAGAAAGTCCTGCACGACGGTCGTGGTGGCTACTGCTATGAGCTCAACAACCTGTTCCTGGCCTTGCTTCAGGTACTGGGCTTCGACGCACGTGGCATCACCGGTCGCGTGGTCATGGGTCAGCCCGAAGGCGCATGGACCGCCCGAACGCACCGCTTGAGTCTGGTAACCCTCGACGGCGTGCGCTACATCACTGACGTCGGCTTCGGCGGCATGGTGCCCACCGCACCGCTGATGCTGGATACCGAAGCCGAGCAGTTCACCCCTCACGAACCCTATCGCATCGAACCGCACGCCGACGGCTATACCCTGCGTGCCAACGTCGGCGGTGAATGGCGGGCGATATACATCTTCGATCTGCAACGTCAGGAAGACATCGATTACACCCTCGGCAACTGGTACGTCTCGACCCATCCCGAATCGTCCTTCGTGAAACAACTGATGGTGGCGCGGACGGGGGAGGGATGGCGACGCACATTGATTAACGGCAGCTTTACCATTCATCGCATGGGCAGTGAGAGCGAACGGCGGGAGGTGGCGGATGTGGATGAGTTGATCGGGTTACTGGAAAGTGAATTCGGGCTTCGAGTGCCGGCGCAGGAAGTGTTGAAGCGGGTGCTTGGGCGGTTGATTGAGCCTGTGTAGCAGGCAAATTGAGCGACACGTAAAGGGGCGGATTTGATCAATTCGCCCCTTTTTCTTTTGATCGGTGTTGTGTCTAGGAACGAACTTCAAGCTCCATCACGTGATGGATTTCGCTGAGGGCCTCTGACAATTTTTTCTCCAGGCTTTTCAGCTCGGAGGCGGTGATGCCTTTTTTGAGATGCCCGACATTGGCAACAGCAGTGTTCTGATCGGGCTTCGCCATTTTGTCTTTATCGCTGAGCAATGCCTGGCGCAATGTATTGTTGATCACCGTCTGGTAGCCATACCCCTCGCTTTCTGCCGCCGCACGCGCGGCCTCTATGACGACATCATCGAGCATGATGGTGATTCGGGTCTTGCCTTTGCTGGAGGCAACCGCTCCACGCTTGGCGTTGCTGAAGTCGTATTCATCTTTCATCGGTCAAGCCTCCATATAGTGGCGACGCTCGTTTTTGGTGGCGATGCGCGCGGAAATGATTCGCACGAAATTCGGGTCGCGGTAGGTGTATGCAACGACCAGCAGTCGACCTTTGGCATCCAGCCCGATGATGATCCATCGCGGCTCATCATGGTGGTTGTCCTGAAGCGTCAGCGCTCGTTCGTCATAAAACACGGGTTCTGTCTCTGCGAGGCTGACGCCTTGATGCTTTAGTTTGTTGGCCGCGTTCTTTGCCTTGTGGTACTGAATTTCGAATGACTTCATTATGCATACTTTATATGTATAAGCGAGAGGCGGCCGTGCCGGCGGTCGCTTGGAAAGCAAAAGATTAGCGGTGGGGAGGGAAAGGGGAGGAAGGATGTATTTCAAGAGTTTTTTAGGCTGGGGGCTCTATGGCTAAAGGGCGGTGTGAACATCTGTCCATAATTTGACTAGCTGGTTGTATACAACTCTATAGACATTTGTCCTGACTATTGAATACAGTGTGAGCACAACAAAAACCAGGGAACCCCCCAACCATGAAAACGCCCCATGTTTCACAACAACGGCCCGAGGATGAGAATCTCGGGATCGGCGCGAATATGGCTTACGGCCTGCAACACGTTCTGACCATGTATGGCGGTATCGTCGCGGTGCCTTTGATCATCGGCCAAGCGGCCGGGCTCTCGCCGGCGGACATCGGTTTGTTGATTGCTGCTTCATTGTTTGCAGGGGGGCTGGCGACGTTGCTGCAGACCCTGGGTTTACCGTTTTTCGGTTGTCAGTTACCGCTGGTGCAGGGTGTGTCGTTCTCCGGCGTTGCGACCATGGTGGCGATTGTCAGCAGTGGTGGGGAGGGCGGCTTTCAGTCGATTCTCGGGGCGGTGATTGCCGCGTCGCTGATCGGCTTGCTGATCACGCCGGTGTTCTCGCGAATCACCAAGTTCTTTCCGCCGCTGGTGACGGGCATTGTGATCACCACTATCGGCCTGACGCTGATGCCGGTGGCCGCACGCTGGGCCATGGGCGGCAACAGCCATGCCCCGGACTTCGGCAGCATGGCGAACATTGGCCTGGCGGCGGTTACGCTGGTGCTGGTACTGCTGCTGAGCAAGATCGGCAGTGCGAGCATTTCCCGTTTGTCGATCCTCTTGGCGATGGTCATCGGCACAGTCATCGCCGTGTTTCTCGGCATGGCGGATTTCTCGTCCGTCACCCAGGGCCCAATGTTCGGCTTCCCGACACCGTTTCATTTCGGCATGCCGACTTTCCATTTCGCCGCGATTCTGTCGATGTGTATCGTGATCATGGTGACCCTGGTGGAAACCTCCGCCGACATTCTTGCCGTCGGTGAAATCATCGGCACCAAAGTCGACTCCAAACGCCTGGGCAACGGTCTGCGCGCCGACATGCTGTCGAGCATGGTCGCGCCGATCTTCGGCTCCTTTACCCAGAGTGCTTTCGCCCAGAACGTGGGGCTGGTGGCGGTAACCGGGATCAAGAGCCGTTTTGTGGTGGCCACCGGCGGCGTGTTCCTGGTGGTGCTCGGATTGCTGCCCTTCATGGGCCGGGTCATCGCCGCCGTGCCAACCTCCGTCCTCGGTGGCGCCGGCATCGTGCTGTTCGGCACCGTGGCGGCCAGCGGCATTCGGACCCTGTCCAAGGTCGACTACCGCAACAACGTCAACCTGATCATCGTCGCCACTTCGATCGGTTTCGGCATGATCCCCATTGCCGCACCAAACTTCTACGACCACTTCCCCAGCTGGTTCGCGACAATCTTCCACTCAGGCATCAGCTCCTCGGCGATCATGGCCATCGTGCTGAACCTGACCTTCAACCACCTCACGGCCGGCAACTCGGATCAACAGTCGGTGTTTGCGGCCGGTACCGAGCGCGTCTTGCGTTATCAGGATCTGGCGGCGTTGCGGGAAGGGGATTACTTCAGCGAAGGCAAGCTGCGTGACTGCGACGGGAATGAGATTCCGGTGGTGGAGGCAGAGCATGGGCATGCCGAGCCGCGGGCGGCGCATGCGAAAAGCAGTGAGCATGTCTGACGGCGCTACCCGATAAAAAGGCAGGTAGATCAAAAGATCGCAGCCTGCGACAGCTTCTACGGGGATTCGTGTGCGATGCGATCCCCCTGGGAGTTGCCGCAGGCTGCGATCTTTTGACTTTATGGCGAGCACAAAAAAGCCCCTGAATCTTTCGATTCAGGGGCTTTTCGATTTTGCTGTCTGGCTCCACGACCTGGACTCGAACCAGGGACCCAGTGATTAACAGTCACTTGCTCTACCAACTGAGCTATCGCGGAATGGCGTCTATGTTACTGATTCAAAAAGAGAAGTCAAGCCTCTGTTGGCAGTTTGATGTTTTCATCGGATCAGAGGGGGTTATCGGCCATTGGCGGTTACCAGAATCGCGGTAGAGGTCTACCATGGTCGCCCGGAAGTGGTGACACGCGCTGCCGGCCCTCAGCCGAAAAGGTATGCGCCATGAATCACCCAACCCTCACACCTCAAAACAGCGGGGTGTTCGCATGAGCATCGCTCAGATCAGCCTGCCCAAAGGCGTTGGTCCGCACGCCGAGAAACTGTTCGACGCCATCACTCAGGCCAGCACCGCTGACGAATTGAACCGCGCGGGCGGCAAGGCCGAAGGTTTTGTTTTGGGCCTGGAAAGCACCAAGGCGATCAAAAGCCAGGTGGCCGAGTCGCTTTATGTGGCCTATGACGACGCAGCCAGCCAGCGTGCAACCGAACTGGCTTAACCGCCGAAGGTAATGGTGCCGAGCATCAGCTTGGCGTACAGCATCGTGGCGGTCAGTTGCACCAGCCACAACGCCAGGCCGCCAAGGAACACGCCCGCAGCCACTTGCAGCACCAGGTTATTACCGCGTTTGGCCGAGGAGCGGGGCACAAAGTGGTCCAGCTCGTCGCGGTCGGCGCGTAGGTCATCGTTTTTCATGTGGGTTCTCAAGAGCTCTCGGGTGTACTCATAACCTGTGGGAGCCGGGCTTGCCCGCGAAGGCGGCGGCACATCCAGCATCAATGTGACAGATAGACCGCTTTCGCGAGCAAGCCCGCTCCCACATTTTTGATCTGCGTGCAGTCTAGAGCGACCGGTCGCCGAACTGGGAATTATCAAAGACAAATAAAAAACGGGAAGCCATATGGCTTCCCGTTTTCAATCACGCGACGACTCAGATCACCTGAACGATGGCCTTGGTCACTGCGTCGATGTTGCTCTGGTTCAGCGCGGCAACGCAGATGCGGCCGGTGTCCAGGGCGTAGATGCCGAACTCGCTGCGCAGACGGGTTACTTGTTCAACCGTCAGGCCGGAGTAGGAGAACATGCCGCGCTGGCGACCGACGAAGCTGAAATCACGCTGTGGAGCGTTTTTCGCCAGCAGGTCGACCATCTGGGTGCGCATGCCGCGAATCCGCAGGCGCATTTCTGCCAGTTCCTCTTCCCACTGAGCGCGCAGTACCGGGCTGTTCAGCACGGCGGCGACGATGCTTGCACCGTGGGTCGGCGGGTTGGAATAGTTGGTGCGGATCACGCGTTTGACTTGCGACAGCACGCGCGCGCTTTCTTCTTTCGATTCGCTGACAATCGACAGGGCGCCAACGCGCTCGCCGTACAGCGAGAAAGATTTGGAGAACGAGCTGGAAACGAAGAAGGTCAGATCCGATTCGGCGAACAGGCGCACGGCCGCGGCGTCTTCATCGATACCGTCGCCAAAGCCCTGGTAGGCCATGTCGAGGAACGGCACGTGACCTTTGGCCTTGACCACTTCCAGCACGTTTTTCCAGTCTGCCGGGCTCAGGTCCACGCCGGTTGGGTTGTGGCAGCAAGCGTGCAGCACAACGATGGATCCGGACGGCAGGGCGTTCAGGTCTTCCAGCAGGCCGGCGCGGTTAACGTCGTGGGTGGCGGCGTCGTAGTAGCGATAGTTCTGCACCGGGAAACCGGCGGTTTCGAACAGCGCGCGGTGGTTTTCCCAGCTCGGGTCGCTGATCGCCACGACGGCGTTCGGCAGCAGTTGCTTGAGGAAGTCGGCACCAATTTTCAGCGCGCCGGTACCGCCGACAGCTTGAGTGGTGATAACCCGGCCAGCGGCGATCAGCGGCGAATCATTGCCGAACAGCAGTTTTTGCACGGCCTGGTCGTAGGCTGCGATGCCATCGATCGGCAAGTAGCCACGGGAAACGTGTTGAGCAGCGCGAATCGTCTCGGCTTCGACAACGGCGCGCAGGAGTGGAATTCGCCCCTCCTCGTCGCAGTAAACACCGACCCCCAGGTTGACCTTGTTGGTACGGGTATCGGCATTAAATGCTTCGTTGAGGCCCAGGATTGGATCGCGTGGTGCCATTTCGACAGCGGAGAACAGGCTCATTATTGCGGCGGCTCTGAATGGAGTGTGGAGGGACGTGTCGCGCTCCAGCCGAATGCACTAGAGCGGTGCACAAACGGGGAGCTAGTATAGAGGCCATCAGCGATTGATGGCGACAGGCGATTCGGCTTTTACGGTAAGTTTTTCAAATTATTTTTCGATCGTTGATCGAGTGATGTCGTCAAAGGTTCTACCCGATGTAGGACGTTTGCCTTGAAAGCGATGGCAATCGGCTCCACATTGAGCACAATCCAGTTTTTTCCTCGGGCGACATCGGTCGTTTGCGGTCTTTTTCGTTGCTGTCCGGTTTGACCGGACAGTCGCGAATCCCCGCACCGAGAACCGAGAGGTATTTATGTCTGAATTCCAGCTAGTCACCCGCTTCGAGCCCGCCGGCGATCAGCCGGAAGCCATCCGCCTGATGGTCGAGGGCATTGAGGCCGGGCTGGCGCACCAGACGTTGCTCGGTGTGACCGGCTCGGGCAAGACCTTCAGCATCGCCAACGTGATCGCCCAGATACAGCGCCCGACGCTGGTGCTGGCGCCCAACAAGACTCTGGCCGCGCAGTTGTATGGCGAGTTCAAGGCATTCTTCCCGAACAATGCCGTTGAATACTTCGTGTCCTATTACGACTACTACCAGCCCGAAGCCTATGTGCCGTCGTCAGATACCTTCATCGAGAAGGACGCCTCGATCAACGACCATATCGAGCAGATGCGCCTGTCCGCGACCAAAGCGCTGCTGGAGCGCAAGGACGCGATCATCGTCACCACGGTGTCCTGCATCTACGGTCTGGGCAGTCCGGAAACCTATTTGAAGATGGTGTTGCACGTCGATCGCGGCGACAAGCTCGATCAGCGCGCGCTGCTGCGTCGCCTGGCCGACCTGCAATACACCCGCAACGACATGGACTTCGCCCGGGCGACCTTCCGGGTGCGCGGCGATGTGATTGATATCCACCCGGCGGAATCCGATTTCGAAGCGATCCGCATCGAGCTGTTCGATGACGAAGTGGAGAGCCTGTCCGCCTTCGACCCGCTGACCGGTGAGGTCATTCGCAAACTGCCGCGTTTCACCTTCTATCCGAAGAGCCACTACGTGACGCCGCGGGAAACCCTGCTGGAGGCCACCGAAGGGATCAAGATCGAATTGCAGGAGCGCCTGGAATACCTGCGCTCCAACAACAAACTGGTGGAAGCTCAGCGACTGGAGCAGCGCACCCGTTTCGACCTGGAGATGATCCTCGAGCTGGGCTACTGCAACGGCATCGAAAACTACTCGCGCTATCTGTCGGGCCGTGAGTCCGGCCAGGCGCCGCCCACGTTGTTCGACTACCTGCCGGCTGACGCCTTGCTGGTGATCGACGAATCCCACGTCAGCGTGCCGCAAGTCGGCGCCATGTATAAAGGTGACCGTTCCCGGAAAGAAACGCTGGTGGAGTACGGTTTCCGCTTGCCCTCGGCCCTGGATAACCGGCCGATGCGTTTCGATGAGTTTGAAAGCATCAGCCCCCAAACGATTTTTGTCTCGGCCACGCCGGGCAATTACGAGGCGGAGCACGCTGGCCGAGTGGTCGAGCAATTGGTGCGCCCGACTGGCCTGGTGGACCCGCAAATCGAAATCCGTCCGGCATTGACTCAGGTCGACGACCTGCTCTCGGAAATCACCAAGCGCGTGGCCTTGGAAGAGCGGGTACTGGTCACCACGCTGACCAAGCGCATGTCCGAAGACTTGACCGATTACCTGGCCGACCACGGCGTGCGTGTGCGTTATCTGCACTCGGACATCGACACCGTGGAGCGAGTCGAAATTATCCGTGACTTGCGTCTCGGCGTCTTCGATGTGCTGGTGGGGATCAACCTTCTACGTGAAGGCCTGGACATGCCGGAAGTCTCGCTGGTGGCGATTCTCGACGCGGACAAGGAAGGCTTCCTGCGTTCCGAGCGCTCGCTGATCCAGACCATCGGCCGGGCGGCGCGCAACCTCAATGGGCGGGCGATTTTGTACGCAGATCGCATCACCGGTTCCATGGAGCGGGCGATCGGCGAGACCGAGCGTCGTCGCGACAAGCAAATCGCCTTCAACCTGGCCAATGGCATCACGCCGAAGGGAGTGTTCAAGGACGTCGCTGACATCATGGAAGGCGCGGTCGTGCCGGGTTCGCGCAGCAAGAAGCGCAAAGGCATGGCCAAGGCCGCCGAGGAAAGTGCCAAGTACGAGGCCGAACTGCGCTCGCCGAGCGAGATCAGCAAACGCATTCGTCAGCTGGAAGAAAAGATGTACCAGCTCGCCCGCGACCTGGAATTCGAAGCCGCGGCGCAGTTGCGCGACGAAATCGGCAAGTTGCGGGAGCGGTTGATAACAGTTTGAGATGCGCAGTGAATGGGCGGGCCTCATCGCGGGCAAGCCCGCTCCCACAAGGATTGAGGGTATTCACACAATATGTGGCCACCTACAGATCCTGTGGGAGCGGGCTTGCCCGCGATGAGGCCCGCCGGAACACTACAAATATCAATTGCGCACTTCCCTGGCCCTCAGCCCTGCCTGCAACCTCCTGGTAGGCAACACCGCCACCAAGCTGATCCCCCAATGCAATATTGGCTTATATGCCCTGCTGACTGGAGCATGGCAGGCTACGCCTGTTACCATTCGGCTCTTGTTGGAAGTTCGCTTTGATCTTCGCTTTTATTCTTTTCGAGACATGCCATGACCACCGTCCGCACTCGCATCGCGCCATCGCCTACCGGGGACCCCCACGTAGGTACCGCTTACATCGCTTTGTTCAACTACTGCTTTGCCAAGCAGCATGGCGGTGAGTTCATCCTGCGGATCGAAGATACCGACCAACTGCGTTCGACCCGCGAGTCCGAACAGCAGATTTACGACGCCCTGCGCTGGTTGGGTATCGACTGGAGCGAAGGCCCGGACGTCGGCGGCCCGCACGGTCCTTATCGTCAGAGTGAGCGCGGCGATATCTATCAGAAGTACTGCCAGCAATTGGTCGACATGGGTCATGCCTTCCCGTGCTTCTGCACGGCCGAAGAATTGGACCAGATGCGCGCCGAGCAAATGGCCCGCGGCGAAACCCCGCGTTACGACGGCCGTGCGCTGTTGCTCTCCAAGGAAGAAGTCGCGCGCCGCCTGGCCGCCGGCGAGCCGCACGTCATCCGCATGAAAGTGCCGACCGAAGGCGTGTGCGTGGTGCCTGACATGCTCCGTGGTGACGTCGAGATCCCGTGGGATCGCATGGACATGCAAGTGCTGATGAAGACCGACGGCCTGCCGACATACTTCCTGGCCAACGTGGTCGATGACCACCTGATGGGCATCACTCATGTATTGCGTGGTGAAGAGTGGCTGCCATCGGCGCCGAAACTGATCCTCTTGTACGAATACTTCGGCTGGGAACAACCGCAGCTGTGCTACATGCCGCTGCTGCGTAACCCGGACAAGAGCAAGCTGTCCAAGCGCAAGAACCCGACCTCGGTGACCTTCTACGAGCGCATGGGCTTCATGCCGGAAGCAATGCTCAACTACCTGGGCCGCATGGGCTGGTCGATGCCGGACGAGCGCGAGAAGTTCTCGCTGCAGGAAATGGTCGACAACTTCGACCTGAGCCGCGTCTCCCTCGGTGGGCCGATTTTCGACATCGAGAAGCTGTCGTGGCTCAACGGCCAGTGGTTGCGTGATCTGCCGGTGGAGGAGTTCGCCGCTCGTCTGCAAAAGTGGGCGCTGAACCCTGAATACATGATGAAGATCGCACCGCATGTGCAGGGCCGGGTTGAAACCTTCAGCCAGGTCGCACCGCTGGCCGGCTTCTTCTTCGCCGGTGGCGTGAACCCGGACGCCAAGCTGTTCGAGTCCAAGAAGCTCTCGGGCGATCAGGTTCGTCAGTTGATGCAGTTGATTTTGTGGAAGCTGGAAAGCCTGCGTCAGTGGGAAAAGGACAGCATTACCGCGACGATTCAGGCGGTGGTCGAATCGCTGGAACTGAAACTGCGTGATGCGATGCCGCTGATGTTCGCCGCGATCACAGGCCAGGCCAGTTCGGTGTCGGTACTCGATGCGATGGAAATCCTCGGTCCGGACCTGACCCGTTTCCGTCTGCGCCAGGCCATCGACCTGCTGGGCGGCGTGTCGAAGAAGGAAAACAAGGAGTGGGAAAAACTGTTGGGCAATATCGCTTAAGGTCGTTTGATCCTGCGTAGGAGCTGCCGAAGGCTGCGATCTTTTGATCCTGCTCTTCGGCGCCACCCCCGTTTTTCGGGGGGAGGGCGGTAAGTGATTGTTATGGCGACAAAAAATTTTGGAAATTGTTAAAAATAAGTTTGACAGCCTTCCGATGCGCCATTAAGATTCGCCCCGTCCTCAGCGATGAGGGGCTATAGCTCAGCTGGGAGAGCGCTTGCATGGCATGCAAGAGGTCGACGGTTCGATCCCGTCTAGCTCCACCAATTTACAGTTCAAGGTCTGGCCACACCGGCCTTGAAGCGATCAACACTCAGCGTTGATCAGTTGTATAGAAGGGTTTGCGTCCCCTTCGTCTAGTGGCCTAGGACACCGCCCTTTCACGGCGGTAACAGGGGTTCGAGTCCCCTAGGGGACGCCAGTTTTACAGAAGCGATGTTGCAAAATTTCGCTCCGCCGCGAGGCGAAAAATCCGGGGCTATAGCTCAGCTGGGAGAGCGCTTGCATGGCATGCAAGAGGTCGACGGTTCGATCCCGTCTAGCTCCACCAATTTTACAGTTCAAGGTCTGGCCACACCGGCCTTGAATCGATCAGCTCTCAGCACTGATCAGTTGTATAGAAGGGTTTGTGTCCCCTTCGTCTAGTGGCCTAGGACACCGCCCTTTCACGGCGGTAACAGGGGTTCGAGTCCCCTAGGGGACGCCACGATTACCCGCTCTGCGGGATTTTTAAGGGTCATTCAATTATTGAATGGCCCTTTTGTTTGTCTGGCGTTTGGCCAACTCTCCTTTTTCCTCAAAACTGTTCTTCAGACCAGCGGTCACATCCACGACTTGCGAAAAATTATTATGAGAATAATATTCTAGTCGTAATATTCGGAGGCAACGATGAACGATAAAAAAGCTCAAACCCGCGAACGCATCCTCAAGGCTGCCAGTGCCGCGCTGATTCGGCGCGGCCCGGCCGAGCCGAGCGTGGGCGAAGTGATGGGCGCGGCAGGCCTGACGGTCGGCGGCTTCTACGCGCACTTCGAAAGCAAGGACGCATTGATGCTGGAAGCGTTCAAGCAACTGCTTAGCCATCGTCGTGGCTTGATCGCCGATATGGACGCCGAGTTGACCGGTGAAGAGCGTCGCGCGTTGGTCGCGGCGTTCTACCTGTCGCGCAAACACCGTGATTCCACCGAGCATGCGTGTCCGATTCCAGCGTCGGTCGGCGAGCTGGGCCGTCTGCCGGACGAATTTCGTGTGGCGTTGAATGAGCATGTTGAGTTGATGGTCGCGCAGTTGGCGGCCAGCCCGGAAGACACCGACAAGGTCTTGGCCGACATCGCCTTGATGGTTGGTGGTTTGGCTCTGGCGCGGGCGCTGGGGCCTGGAGAGTTGTCCGATCGTTTGCTGCGCGCCGCCAAGTCGGCGGTGTTATGACCTAAAGGCGTCAGCCTGAGGAGATGGGCGATGAACACGTTGAGCTGGGTTCGTGGCGTTAATGGCACCTTGGGCTGGTTCGCGCCGAAGCTGGTGGCGAGCAAGATGCGCCTGGCATTCATGACCCCGCGGCAATTGCTGCCGCGTGACTGGGAGTTGCCGCTGCTGGCGAAATCCGAACGAATCACCTTGCGCTTCGGTCTCTCGGCGCTGCGTTGGGGGCAAGGGCCGGCGGTGTTGTTGATGCACGGCTGGGAGGGCCGGCCGACACAGTTTGCCGCGCTGATCACGGCGCTGGTCGATGCCGGTTACACCGTGGTTGCCCTGGATGGCCCGGCTCATGGTCGCTCGCCTGGTCGCGAGGCTAATGTGGTGCTGTTCGCTCGGGCCATGCTCGAAGCGGCTGCTGAGTTGCCGCCGCTGCAAGCGGTGATCGGTCACTCCATGGGCGGCGCCAGTGCCATGCTCGCGGTTCAGTTGGGCTTGCGCACCGAAACCCTGGTCTCGATCGCCGCCCCGGCGCGAATTCTCGGGGTACTGCGTGGGTTCGCACGCTATGTGCGCCTGCCGCCCAAAGCGCGTTCGGCGTTTATTCGCCAGGTCGAGAAAGACGTCGGTATGCGCGCCGCTGCGTTGGATGTTGCGCACTATCAGCTCGACATGCCGGGGCTGATCGTCCATGCCGAGGACGACAACTTTGTTCCAGTCAAGGAATCCCAATTGATCCACGAAGCCTGGTTCGACAGCCGTCTGTTGCGCCTGGAAGAGGGAGGTCATCAGCGGGTGCTCGCCGATCCGCGGGTGATCGATGGCGTTCTTTCGCTGCTGGCCGGTCGCAGCCTGCAATCGCGCCAATCGGCCTGAGCATCCGTTACACTGCCCCGGTCGAAATAATCTGACCGGGAGTGGGGCATGGGCTGGGATCGGGCAACGCCGTTTATCATTGATCTGGAAGTGGGCGCCGAGGACATCGACGGGCTGGGCCACGCGAACAACGCGGTGTACGTGACCTGGCTCGAGCGCTGCGCCTGGCGTCACTCACAACGGCTTGGGCTGGATCTGGTCGAGTACCGGCGGCTGGATCGGGCGATGGCGGTGGTACGGCACGAGATCGATTACCTGGCCGCTGCCTATGAGGGCGATGAGTTGCAGTTGGCGACCTGGATCGTCGATTGGGATCAGCGCCTGAAAATGACCCGACACTTCCAGTTGAAGCGCCCCAGCGACAACACGACGTTGCTGCGGGCGCAGACCACTTTCGTGTGCATCGAACTGTCGACCGGCAAGCCCAAGCGCATGCCGGCGGAGTTTATCGAGGGCTACGGGCCTGCGTTGCAGATGTTGGATACGACCAAAATCTAATGTGGGCGAGCCTGCTCGCGAAGGCGGCGTATCAAACAACTTATGTTTCGACTGACACACCGCTTTCGCGAGCAGGCTCGCTCCCACAAGGGAATCTGCGATGTTCTGCAGATTCCTCGCGCAATCCAGTAAACTGCCGCACGTTTTTCGTTGAGTGTGTTTTTCATGCAAATTGCTTTGGCGCCCATGGAGGGGTTGGTCGACAACATCCTGCGGGACGTGCTGACCCGTGTGGGCGGTATTGATTGGTGTGTGACCGAATTCATTCGGATCAACGATCAACTGCTCACGCCTGCCTATTACCACAAGTTCGGCCCGGAGCTGCTGACTGGCGCCCGAACCGCGTCCGGTGTGCCGCTGCGGGTGCAACTGCTCGGCTCCGATCCGGTGTGCCTGGCGGAAAACGCCGCATTGGCCTGCGAGTTGGGTTCCGAAGTCATCGACCTGAACTTCGGCTGCCCGGCCAAGACCGTCAACAAATCCCGTGGCGGCGCGGTGCTGCTCAAAGAGCCTGAACTGCTCAATGAAATTGTCGAACACGTCCGTCGGGCGGTGCCAGCGCACATTCCAGTGACCGCCAAGATGCGCCTCGGTTTCGACAGCCCGGACGGTGCGCTTGTCTGCGCCACGGCCCTGGCTGAAGGCGGCGCGGCGCACATCGTGGTTCATGCGCGGACCAAGACCGATGGCTATAAGCCGCCAGCCCACTGGGAATGGATCCCTCGGGTTCAGGACGTGGTCAAGGTCCCGGTGTTTGCCAATGGCGACATCTGGAGCGTCGAAGACTGGCGTCGTTGCCGCGAGATCAGCGGCGTCGAAGACATCATGCTCGGTCGTGGACTGGTATCGCGCCCGGATCTGGCCCGGCAAATCGCCGCCGCCCGCGCCGGTGAAGACGTCGTCGAGATGACCTGGGCCGAACTGCTGCCGCTGATTCAGGACTTTTGGCTGCAAGCCAAAGCGCAGATGACACCGCGTCAATCGCCGGGTCGCTTGAAGCAGTGGCTGGCGATGCTGACCCGCAATTATCCTGAAGCGGTGGAGCTGTTCACCGTCCTGCGTCGTGAGACCGAACTGGATAATGTCTCGCGTTTGCTGGGTCTGCAGGTCTCTGAAGCAGCCTGAAGCTACTTTAAAAAAACAGAAAAAGAGCTCTTGAAAAGTAATCAGCGGTCCTTATCTAAGGATTACGCGATGCCGAATTCGGGTCGCGGAGACAAAAAAACTTGCTGATTATGTTCAGGAGATTTGAATCATGAGTACTGCATTTTCCCTGGCCCCACTGTTCCGTTCCTCGGTAGGTTTCGACCGTTTCAACGACCTGTTCGAAACCGCCCTGCGCAATGAGCCAGGCAGCACCTATCCACCCTACAACGTTGAAAAATACGGTGATGACCAATACCGCATTGTCGTAGCGGCCGCCGGTTTCCAGGAAGAAGACCTGGACCTGCAAGTGGAGAAAGGTGTGCTGACCATCAGTGGCGGCAAACGTGACGCGGACGAAAGCGTCACTTACCTGTACCAAGGCATCGCTCAGCGCGCCTTCAAACTGTCGTTCCGTCTGGCGGACCACATTGAAATCAAGGCCGCCGAACTGCGCAACGGTTTGTTGAGTATCGATTTGCTGCGCGTGATTCCGGAAGAAGCGAAAGCCAAACGCATCCCGATCAACGGGACGGAAAAACCGGCTCTGCAGCACTGAGTCAGAGCAACAAAAAAGGGCGCCGCACTGGCGCCCTTTTTTGTGCCCGTGTCCGACTCATTTGAGCAGTTTCTGAAACTCCTCAACCGGCAACGGCCGACTGTGCAAATACCCCTGATACAAATGGCAGCCCAGCCCCTGCAAAAAAGCCAGTTGTTCCAGGTTTTCCACCCCTTCGGCGATGACTTCCAGCTCCAGGCTGTGGGCCATGGCGACGATGGCGCGAATGATTTCGGCATCGTTGGGGTCGGTGGTGGCGTCGCGGATGAACGACTGGTCGATTTTCAGGGTGTCTACCGGCAGGCGCTTGAGGTAGGTCAGCGAGGAATAACCGGTACCGAAATCGTCCATGGCAAAGCTCACGCCGAGTTTTTTCAGGCGACGCATTTTGCTGATGGTGTCGTCCAGGTTCTGGATGACGATGCCTTCGGTGATTTCCAGTTTCAGCAGCGCGCAGGGCAGGCCATGGCTGGCGAGGCTGTGTTCGATGCGTTCGACGAAATCGTTCTGACGGAATTGCCGGGGGCTGATGTTCACGCACAGGCTGAAATTGAGCGGGTCGATCAGACCTTTGGCGGTCAGTTGTTTGAAGGCCTTGCAGGCTTCGTCGAGGATCCAGGTGCCGACTTCCAGAATCAGCCCGCTGTCTTCCAGCACCTTGATGAACTCGGTGGGCGATTGCGCGCCCAGTTGTGGATGGTGCCAGCGCACCAAAGCCTCGGCGCCGGTTATGCGGTTGTCTCGAGCATCCACCTGAGGTTGGTATTGCACGCTGAACTCGCCCCGGGAAAGGGCCAGGCGCAGGTCGGTTTCCATGCGCAGGCGTTCGCTGGCGGCCTTCTGCATGGTGTTGTGATACATCTGCGTGGTGTTGCGGCCCGAATCCTTGGCGCGGTAAAGGGCGATATCGGCGCGTTTGAGCAGGTCGGTCGGAGTCGAGCCGTGGTCGGGAATCAGCGCAATGCCGATGCTCGGCGTCACTTGCAGGCGCTGTCCATCGAGGAACATCGGTTCGGACAGCAGTTCGCGCAAGGTGTCCGCCAACTCCCGGACCTGAGCGCTGACGTCGCTGCGCGAGCCTTCCAGGCCGCTGAGCAACACCACGAATTCGTCGCCACCCAGGCGCGCGACGGTGTCCTCCATGCGGACGCTGGCTTCAAGGCGTGCGGTGATGATCTTCAGCACTGTATCGCCCACCGGGTGACCGAGGGAGTCGTTGATGTGCTTGAAGTGGTCGAGGTCGAGGAACATCAGCGCGCCGCGCAGGTTGTGGCGTTTGAGCAGGGCAATCTGCTGGCTCAGACGATCCATCAGCAGCGCGCGGTTGGGCAGGTTGGTCAGCGGGTCGTGGTAGGCCAGGTGACGGATCTGCGCTTCGGCGTTTTTCAGCAAGCTGACGTCCCGCGCGGTCAGCAGCAGGCACGCCGTTTCGTTGAGGGTGATCGGCTCCACCGAGACTTCTACGGTCAGCAACTCACCGCGTTTGTTGCGCCCGAGCATTTCCTGATGGTGAACCCGGCCCTTGATCTGTAGTTCCGCCAGCAACGCCGAGCGTTGTTTCTCTTCGGCCCAGATGCCCACCTGATACACCGTGCGGCCGACCACTTCATCGGCGCGGTAGCCGGTCAGGCGACAGAAGCCGTCGTTAACCTCCAGGTAGCGTCCGGTGTCGCGCTCGGTAATGGTGATGGCGTCGGGGCTTGAGTGGAAGGCCTTGGCGAACTTCTCCTCGCTGGCCTTGAGCGCCGCTTCCGAGCGTTGCTGCTGGGTGATGTCGCGCAAGGTGGTGACGATGCACGGCTGGTCGCCGACGCTGATCTGCCGGCTCGATATCACGCAGGTCAGGGACTGCCCGTCCTTGTGCTGAACAATGATCGCCACATTGTTCAGGCCCTGTTCGCGGATGACCCGCTCGATCCTTTGCAGGCTTTTCGCTGAAGCGTCCCACAGGCCTATTTCGTCGGCGCTGCGGCCAATCACGTCGCCGGTGCTCCAGCCAAATGTCTGAGTGAAACTGGAGTTGATCTCGATGAAATGGCCGGTGTCCTGGCGCGTGACGCAGATCGGGTCCGGGCTGACCTGGAACAAGGTGGCGAATTTCTCTTCCGACGCCACCAGTTGCTGTTCGCGTTCCACCTGATCAGTGATGTCCAGCAGTGTGCCGGCCATGCGCAGCGGGTTGCCGTGGTCGTCTCGATAAAGTCTGGCGCGGCTTTCCAGGTAGCGCGAACTGCCGTCCTGCAGCTGCACCCGGTACGTCAGTTGATAATTGCCGGCCGGGCCCTCGCGCAAGCTGCGGTAGGCGTCGCGCATGGTGTCGCGTTCTTCGCCGGGCACGCCTTCGAAAAACGCATCGAAGGACTCATGGAAGGGTTTGGGGTCCAGCCCATGCAACTGGGCGGCACGCGCCGAGCCGTAAAGCATGCCGCTGGGAATGTGCCAGTCCCAGGTGCCGAGTTGCGCCGAATCCAGGGCCAGGTCGAGACGTTCCTGGCTGTCTTTGAGGGCGTGCTCGGCAATTTTGCGTTCGGTGGTGTCGAGGAACGTGCTCAGCAGATAAGGCTGACCTTCGAGTTCAACCTTTTGCGCGCTGAGGATGCCGTCGTGAACCTGTCCATTGCTGGCGCGAAATTGCACCTCCATGTTGATCAGCTCGCCTTTGGCCTTGGTGGCTTTGACCAGTTGCACTCGTTGTTCCGGGTTGACCCAAAGGCCCAGTTCCAGCGTGGTTCGGCCGATGGCGTCTTGCACCGGCCAGCCGAACAGGCTTTCGAAATACTGGTTGGCTTCGCTGATCAGGCCGTCTTCCTGACGGGTCAGCAGGACCATGTTCGGGCACAGGTGAAACAGCGTGGCGAAGCGTTTTTCCGAGCTGCTCAACGCCTGTTCGCGCTGGCGTTGATGGGTGATTTCACGAATGACCCCAATCATTCGCGGTCGGCCGTTTTTGTCCGGCAGCAGGCTGCCGTTGATTTCCAGCCAGTGCAGACTGCCGTCGGGCCAGCGGATGCGGTGGTGCATCGCCTGCTCCAGCGGGGCGCCGGCGATCACTGCATTGAAGGCGCGAATGGCTTTCGCCCGATCCTCCTGGGGCAGCAGGTCGAGGTATTCCAGGTCTTCCGGCAACGGTTGCCGGGGATCGAAGCCGAACAACGCCTGAGTACCCCGAGACCAACTGATCTGCCCCCGCTCGATGTCCCAATACCAGGCGCCCAGCCGGGCGCCGTTGAGGGCCGCCAGCAACTGCGGGGCGCTTTCCCAGCTCTGCTCGGACCGTTTGGGGTCAAGTGCCTGAATTCGCGGCATCGGCGGCATACGTTCAACAGATTTGGGCATGGATGACAGGCCTTGGGCTGAATTGGGCGTTAGGCACAGGGTTTTGGGGCTCTATAGGCGTAGCACAAAAAGAAGAAGCACAGCTTAGCCGCGAGTCCCTGGCTGATCGATTTGTGCATCCAGCAGAGCCATGAAGGCCCGTGCCGCGTTCGACAGCGTCCGTTCGGTGTGCAGGATATAGCCTAGCTGGCGAGTGAGTTGTATGCCCGGCAAAGGTATGCGCGCCACTTGATCGTCCAGCATGGTGCGCGGCAAAACGCTCCAGGCGAGGCCGATCGAGACCATCATCTTTATGGTTTCCAGATAGTTCGTGCTCATGGCGATGTTTGGCGTCAGGCCCTGGGCCTCGAACAAGCGCTGCACGATGTGGTGGGTAAAGGTGTTGCCGCCGGGGAAAACCGCGGGATGCAGGGCGATATCCGCCAGGCTGACCGGACCGTTAGCGATCAGCGAATGCTCCGGGGCGACCACGAAATCCAGCGGGTCGTCCCACACGGGCGTGGCCTTGACCAGTGCGTGGGGTTCCGGTGCAAGGGTGATTACCGCCAGTTCGGCGCGGCCATGGAGGATTTCTTCGTAAGCCACTTCCGAATCGAGGAACTGAATATCCAGCGCCACTTGTGGGTAGCGTCGGGTGAACTCCCTTAATAAGGGCGGTAAACGATGCAGGCCTATGTGATGACTGGTGGCCAATGTCAGACGACCGGAGACTTCGCCGGTCAGGTTGGTCAGGGCGCGGCGGGTGTCATCCAGTACATTGAGGATCTGATAGGCCCGTGGCAGCAGGGCGCGACCGGCTTCGGTCAAGCTGACTTCCCGACCCAGTCGATCGAACAGCCGCACCTTCAATTGCTGCTCCAGGCCGGCGATGCGTTTGCTGATGGCGGGTTGTGTCAGGTGCAGCCGTTCGCCGGCGCCGGAGAAGCTTCCGGTCTCGGCAATCGCGATAAAAGCATTGAGGTTGGCGAGGTCCATGATGATGTCTCAGTTGTATTCCAGATGGTTATGCAAAGCATGAAAAATATGAATTTGAGTTATTTAATGTAACCCCCTAGGATCGACCTCACAAGCCAAGGGGTTATTGAAACTTTCAAGATCCGGGGCATAGAAACAAGCTGATGAGGAAACCGTCTGATGGCCGGCAAAACGCTCTACGACAAGCTCTGGGATTCGCATTTGGTCAAGCAGCGCGACGATGGCTCGGCGCTGATCTACATCGATCGTCACATCATCCACGAAGTGACCTCGCCGCAAGCCTTCGAAGGTCTGCGTCTGGCCGGGCGCAAGCCTTGGCGCATCGATGCCAACATCGCGACCCCGGACCACAACGTTCCGACTACCCCGGAGCGCAAGGGCGGCATCGAAGCGATTGTCGACCAGGTCTCGCGTTTGCAGGTTCAGACCCTCGACGATAACTGTGACGAATACGGCATCGTCGAATTCAAGATGAATGATGTCCGCCAAGGCATCGTCCACGTCATCGGCCCGGAGCAGGGCGCAACCTTGCCGGGCATGACCGTGGTTTGCGGCGACTCCCACACCTCGACCCACGGCGCATTCGGTGCCTTGGCTCACGGTATCGGCACTTCCGAGGTCGAGCACGTGCTCGCCACTCAGTGCCTGGTCGCGAAAAAGATGAAGAACATGCTGGTGTCCGTCGAAGGCCAATTGCCGTTCGGCGTGACCGCCAAGGACATCGTCCTCGCGGTAATCGGCAAGATCGGCACCGCCGGCGGTAACGGCCATGCCATCGAGTTCGCCGGTAGCGCGATTCGCGACTTGTCCGTTGAAGGTCGCATGACCATTTGCAACATGGCGATCGAGGCCGGCGCTCGCGTTGGCCTGGTGGCCGCCGACGAAAAAACCGTGGCTTACGTCAAGGGCCGTCCATTTGCTCCGAAAGGCGCGGAATGGGACTTGGCTGTCGAGGCCTGGAAAGACCTGGTCTCTGACGCGGATGCGAAGTTCGACACCATCGTCGAGCTCGATGCCACTCAGATCAAACCGCAAGTCAGCTGGGGCACCTCGCCCGAAATGGTGTTGGCTGTGGATCAGAATGTTCCCGATCCTGCGAAGGAAATGGACCTGGTCAAGCGCGGCTCCATCGAACGTGCCTTGAAATACATGGGTTTGACCGCCAATCAGGCGATCACCGACATTCAGCTGGACCGCGTATTCATTGGCTCCTGCACCAACTCGCGGATCGAAGACCTGCGCGCCGCTGCCGTGATCGCCAAGGGTCGCAAAGTGGCTTCGACCATCAAGCAGGCCATCGTGGTGCCGGGGTCGGGGCTGGTGAAGGCTCAGGCCGAATCCGAAGGTCTGGACAAGATTTTCCTCGAAGCCGGTTTTGAATGGCGCGAGCCGGGTTGCTCTATGTGCCTGGCGATGAACCCGGACCGTTTGGAGTCGGGCGAGCATTGCGCGTCGACCTCCAACCGTAACTTCGAAGGCCGTCAGGGCGCCGGTGGCCGTACGCACCTCGTCAGCCCGGCCATGGCCGCCGCCGCCGCTGTGAACGGTCGTTTCATCGACGTCCGTGAATTGATCTAAAGGAGCGCAGCATGAAAGCTTTTACCCAGCACACTGGTCTTGTCGCGCCTTTGGATCGTGCCAACGTCGACACCGACCAGATCATTCCGAAGCAGTTTTTGAAGTCGATCAAGCGCACCGGTTTCGGCCCGAACCTGTTCGATGAGTGGCGTTATCTGGATGTTGGCCAGCCGTATCAGGACAACTCCAAGCGCCCGTTGAACAAGGACTTCGTCCTCAACGCCGAGCGTTATCAGGGCGCCAGCGTGTTGCTGGCCCGCGAGAACTTCGGTTGCGGCTCCAGCCGCGAACACGCGCCGTGGGCGCTGGAAGAGTACGGTTTCCGCAGCATCATCGCGCCGAGCTATGCCGACATCTTCTTCAACAACAGCTTTAAGAACGGCTTGCTGCCGATCATCCTGAGCGACGCTGAAGTTGATGAACTGTTCCAGCAGGTTGAGGCGACTCCGGGCTATCAGTTGCAGGTTGATCTGCAAGCCCAGACCGTGACCCGTCCGGATGGCAAGGTGTTGAATTTTGAAATCGATGCCTTCCGCAAACACTGCCTGCTCAATGGCCTGGACGATATCGGCCTGACGTTGCAGGACCACGAGGCGATTGCCACGTTTGAAGCCAAACACCGCGCGAGCCAGCCTTGGTTGTTTCGTGATGCGTGATTGATCCGGGATTTGTAACGATAGGACCGGCCTCTTCGCGGGCAGCCCGCTCCCACAGGTTTTGTGAACACCGAAAATCCCTGTGGGAGCGGGCTTGCCTGCCATGACGGCTGCCCGAACAACACAAGACTAAACCCCAAAAAGGAAGTCCCCCATGACCAGCACCGCCCAGCACAGTCAGGTAGTACAAAAGCAATTCGGTGAACAGGCCTCGGCCTACCTGAGCAGCGCCGTCCACGCTCAAGGCACTGAATTCGCGCTGCTACAGGCTGAACTGGCGGGGCAGGGCGATGCCCGCGTGCTCGACCTCGGTTGCGGCGCCGGTCATGTGAGTTTTCACGTGGCTTCGCTAGTCAAGGAAGTGGTGGCTTATGACCTGTCCCAACAGATGCTCGACGTGGTCGCCACTGCTGCCGTCGATCGCGGCTTGAGCAACGTGTCCACGGTGCTGGGTGCCGCCGAGCGCTTGCCGTTCGCTGACGGCGAGTTCGATTTCGTCTTCAGCCGTTATTCGGCACACCATTGGAGCGATCTCGGGCTGGCCCTGCGCGAAGTTCGCCGGGTACTGAAGCCGGGCGGGGTGGCGGCGTTCATCGATGTGTTGTCGCCGGGCAGCCCGTTGTTCGACACTTACCTGCAAAGCGTCGAAGTGCTGCGCGACACCAGCCACGTGCGCGATTATTCTGCCGGTGAGTGGTTGCGTCAGGTCAGCGAAGCGGGGTTGCATACCCGCAGCACCACGCGCCAACGGCTGCGCCTTGAATACACCTCTTGGGTTGAGCGCATGCGCACGCCGCAAGTGATGCGCGCGGCGATCCTCGAGTTGCAGCAGTCGATGGGCAACGAAGTGCGCGAATATTTTGAGATTGAGGCCGATGGTTCGTTCAGTACAGATGTGCTGGTGCTGATGGCTGAACGATAAGCTCTGAAGCATAAACGTCGAGCGATAGAATTTTTCCGGGTGTGCCCAAGGGCGTGCCGATTGATGACATGAGGAAAGCATGAGCAAGCAGATTCTGATTCTCCCGGGTGACGGTATTGGCCCGGAAATCATGGCCGAAGCGGTCAAGGTGCTGGAGCTGGCGAACGACAAGTACAGCCTGGGCTTCGAACTGAGTCATGACGTGATCGGTGGCGCCGCCATCGACAAGCACGGCGTGCCGCTGGCCGACGAAACCCTGGCCCGTGCCCGTGCCGCCGATGCGGTATTGCTGGGCGCCGTGGGCGGTCCGAAATGGGACACCATTGAACGTGATATCCGCCCTGAGCGCGGTCTGCTGAAAATCCGTGCGCAACTGGGCCTTTTCGGCAACCTGCGTCCGGCGATCCTGTACCCGCAACTGGCCGAGGCTTCCAGCCTGAAGGCAGAAATCGTGGCCGGCCTGGACATCCTGATCGTCCGTGAACTGACCGGCGGCATCTACTTCGGCGCGCCACGCGGTGTGCGTGAACTGGAAAACGGCGAGCGTCAGGCCTACGACACCCTGCCGTACAGCGAAACTGAAATCCGCCGTATCGCCCGTGTCGGTTTCGACATGGCCCGCGTGCGCGGCAAGAAGCTGTGCTCGGTGGACAAGGCCAACGTGCTGGCGTCCAGCCAACTGTGGCGTGAAGTCGTCGAGCAAGTGGCCAAGGACTACCCGGATGTCGAACTGAGCCACATGTACGTCGACAACGCCGCCATGCAACTGGTGCGTGCACCGAAGCAATTCGACGTGATCGTCACCGACAACCTGTTCGGCGACATTCTTTCCGACGAAGCGTCGATGCTCACCGGTTCGATCGGCATGCTGCCGTCGGCGTCGCTGGATGCCAACAACAAAGGCATGTACGAGCCGTGCCATGGTTCGGCGCCGGACATCGCTGGCAAGGGCATTGCCAACCCGTTGGCGACCATTCTGTCGGTGTCGATGATGCTGCGTTACAGCTTCAATCTGCAGGATGCGGCCGATGCCATCGAGAAGGCCGTGAGCCTGGTATTGGATCAGGGCCTGCGCACCGGCGACATCTGGTCGGCCGGTTGCACCAAGGTTGGTACGCAGGAAATGGGCGATGCAGTAGTCGCCGCGCTGCGGAATCTGTAATCTCTTTGGCCCGCTGCAACTTTCAACCATGAAAGCAGCGGCCCACTTTTAAGAAGGTGTAGTTGCGATGAAACGTGTAGGTCTGATCGGTTGGCGCGGTATGGTCGGTTCCGTGCTCATGCAGCGGATGCTGGAAGAGCAGGATTTCGATCTTATTGAGCCGGTGTTTTTCACCACTTCCAATGTCGGTGGCCAAGGCCCGTCCGTGGGCAAGGACATTGCTCCGCTCAAGGACGCTTACAGCATTGAAGAGCTGAAAACCCTCGACGTGATTCTGACCTGCCAGGGTGGCGACTACACCAGCGAAGTTTTCCCGAAACTGCGTGAAGCCGGCTGGCAGGGTTACTGGATCGACGCCGCTTCCAGCCTGCGCATGCAGGATGACGCGGTGATCGTGCTGGACCCGGTGAACCGCAAGGTCATCGACCAGCAACTCGACGCGGGCACCAAGAACTACATCGGCGGCAACTGCACCGTCAGCCTGATGCTGATGGGCCTGGGCGGTCTGTTTGAAGCCGGTCTGGTCGAGTGGATGAGCGCCATGACCTATCAGGCAGCCTCCGGTGCCGGCGCGCAGAACATGCGTGAACTGATCAAGCAAATGGGCGCGACCCACGCCGCTGTCGCCGATCAACTGGCCGACCCGGCCAGCGCCATCCTCGACATCGACCGTCGTGTTGCCGAAGCCATGCGCAGCGACGCGTACCCGACCGAAAACTTCGGCGTACCACTGGCCGGCAGCCTGATCCCGTGGATCGACAAGGAACTGCCAAACGGTCAGAGCCGCGAAGAGTGGAAGGCCCAGGCCGAGACCAACAAGATCCTCGGTCGCTTCAAGAGCCCGATCCCGGTGGATGGCATCTGCGTGCGCATCGGCGCCATGCGTTGCCACAGCCAGGCGCTGACCATCAAGCTGAACAAAGACGTGCCGATCGCTGACATCGAAGGGCTGATCAGCCAGCACAACCCTTGGGTCAAGCTGGTGCCGAACAACCGCGAAATCAGCATGCAGGAGCTGAGCCCTACAAAGGTTACCGGTACCCTGAACGTGCCGGTTGGCCGTCTGCGCAAGCTGAACATGGGGTCGCAGTTCGTCGGTGCCTTCACCGTCGGCGACCAACTGCTGTGGGGCGCGGCCGAACCGCTGCGTCGCATGCTGCGGATCCTGCTCGAGCGTTGATCTGTTGAAGTAATGAAGAGCCCGTGCCTTGAAAGAGGTGCGGGTTTTTTTATGTGCGACAGTCTGAGGGGTTCGGTTGTCAGCTATTGCGTCATCGCGGGCAAGCCCGCTCCCACAAGGTTGAGGTCGTATGCAAAATATGGGAGCAACACAAAACCTGTGGGAGCGGGCTTGCCCGCGATGAGGCCGGAACTGGCGCCGCAGGTCTCCGCCGAATTGCCTCACTGCCAACCACCCGGTAAAGTGCCGCTCCCCCCGTTTCGCCAGAGGTAGAACCATGAGCCAGTCCTTTGATATTGCCGTGATCGGCGCCACCGGTACTGTCGGCGAAACACTCGTCCAGATTCTCGAAGAGCGGGATTTTCCGGTCGGTAACCTGCACCTGCTGGCGAGCAGTGAATCGGCCGGTCATTCGGTGCCGTTTCGCGGCAAGAACGTGCGGGTGCGGGAAGTCGATGAATTCGATTTCAGCAAAGTCCAGTTGGTGTTCTTTGCCGCCGGCCCGGCGGTGACCCTCAGTTTCGCTCCGCGTGCCACGGCCGCCGGTTGCTCGCTGATCGACCTGTCCGGCGCCTTGCCGGCCGATCAGGCGCCGCAAGTGGTGCCTGAGGCCAACGCTGAAATTCTGGCCGGCCTGAAAAAGCCCTTCCAGGTCAGTAGCCCAAGCCCTTCGGCCGCGACGCTGGCGGTGGTGCTGGCGCCATTGCTCGGTTTGCTCGACCTGCAACGCATCAGCCTGACGGCGTGTCTGGCGGTCTCTGCCCAGGGCCGCGAAGCGGTCACCGAACTGGCCCGGCAAACCGCCGAGCTGCTCAATGTGCGTCCGCTGGAGCCGGCGTTCTTCGATCGGCAGATGGCGTTCAACCTGCTGGCGCAAGTCGGTACGCCTGATGCTCAAGGTCATACGCTGCTGGAAAAACGCCTGGTGCGCGAGCTGCGTCAGGTCATGGCGCTACCTTCATTAAAGATTTCCGTCACTTGCATTCAAGCTCCGGTGTTTTTCGGCGATAGCTTTAGCATGACCTTGCAGTCGTCGAGCGCTGTCGATCTGGCGAAAGTCAACGCAGCCCTGGAAGTGGCGCCCGGTATCGAACTGGTCGAGGCGGGCGATTATCCGACCCCGGTAGGCGATGCGGTAGGGCAGGACGTGGTTTACGTTGGTCGGGTTCGCAGCGGGATCGACGACCCGGCGGAACTTAATGTGTGGCTGACGTCAGATAACGTACGCAAAGGCGCCGCGCTCAATGCTGTGCAGGTGGCTGAATTGTTGATAAAAGACCTGCTGTAAAAGATACTTGGCAACAATTTATCGAATGATTCCCATCGAGCGTCATGCTTGACCGGAATGCTTAAGGTGAGCCACCCCGCAGGGCTTCCCATTGCATGAATGAAATGATCGCGCGCGACGACCCTTCGCCGCCGCGCGCAATGCCTTACGGCAGCGGCAATCAACACCTTCTCGCTGGCCGAGGAATGTTCAAACAAAGGAAGAGGTTATGGTTCAAGTTCGCAAACTGGTGTTAGCAATAGCGGCCGCGTCGGCGCTGTCCTCCGGTATGGCGCATGCCCTCGGGCTCGGGGAATTGACCCTGAAATCGACGCTGAACCAGCCTCTGGTAGCAGAAATCGAGTTGCTCGACGTCAAGGACCTCACGGCTGCCGAAGTGGTACCGAGCCTGGCCTCGCCCGAAGATTTCGCCAAGGCCGGTGTCGATCGTCAGGCGTTTCTCAATGACCTGACCTTCACCCCAGTGCTTAACGCCAGCGGCAAAAGCATCCTGCGCGTCACGTCCAGCAAACCGCTGTCCGAACCGATGGTGAAATTCCTGGTTCAGGTGATGTGGCCCAACGGTCGTCTGCTGCGCGATTACAGCGTGCTGCTCGATCCGTCCAAATTCTCGCCGCAAACCGCCGATGCGGCCGCGCAACCGGCGCCATCCCAAACAGTGACCGCGCCAGTCACCGGCGCCTCCAAGCCGTCGCAACACACCACCACGCCGCGCGATACCCTGTGGGAAATCGCCTCGAAGGTGCGTAACGGCGGTTCGATTCAGCAGACCATGCTGGCCATCCAGGCGCTGAACCCGGATGCGTTCATCGACGGCAACATCAACCGACTGAAAACCGGTCAGGTGCTGCGCCTGCCTGATCAGGTGCAGAGCACCAACCTGCCGCAACCCAAGGCCGTCGCTGAGGTCGCCGCGCAGAACACCGCGTGGCGTCAGGGTCGTCGCTACGTGGCGAAACCGGGAACCGGTCAGCAGCAACTCGACGCCACCAAACGCGCTCGCGGTGAAGGTGCTTCGTCGCAAGCCGCCACAGACAAACTGAGCCTGGTCTCTGCCGACACCGGTAAGGGTGGCAAAGGGGCCGCTGGTGATGCGAAAGCGTTGAGCGACAAACTGGCCGTCACCCAGGAAAGCCTCGACGCGGCTCGTCGTGACAACGCTGAACAGAAAAGCCGCATGAGCGATCTGCAAAGTCAGCTGGACAAGCTGCAACGCCTGATCGAACTGAAGAACAACCAACTGGCCAAATTGCAGGCCGAAGGTGGCGCGGACGCACCGGCGGCTCCGACCGCTCCGACCGCTCCGGCGATGTCGGCTGAGCTGGCGGCCAACCCTGCGACAACGCCTGCGGACGCGACCTCTGCGCCAGAGGCTGCTGCACCGGAAGCCGTTCCGGCACCAGCCGCCGAGCCAGCGCCTGCGACATCCGATGATCAGAAATTCAACGAGCTGCTGACTAACCCGATCCTGTTGGGTCTGGTGGGTGGCGGTGCGGTGGTTCTGCTGCTCTTGCTGCTGTTGCTGGCCCGTCGCCGCAAAGCCCAGCAAGAGGCCGAGAAGCATCTGCGCATGGCCCGTGCCTTGGAGGAGGAACAAGAGTTCTCCGTCGACCAGGACCTGCCGGAAAGCAGCTTCGAAGGTCTGGAAGTTCCGCCGCCGAGCGTGAAACTTGCGACCGCACCAACGCCTGCGCCAGCACCGGCCCCGGTGATTGCCCCGGTTGTGGTAACGCCGCCGATCGCTGCGCCACTGGTATCGCCTGCCGCCGAGCGTTCCGAGCGTTCCGACGACGTACTGGCTCAGGCGCAGTCGCACATTGCAGGCGGTCGTCTGAATCAGGCCGCCGCATTGCTGGAAGACGCTATCAAGCAAGAGCCGCAACGCAGTGACCTGCGTTTGAAGCTGATGGAAGTCTACGGTCAGCAGGGCGACCGCGATGCGTTCGTCGCTCAGGAGCGTCAACTGGTGGCCAACGGCGATAACTTCGCCCGGGTTGAAGAATTGAAAAGCCGCTTCCCGGCGATGGCAGTCGCAGTAGCGGGTGGTCTGGCCGCTGCGGCGATCGCCGCCGAGCTGGATGCACAGTACGTCAAGGACCTGTTGCTGGACGAGCCGCAAGCCCCGGAACCGGCATTGTCCGACTTCGACAGCGCCTTCGATCTGAGCCTCGACGATCTGGAGGCGGCTACTCCGATCGCGCCAGTTGTTGCGGCGGAGCCAGAGCCAGCACCAGAGCCAACAGCGGTGCCAGAGCCAACACCAGCACCAGAAGATCTGGCTGAGCTGGACGAATTCCCGCTGGACGACGATCTGAGCTTCGAGTCGGTGTTGCAGCAACAGACTGAAATCAAGGAAAGCCTCGACGATCTGTCGGACTTCGACCTGGACATGGATCTGGGCGGCAATGCCTCGCCGGCAACCATGGCCGAAGACGACTTCCTGCTGAGTCTGGATGAAGACCTCAAGGACTTGCCTGCCGCCGAAGCGCCGACCGTGGCCGAGCCGACGCTCGACGACCTGGAGTTGCCTGCGGATTTCGACCTGTCACTGGCCTATGAAATGGACGCCGCCGCGCCGGATCAGCCTGATGCCTTCGAAAGTGAACTCAATGACGTCAACGCCGAGCTGGATCGTCTGTCCCAGAGCCTCGGTGAGCCGAGCTTCACCGAGGAAGATGCTTTGGCCTCCGCGGCTGATGAGCCGGACTTCGATTTCCTCTCCGGCACCGACGAAGTCGCCACCAAACTCGACCTGGCCCAGGCCTACATCGACATGGGCGACAACGACGGCGCTCGGGACATCCTCAATGAGGTGGTGACCGAGGGCGATGCCGGTCAGAAGAGCGAAGCCAAGGAAATGCTCTCGCGTCTGGCGTGAGTCATCGGTAAGGCATAAACAAAACGGCAGCCCATCGAGGCTGCCGTTTTTGTTTGGGGGTGATGCGATGGCGCCTGCCAGATAAACCGAGGCGCGGCTATCGCGGGCAAGCCACGCTCCCACAGGGATGTATGCTGGCTGCATATCTTGTGTGCGACACAAAACCTGTGGGAGCGAGGCTTGCCCGCGATGAGGCCAACACATTCAACCCAAATGTCGACAGTTATACCGCCATCGCGAGCAGGCTCGCTCCCACATTTGGTCGGGTTGTCCGTATCATTTGCGCAAGCCACCAATCCCCTGTGGGAGCGAGCCTGCTCGCGATGAGGGCATCCCGTTCAACATCAAGCCCGGCATTGCACCGGTCGGGCAGGGCACGAAGATCACTCAGCTCTGGCATCCCGGTCCGGCGGCCTTATAATGCCTGCCTTTGCGTAGATCAGCAGGCTGTCACCCCTTGGCAAATATAGATAATCCGGCCGCCGAAATGGCGGCCGACGGCTTTTTCCGGATCGCGTTGGGCGTTGAATACAAAGGTTCGCGTTATCGCGGCTGGCAGCGTCAGGCCTCCGGTGTGGCCACGGTGCAGGAAACCCTCGAAAAGGCCTTGTCCAAAGTCGCCAACTCACCCGTGTCGCTGCATTGCGCCGGGCGCACTGACGCCGGTGTGCATGCTTGCGGGCAGGTGGTGCATTTCGATACCCAGGTCGAGCGTTCGATGAAGGCCTGGGTCATGGGCGCCAACATCAATTTGCCGCATGACGTCAGCGTCAGCTGGGCCAAGGTCATGCCGGCGGATTTTCATGCGCGGTTCAAGGCCATCGCCCGGCGCTATCGCTACGTGATCTACAACGATCAGATCCGCCCGGCGCACCTGAACGATGAAATCACCTGGAATCACCGTCCACTGGACGTCGAGCGCATGTCCGAGGCTGCTCAGTCTCTGGTAGGCACCCACGACTTCAGCGCATTCCGCGCCGGCCAGTGCCAGGCCAAGTCGCCGATCAAGGAGCTGCATCACCTGCGCGTCACCCGCCATGGCAAAATGATCGTGCTGGATATCCGCGCCAGTGCGTTCCTGCACCACATGGTGCGCAACATCGCCGGCGTGCTAATGACCATCGGCGCCGGCGAGCGTCCCGTGGAGTGGATGAAGGAAGTCCTGGAAAGTCGTGTGCGTCGTTCCGGTGGGGTGACGGCCCATCCGTTCGGCCTGTACCTGGTGCAGGTCGAGTACCGCGACGAGTTCGAATTGCCCGAGCGTTACATCGGCCCACACTTCCTCACCGGTTTCTCGGAACTTGACGGCTGACGCCCTCCAACGCTTTTGTTACCATCCGGGACTTTCCCGGATTTGTCCTGAGGTTCTATCGACATGTCAGCCGTTCGCAGCAAAATTTGTGGGATTACCCGCATAGAGGATGCGTTGGCGGCGGTCGAGGCTGGGGCCGATGCCATCGGATTTGTGTTCTACGCCAAAAGCCCGCGGGCCGTAACGTTCCAGCAGGCGAGGGCGATCATCAAGGCCTTGCCGCCGTTCGTGACCACCGTGGGCTTGTTCGTCAATGCCAGCCGCTGCGAGCTGGGGGAAATCCTCGACGCCGTGCCGCTGGACCTGTTGCAGTTCCATGGTGACGAGACCGCGGCCGACTGTGAAAGCTGGCACCGGCCTTACATCAAGGCGTTGCGGGTCAAGGCCGGCGACGACATCGCAGCAGCTTGCGATGCGTACGCCAGTGCTAGTGGAATCCTGCTCGACACGTATGTCGAAGGCATTCCCGGCGGAACCGGTGAAGCGTTCGACTGGTCACTGATACCGCAAGGCCTGAGCAAGCCGATCATCCTGGCGGGCGGCTTGACGCCGGACAACGTCGCCGAGGCGATTGCCCGGGTTCGGCCTTACGCGGTGGACGTCAGCGGTGGAGTAGAGGCGAGCAAGGGCATCAAGGATCACGCAAAGATTCAGGCATTCATCAAAGCGGTTGTAGGGGCTTGATGTGACGGCTGGCAGACTGCCGCCGTCCCAAAATGCACTGCGCTGCATAAGCAGGCACGGCTGAGGATTGATGGGTTGTATGCAGGTCGCGTCTCGCTGACCCGGCCACCCGATCAATCATCGCCACACACATGAATTTAGGTCAAGGGCATACGCGGGGCTGCGAACCAGAGCGTTCGGGCCACCGGTACTGGAGAAAGAAAGCATGAGCAACTGGTTAGTAGACAAACTGATCCCTTCGATCATGCGTTCCGAGGTCAAGAAGAGCTCGGTGCCTGAAGGTCTGTGGCACAAATGCCCGTCTTGCGAGGCGGTGCTATATCGTCCGGAGCTGGAAAAGACCCTGGACGTTTGCCCCAAGTGCAACCACCACATGCGCATCGGCGCGCGCGCGCGCATCGACATCTTCCTTGACGCTGATGGCCGTGCCGAACTGGGCGCGGACCTGGAGCCGGTTGACCGTCTGAAATTCCGCGACGGCAAGAAGTACAAGGATCGCCTGACCGCTGCGCAAAAGCAGACCGGCGAAAAAGATGCACTGATCTCCATGAGCGGCACCTTGCTGGGCATGCCGGTCGTGGTATCGGCTTTCGAATTCTCCTTCATGGGTGGCTCGATGGGCGCTATCGTTGGTGAGCGCTTCGTGCGCGCCGCCAACTACGCCCTGGAAAACCGCTGCCCGATGATCTGCTTCGCCGCCTCCGGTGGTGCGCGGATGCAGGAAGCGCTGATCTCCCTGATGCAAATGGCCAAGACCTCCGCGGTGCTGGCGCGTCTGCGTGAAGAAGGCATTCCGTTCATCTCGGTACTGACCGATCCGGTCTACGGCGGTGTTTCCGCCAGTCTGGCGATGCTCGGCGACGTGATCGTCGGTGAGCCGAAGGCCCTGATCGGTTTCGCCGGCCCACGCGTTATTGAACAAACCGTGCGTGAGAAACTGCCAGAAGGCTTCCAGCGCAGTGAGTTCCTGCTGGAACACGGCGCGATCGACATGATCATTCACCGTCAGGAACTGCGTCCGCGTCTGGGCAACCTGCTGGCACAAATGATGGGCCTGCCGACGCCAAAATTCGTCGCCGCGCCGATCGAGCCAATCGTGGTTCCGCCGGTGCCTGCCAACATATGATCCAACGCACCCTTGGCGAGTGGCTCGCCTACCTTGAACAGTTGCATCCTTCGGCCATCGACATGGGGCTGGAGCGTTCGCAACAGGTAGCGTCCCGCATGGGGCTGGGCAAGCCGGCGCCTCGGGTGATTACGGTCACTGGCACCAACGGCAAGGGTTCTACCTGCGCGTTTGTGGCTTCGTTGCTGCGAGCGCAGGGCCTGAACGTCGGTGTCTACAATTCTCCGCATCTGCTGCGTTACAACGAGCGGGTGCAGGTCAATGGTGTCGAAGCCACTGACGCCGAGCTGTGCGAAGCCTTCGCTGCGGTCGAGGCCGGTCGGGGCGATACTTCCCTGACGTACTTCGAAATGGGCACCCTGGCGGCGTTCTGGCTGTTTCAACAGGCAGGGCTTGATGCTGTGGTGCTGGAAGTGGGGCTGGGCGGGCGTCTGGACACGGTCAACGTGGTCGATGCGGACATGGCGCTGGTCACCAGCATCGGCGTCGATCATGCGGACTATCTGGGTGATACCCGTGAGTCCGTGGCTTACGAAAAAGCCGGCATTTTCCGCCAGGGCGCGCCTGCGCTCTGTGGCGATCTGAATCCCCCTCAACCTCTGCTGGATAAAGCGCGCGAGCTCAATTGCCCGTTTTTCCTGCGTGGGCGCGATTTCGACCTGGGTATCACCGATCACAACTGGCAATGGCGCGGCCTTGATGCTCAAGGGCATGCAGTTGAGTTGCATGATCTGCCATTGCTCGATTTGCCGATGGAAAACGCCGCACTGGCCCTGCAGGCTTACCTGCTGCTTGGTTTGCCTTGGGTGGATGCACAGATTATTGATGCCCTGAAAACGACGCGGGTGGTCGGTCGTCTTGATCGCCGTCAGTTCGACTGGCAGGGCAAGCGTCTGAATGTGTTGCTGGACGTGGGGCACAACCCCCATGCGGCAGAATACCTGGCCCGTCGCCTGGCCAGTCGGCCACCGGCAGGCAAGCGTCTGGCGGTGTTCGGGTTGTTGGCGGACAAGGATCTGGATGGTGTTGTCGGTGAATTGAATGCTAGTGTCCAGCATTGGGCTGTCGCCCCGCTGGATTCGCCGCGGGCACGGCCCGTTGAGCAGTTGCACGCGGCGTTGCAGAACCTTGGCGCCTCGGTAACGTCTTATGACAGCGTGGCCGCCGCCCTGGAAGGGCAGTGCGCGCAGGCGACGAGCGACGACGAAATTCTGTTGTTCGGATCATTTTATTGTGTCGCCGAGGCCCTTGAATGGCTGGCCCGGCACTCCACGGAGGAAGCGGCAAATGGCTTTGCTGGATAAGGCGTACAAGCAGCGCATGGTCGGTGCCCTGGTGCTGGTGGCGCTGGCGGTGATTTTCCTGCCAATGCTGTTTTCCCGTCAGGACGAACAACGCCAGGTGAGGGTCGACGCACCGGCTGCACCGCAAGCGCCTGCTGTGCCGCAAGTGCAGGTCGAGCCGGTGGTAGTGCCTGAACCGCAGGCATTGCCGCAGGAGCCAGTGCCAAGCGATGAGGAAATTGCCGCACAGCAAGCTCCGTCGACACCGATAGCGCCAAGTGCTCCTGTGGCACCGCCACCAGCGCCACCGGCTGCCAAACCTGTCACGCCTCCGGCGCCAGTCGCCAAGCCTGTGCCAGCACCTGCCCAGCCAATTACTGCCGCACCGAGCAAGCCGGCTACCACCCCAAGCCGCGTCGATGCCAATGGCCTGTCGGTCAGCTGGTCCGTGCAACTGGCCAGCCTGGCGAGCCGTGAGAGCGCTGAAAGCCTGCAGAAAACCCTGCGCAGCCAAGGCTATAACGCCTATATCCGCACCGCCGATGGCAAGAATCGGGTGTTCGTCGGGCCGCTGATCGAGCGGGCGGAAGCCGATCGTCTGCGTGACTTGTTGAGTCGCCAGCAGAACCTCAAAGGTTTTGTGGTGCGTTTCCAGCCTGAGCGCGGTTAGAGCTATCACCCTGATTTTTAAAGCACTGACAATCTCAGCTTACCGATAGCCATGCGCTCTGCTAAAATGCGCCGCCTTATCTGTCTGTAGGCTGCACTGTGCCATTTACCTGGGTTGATTGGGCGATCGTTGCAATCGTCGCCATCTCCGCTTTGATCAGTCTTAGCCGCGGCTTCGTCAAAGAAGCACTCTCGCTGCTGACCTGGATCATCGCAGGAGGCGTTGCCTGGATGTTCGGTGGCTCATTGTCCGAGTACCTCGGCGGATACATCGAAACGCCGTCGGCTCGCGTGATCGCGGGCTGTGCCATCATGTTTGTCGCCACTTTAATCGTGGGCGCAATGATCAATTATCTTATCGGCGAATTGGTTCGCGTCACCGGGCTATCCGGGACCGATCGATTCCTCGGCATGGCCTTCGGCGCTGCGCGTGGCGTGTTGCTGGTGGTCGTGGCGGTCGGGCTGTTGAGCCTGGGACCGGTACAGCAGGACGGCTGGTGGAAAGAATCACAGCTCGTGCCAAAATTTCTATTGGTCGCAGACTGGTCCAAAAACCTGATCCTGGGTTGGAGTAGTCAGTGGCTTGCCAGCGGAATCAGCGTACCCGCTGATATACCGTTCAAGGAGCACCTCTTGCCGACGGCCAAAACGCCTCAGTGAGTTGTGTTCAGTTCAGATCCATTAAGTAGGGGTTGCGTCGCATGTGTGGCATCGTCGGTATCGTCGGTAAGTCGAACGTCAATCAGGCGCTGTATGACGCGCTAACCGTCCTCCAGCACCGCGGCCAGGACGCTGCCGGTATCGTGACCAGCCATGATGGCCGGTTATTCCTGCGCAAGGACAATGGGCTGGTGCGTGACGTGTTCCATCAGCGTCACATGCAGCGCCTGGTCGGCCACATGGGCATTGGCCATGTGCGTTACCCGACCGCGGGCAGCTCGACTTCGGCCGAAGCTCAACCGTTTTACGTCAACTCGCCGTATGGCATCACTCTGGCGCACAACGGTAACCTGACCAACGTTGAACAGCTGGCCAAGGAGATTTACGAATCTGACCTGCGCCACGTCAACACCAACTCCGATTCGGAAGTGCTGCTCAACGTGTTCGCACACGAGCTGGCCCAGCGCGGCAAGTTGCAGCCGACCGAAGAAGACGTGTTCGCTGCCGTCACCGACGTGCACAACCGTTGCGTCGGTGGTTATGCGGTCGTGGCGATGGTGACCGGTTACGGCATCGTCGGTTTCCGCGATCCGCACGGCATCCGTCCGATCGTCTTCGGTCAGCGTCACACCGACGAAGGCGTCGAGTACATGATCGCCTCCGAAAGCGTTTCGCTGGACGTGCTCGGTTTCACCCTGATTCGCGACCTGGCACCGGGCGAAGCGGTCTACATCACTGAAGACGGCAAGCTGCACACCCGTCAGTGCGCGACCAACCCGTCGCTGACTCCGTGCATTTTCGAACACGTCTACCTGGCGCGTCCGGACTCGATCATCGACGGCGTCTCGGTCTACAAGGCCCGCCTGCGCATGGGCGAGAAGCTCGCCGAGAAGATCCTGCGCGAGCGTCCGGATCACGACATTGATGTGGTCATCCCGATTCCGGACACCAGCCGCACTGCGGCCCTGGAGCTGGCGAACCACTTGGGCGTCAAGTTCCGCGAAGGCTTCGTGAAGAACCGCTACATCGGCCGGACCTTCATCATGCCGGGTCAGGCTGCACGGAAAAAATCCGTACGCCAGAAGCTCAACGCCATCGAGCTGGAGTTCCGCGGCAAGAACGTGATGCTGGTGGACGATTCCATTGTTCGCGGTACCACCTGCAAGCAGATCATCCAGATGGCTCGCGAAGCCGGCGCCAAAAACGTCTACTTCTGCTCCGCGGCACCGGCCGTGCGTTACCCGAACGTCTATGGCATCGACATGCCGAGCGCTCACGAGCTGATCGCCCACAACCGTTCGACCCAAGACGTGGCTGACCTGATCGGCGCTGACTGGCTGATCTATCAGGACCTGCCTGACTTGATCGAAGCGGTCGGTGGCGGCAAGATCAAGATCGAGAAGTTCGATTGCGCGGTGTTCGACGGCCAGTACGTCACCGGTGACGTCGACGAGGCTTACCTGAACAAGATCGAGCAGGCACGTAATGATGCCTCCAAGGTCAAGACGCAGGCAGTCAGTGCGATCATTGATCTGTACAACAACTGAGTAACTACCGGCCCCTAGGGGCCGGTTTTGTATCTACTAAAGACTCTCTAAATCAAGAGCAGGGCAAGGAGTGACAGCATGAGTCAGGATTGGGATGCCGGTCGGCTGGACAGCGACCTCGAAGGCGTAGCGTTCGATACCCTGGCCGTACGCGCCGGTCAGCACCGCACGCCGGAAGGCGAACACGGTGATCCGATGTTCTTCACTTCCAGCTACGTATTCCGTACCGCCGCTGACGCGGCCGCGCGCTTTGCTGGCGAAGTGCCGGGCAACGTTTACTCGCGCTACACCAACCCGACCGTGCGCGCGTTCGAAGAGCGTATTGCCGCGCTGGAAAGCGCCGAGCAAGCCGTGGCCACCGCGACCGGCATGGCCGCGATCATGGCGGTGGTGATGAGCCTGTGCAGCGCCGGCGACCATGTTCTGGTCTCGCGCAGCGTGTTCGGCTCGACCATCAGCCTGTTCGAAAAGTACTTCAAGCGCTTCGGTATCGAAGTCGATTACGTGCCCCTGGCGGACTTGTCCGGCTGGGATGCGGCGATCAAGGCCAACACCAAGTTGCTGTTCGTCGAATCGCCGTCCAACCCGCTGGCCGAGCTGGTAGACATCAAGGCGCTGTCAGAAATTGCTCACGCCAAGGGCACGATGCTGGTGGTCGACAACTGCTTCTGCACCCCTGCGTTGCAGCAACCGTTGAAGCTGGGCGCGGACATCGTTGTGCACTCGGCGACCAAGTTCATCGATGGCCAAGGCCGTTGCATGGGCGGCGTTGTGGCCGGTCGTAGCGAGCAGATGAAAGAAGTCGTCGGTTTCCTGCGTACTGCCGGGCCGACCCTGAGCCCGTTCAACGCCTGGATCTTCCTCAAGGGTCTGGAAACGCTGAGCCTGCGCATGAAGGCGCACTGCGCCAATGCCCAGCAACTGGCCGAATGGCTGGAGCAGCAGGACGGTATCGAGAAAGTCCATTACGCCGGTCTCAAGAGCCATCCACAGCACGAACTGGCCCAGCGTCAGCAGAAGGGTTTCGGTGCGGTCGTGAGTTTCGAGGTCAAGGGCGGCAAAGAGGGCGCCTGGCGCTTTATCGATGCGACTCGCCTGATCTCCATCACCGCCAACCTGGGCGATAGCAAAACCACCATCACGCACCCGAGCACCACCTCTCACGGTCGTCTCGCGCCGCAAGAGCGTGAAGCGGCAGGGATCCGTGACAGCCTGATCCGCGTTGCGGTTGGTCTGGAAGACGTGGCAGACCTGCAGGCCGATTTGGCGCGCGGGTTGGCTGCCTTGTGATCGAGTTGTCGACGCCGACCACGGGCACCCATGGCCGCGTCGCGCTGGTCACCGGTGCTGCGCGCGGCATCGGTCTGGGGATTGCGGCCTGGCTGATCAGCGAAGGCTGGCAGGTGGTGCTGACCGATCTGGATCGGGAGCGCGGTTCGAAAGTGGCGAAGGTGCTTGGCGAAAACGCCTGGTTCATCGCCATGGACGTCGCGAATGAAGCGCAGGTGGCACTGGGCGTGGCCGAGGTGCTCGGGCAATTCGGGCGTCTGGATGCGCTGGTGTGCAATGCCGCGGTGGCCGACCCGCACAACATCACCCTGGAAAGCCTCGATCTGGCCTATTGGAATCGGGTGTTGGCGGTGAACCTCAGCGGGCCGATGCTGTTGGCCAAGCACTGCGCGCCGTACCTGCGTGCTCACAGCGGCGCCATCGTCAATCTGGCCTCGACCCGTGCCGGCCAGTCAGAACCCGACACAGAGGCTTATGCGGCGAGCAAGGGCGGTCTGTTGGCCCTGACTCACGCCTTGGCCATCAGCCTTGGGCCGGAGATTCGCGTCAACGCGGTCAGCCCGGGCTGGATCGACACGCGGGACCCGGCGGTGCGGCGTGCCGAACCGTTGACCGACGCCGATCATGCGCAGCATCCGGCGGGCAGGGTAGGGACGGTCGAGGACGTGGCGGCGATGGTGGCGTGGTTGCTGTCGAGGAACGCGGGGTTCGTCACAGGCCAGGAGTTCGTGGTCGATGGTGGCATGACCAAGAAGATGATTTACAGCGAGTAAATCCAAGCGTGGTTGCGATGGATGTAGCCAGCATTGATGTGAATGTGCCGCCGTCTTCGCGAGCAAGCCCGCTCCCACACTGAATTTATCTCGATCACCAACCAGTGGCCTGTCGCAGATCCAGTGTGGGAGCGGGCTTGCTCGCGAAAGCGGTCTGACTGTTAAGACACAATTTTGTCTTTTTCAGAAAAACTTCAAGCGGGGTATTGACTTAGCTTCGGTACCTGCGTAAATTTCGCGGCCTCGGAGATGCAAACGGGTGATTAGCTCAGCTGGGAGAGCGTCTGCCTTACAAGCAGAATGTCGGCGGTTCGATCCCGTCATCACCCACCACTTCCGAGAGTCTTGCGAAAGCAAGATGGAAGCTTTTAAAAGCCTCCACCGACGCGCAGCGGTAGTTCAGTCGGTTAGAATACCGGCCTGTCACGCCGGGGGTCGCGGGTTCGAGTCCCGTCCGCTGCGCCATATTTTCCGAGTCAGGTTTACCTGTCTCGAGATTGAAAAGCCTCGAAGCTTTCCAGTCAGACGAGTTACTTGGGCGAAAGTCCAAAGCGATACGCAGCGGTAGTTCAGTCGGTTAGAATACCGGCCTGTCACGCCGGGGGTCGCGGGTTCGAGTCCCGTCCGCTGCGCCATATCTGCCTCAAGGCCCACTGAACGCCTTGGAGCTACGAAGCAAGCTGCTGGTAAAGCCAGTGTCTGTTTCGAGTCGATAGCAAAGACCCTGGTCGAAAGACCGGGGTTTTTTGTGTCTGCGATTTGGCTTTTCCTCTCTCATGTCCTTCCCGTCCAACCTTTCTGCGCCCCAATTGCATAAAGGACTTGGTTCACAGCTCCGACATTAATTAGAATCACTCTCATTTACGATAACTCCTTGGCACAGGGCTTCTTGAGATGAGTGATGTGGCGATGCCGAAGGAGCAAACTTTCCACGACTTGTACCGCGATCACCGTGGCTGGCTTGAAGGCTGGTTGAGAAGACGCATGGGCAATGGCTGTGATGCAGCGGACCTCAGTCAGGATACGTTCCTGCGTTTACTCGCCAGCTCTCAACGAATTGCCGACCTGCAAGAGCCCCGTGCCTATCTGCTGACCGTGGGCAAACGCCTGCTGAGTAATTTCTATAAGCGTCGAAGCCTCGAGCAGGCTTATCTGACGGCACTGGCGGCGTTGCCGGAAGACTGTGTGCCGTCGCCCGAGCAGCGCTGGTTGTTGCTCGAAACCCTGCAAGCCCTGGATGAACTGCTCGATGGATTGCCAGCGGCAGTGCGTAAGGCGTTTCTCTGGAGTCAGCTGGAAGGCTTGAACTATCAGCAAATCGCCGAGCGCCTGCGGGTATCGGAGCGCACGATCAAGCGCTACATGGCGCAAGCCTATGAGCATTGCCTGTTGGTGGAACTGTGAACAGTCCGGTGGCCGATGCCCGTCAAGCAGTGCGAGCTGCCGCGCAGTGGCTCGCCTTGCTGGAATCTGGAAGTGCCAATGAGCAGGATCGTGCGAATCTGCAGCGTTGGCGCGACAGTTGCGTCAGTCACGAGCAGGCTTGGCAGAAGGCTCAAGCCTTGCGTCAGCGGTTTGCCAGTCTGCCTTCAGCGTTGGCGCTCAAAAGTCTGGATCGCCCCGAGCCGGGTCGGCGTGTGGTGCTCAAGCGTGCATTGAGTGCGGTGGCGTTGGTGCCGGGCGCTTGGTTGATCAGTCGACAATTGCCTCTGGATGTCTGGCGAGCCGATCTGCATACGGCCACGGGGGAGCGCAAACAGCTGCAGCTTGCTGATGGCAGTTCCTTGCAACTCAACACGGCCAGTGCCGTCGATGTGGATTTGCAGAGCCGTCGCTTGAAGCTGATTGAGGGCGAACTGTCGCTGAAGGTGCCAAGCGCGTCACCGCTGACGATCCAATCGAAGTTTGGACAAATCATCGTCAGCCAAAGCGAAGTCTGTGTCCGGCAGGAGGCGCGCGGTTGCCGCGTGTCGGTGTACAGCGGCGCCGTGCAACTGCAGCCCTTGCAGGGGCCGGTGTTGGCTTTGCGCGGTGGTCAACAAGTCAGTCTTCAAGCAGCCGGTGTCGGGCCGATCAGTCCATTCGATGTGCTTGCGCCGGGTTGGCGAGAGGGCGTGCTGATGGCGAAAAACCAGCCGCTGGGAGATTTCCTGCGCGAACTCAGCACTTATCGACCGGGTGTGCTGCGTTGGGAGCCGGAGCTTGAAGCGTTGCGTGTCACCGGCAGTTTCCGCCTGGACGACACCGATCGCGTCCTCGCGTTGCTCGCGGCCAGCCTGCCGCTGGAGGTGCATTCACGTACCCGTTATTGGGTGACGTTGCTGCCGCGCAAAAATAGTGTGTGAAGCCTGTCCCCTTTTTTCGACTCGCTTGTCATTCAAGGCATGTGAACGAATCAAGAGAACTCTATCAATGCCCGCAGTAATACATTGCTGTCCGCGCCCGGCTTCTTCCTGCCTGCGTCCGTTGTTGCACCTGAGCCTGATGCTGGGCCTGAGTGCCAGTCCGTTATTTATCACTGCCAGTTGGGCCGAAGACAGTGCCCGGCGCAATTATCAGGTGCCTGCCGGCAGCCTGAGCGATGCGCTGACCCGGTTTGCCGGTCTGTCTGGCGTCAATCTCTCGGTTGACCCGGCACTGGTGGGCAGTCGCACCAGCCCCGGTCTTTCCGGTGAATACGCGGTCGAGGAGGGCTTTGCTCGGCTGTTGCAGGGTTCCGGTCTGCAACTGCAACCGGTGGGCGAGCAGGCGTACATCCTGACCCCGGCGCCAGAAGGCAGCAGCCTGCAACTGGCCCCCACTTCGATTCTCGGTGCCACGGGCGGGGCGGGCGGCGAGGTGTATGCCGGCGGCCAGGTCGCGCGCCGCGGTTCGCAAGGCTTGCTAGGCTCGAAAGACTTCATGGAAACGCCGTTCAGCATGACCACCTACACCGGTGAGGCGGTCAAAAACCTGCAGGCTCGTACCTTGGGCGACTTGATCGCCAGTGATCCCTCGGTTCGCGCCACCAATCCGGCGGGTGGGCGTTATGAGCAGTTCACCATTCGCGGGCTCAGCCTGTTCAACAGTGATGTCGCCTACAACGGTCTCTACGGCGTCCTGCCGACCTATACGATCGACATGGAGATGGCCGACCGCGTCGACATCATCAAAGGCCCGAGCCAGCTCATCAACGGCATCTCGCCGCGGGGCAGTGTGGGTGGCGGGATCAACGTGGTGCCCAAGCGCGCGAACGACAAGCCCATCACTTCGTTTACCGGTAGCTACGCTTCCGACAGCCAGGTCGGCGGTGCGGTGGATGTCGGTCGGCGCTTTGGTGAAGACAACAAGTTCGGTATTCGTTTCAACGGCGTGAAGCAGTCTGGCGACCCCGAATGGGATCACCAGAGTGTCGACCGCGAGATGGCCGTGCTGGGCCTGGATTTTCGCGGTGAGCGCCTGCGACTCTCGACGGACATCGGGCGCACCGAGCGTGACACCGATGCCCCGCAGGAACGCGTGCAGGTCGGCGCCAATGCCAAGGTGCCGAATGCGAACGATGTGCGCGACAACTATGCGCAGCCCTGGAGCAAGGCGAGTACCAACGACACCTTCGGAGCGGTGAACGGCGAATTCGATGTCAGCGATTCCGTCATGCTGTACGGCGGCGTGGGTGCGCGCAAAAGCAATCATGACTTCCTCCGGCATGCCGTTGCGGTCACCAATGATGCCGGCGATTTCAGCGTTCAGCCCCGTGACTTCACCCGTGACGAAAATGTCCGGACAGCCACGGCAGGGGTGCGCAACTGGTTTCATACCGGCCCGGTGAGCCATGAAGTCAATCTGGCCGCCAGCTATTTCTACATGGACTTCGAAAATGGCGGCGCCCGTTATGCCGCGGCCCGCAGCAACCTCTACGATCCCGTAGAGACACCAACACCTGTCAGACCCACTCGACTCGATTCGAAGGTCTACACCGAGAACCGCTTCAGCGGCGTGGCGTTGTCCGACACCCTGGGTTTCTTCGATGACCGGCTGTTGCTGACCCTGGGCGCCCGCTGGCAGCGCGTGAAGGTTGACGACTGGACGGATAATGTCAAAGGCGCCACGGCCTACGACGAGGAAAAGGTTTCGCCGTCGGGCGGCATCCTGTTTAAGGCAACCGATAAGCTGTCGCTGTATGCCAACTACATGGAAGGCCTGAGCCAGGGCAAGATCGCGCCATCGACCTCTGTGAACGAGGACGAGATATTCCCGCCGTTCATCAGTCGACAGGTCGAGGTCGGCGCCAAGTATGACGCCGGAGCGTTCGCCGTCACCGCCGCCGTGTTCCGGATCAAGCAGCCGGCCTATGAGACCAACGCCACGACGCGGGTTTTCGGCCCGAACGGCAAGCGTGAGAACACGGGTGTGGAGCTGAGTGTGTTCGGTGAGCCACTCGATGGTTTCCGCCTGCTCGGCGGTGTCATGTACATCGACAGTGAGTTGAGCAACACCACCAATGGCACCTTTGACGGCAACCGGGCACCGGCCACGCCGAAATACAACGTCAACCTGGGCGCGGAGTGGGATGTGCCGACCGTGCAGGGCCTGACCCTGACCAGTCGCGGCCTCTATTCCAGCTCGCAGTATCTGGACCAGTCCAACAATAAGGAAATCGACTCCTGGGAGCGTTTCGACGTGGGTGCACGCTACGCGTTCAAGGTCGACGAGAAGAACATCACCCTGCGGGCCAATGTCGAGAACGTGGCGGACAAACGCTACTGGAGTTCGGCCGGGGCCTCGGATGACAGCGAGCCTGGCTTGACGCTTGCGACCCCGCGCACCTACCTCCTTTCGGCAACGGTCGACTTCTGAGTGAACCGCTTTTCGTCGGAGCCAGCGGTGCGGCGATCCGACTTGCCGGCGAAGGCGCACGTGATGACGCCTTCGCTGGCACCTTTTCACCTCTATCGGTCAGTATCCGAACTTGTCCCGCAATCCGTAATACCAGGCGCCCAACGCAGCGAACGGTGTACGCAGCAATTGTCCGCCGGGGAACGGGTAGTGGGGCAGGTCGGCAAAGGCGTCGAAGCGTTCGGCCTGACCGCGCAATGCCTCGGCCAGCACCTTGCCCGCCAGGTGTGTATACGTCACGCCATGGCCGCTGCAACCCTGGGAATAGTAGATGTTGTCGCCTAGCCGTCCGACCTGGGGTAGTCGCGATAGCGTCAGCAGGAAATTGCCGGTCCAGGCGTAATCGATTTTCACGTCCTTGAGCTGCGGGAAGGCCTTGAGCATCTTCGGTCGAATGATCGCCTCGATGTTCGCCGGATCGCGCGCGCCATAGACCACGCCGCCGCCGAAAATCAGGCGTTTGTCGGCGCTCAGGCGGTAGTAGTCGAGCAGGTAGTTACAGTCTTCGACGCAGTAGTCCTGAGGCAGCAGGCGCTTGGCCAATTCATCGCCCAAGGGCTCAGTGGCGATCACTTGAGTCCCGCAGGGCATCGACTTCGCCGCCAGCTCCGGCACCAGATTGCCGATGTAAGCGTTGCCGGCGACGATGATGAATTTGGCCCTGACCTTGCCCTGAGGCGTATGCACCACCGGATTGGCGCCGCGCTCGATGCGCACCGCTGGCGACTGCTCGTAAATGGTGCCGCCCAGCGACTCCACGGCGGCTGCCTCGCCCAAGACAAGGTTGAGCGGATGAATATGCCCGCCGCTCATATCGAGCATGCCGCCGACGTATTGATCGCAAGCCACCACTTCACGGATGCGTCGCTGATCCAATAGCTCAAGTTGCGTGTGACCGAAGCGCTCCCACAGGCGCTTCTGGGATTCCAGATGGCCCATCTGCTTGGCGGTAATGGCGGCGAACACACCGCCGTCCTTCAGGTCGCACTGGATGTTGTATTTGGCCACCCGCTCACGAATGATCCGTCCACCCTCGAACGCCATTTGCCCCAATAGCTGAGCTTGCTTGGGGCCGACACTGCGCTCGATCACATCGATATCACGGCTGTAACTGTTAACGATCTGGCCACCGTTGCGCCCCGATGCGCCAAAACCCACTTTGGCCGCTTCCAGAACCGTTACCCGAAAGCCGTTCTCCAGCAGGAACAGGGCAGAGGACAGGCCGGTATAACCGGCGCCGATGACACAGACATCAGTCTCTACATCATCCAGCAGGGCCGGACGCGGCGGCGCCGCATTAGCCGACGCGGCGTAATAGGACTCTGGGTAGGGAGTGTTCGCCATCCTGCAGCCTCTGTTTAATATATTTTACGAGTGCATCGATCCTACCCGAGTTAAAAAACGACCGCCAGCCAGCGGAAAATCTTCTTTGCCACAGCAAAATTAAATATTTTGCATATTCATAGGGTTAGGTGAAAAAAAGGTGTTGACACCCCTCCGGAATTCCGTAGAATGCCGCCTCACAGCAGGCACGTAGCTCAGTTGGTTAGAGCACCACCTTGACATGGTGGGGGTCGTTGGTTCGAGTCCAATCGCGCCTACCAAACAAAATCCGCTCTGCTGGGCGGTCTGGAAGGGCTCACCGAAAGGTGGGCCCTTTTTTGTTGTCTGTGATTTGACCCCACTCAAAACGCCAGCTCGGCGCCTACCTCCAGGTGCTCGATCTTCTTTTCGTCGTGCCCTATCAATGCCTGAATGTCTCCGTTCGTTCGATTTTCCCATCTGGCCCTGTCGTCACCTCCAGTGCACACGTTTTCTGAACTAACACAGCCATAACCGTCTACATTGCAGGGGGCATCCCCTTTCTGAGAGAACGGATATGTTTAGATCTCGCTCGTTGATTGCCGCTATGACGTGTCTTGCCTTGGCGTCCGGTTCAATGACTGCATTGGCCGACCCGGGAAACGGGAAGGGCCAGGGAAACGGCAAGGGAAATCCACAAAACATCCAGGACCATGGCAACGCCAGCCATGGAAACAAAGGCAAAGGTTCAGGGGGTGACGATTGGAGTCACGGCCCGAGCATCAATCACGGAAGTGTTCTTGGAGTCGTGGGTGGTTATCGCGACTACTGGAGCCCCGGGCCCGCCTTGCCACCCGGTATTCAAAAAAATCTCGCCCGCGGAAAACCGCTACCGCCGGGGATCGCCAAAAAACTCGATGGCCGATTGCTCGGCAGGCTTCCGCATTACGATGGCTACGAGTGGCGGCAGGCTGGCACTGACTTGATACTGGTGGCCATCGCTACCGGGATCATCTACGAGGTTCTCAATGGCGCATTCGATTGAAGTGGAACCACAAATTCCAATCGCGCCCTCGCTGCATAACGATCAGTAAACTACGGGAAGCAATGTGCATTGTTCGATAACTGCACATTGCCTGCCCGTTGGTCGTTGACCTTTGAACTGTGTGGGGCCGAAACGGTCAATTACTTCGTGCAATATCAACCTCACGGAACCCACCCATGTTATTAAAAAACAAGAGTTTTGCAGCTGTCATGTCATGCGTGATGATGCTTGCAGCCGCCCCATTATTGCCCGCTGGCCTGTCCATCATGAGCTCCGCCTACGCGAAAGATGGTGGTGGTGGTGGTGGTGGTGG